>NCCT01000010.1 GCA_002279795.1 Hydrogenophilales bacterium 12-61-10
GCCACCAGTTTGATCATGCCGTCGGTTTCGCCGGTGATCATGGCCTTGGCGTCGATGCTCATCGGCATCTTGGCCTCTACTGCGTCGATACCCTTGGCTTTCGCCTGTGCTACGCTCAAGCCGACGAAGCCAGCCTGCGGACGCGAGAAGGTGACGCCGCAGTCGCGGTCCTGGTCGTATTCGCTGGCATGTCCCAACAGGTTGTCGGCGGCAACACGGCCCTGCGTGGCGGCGGTGTGGGCGAGCATGTAGCCGCCGATGACGTCGCCGACCGCGTAGATGTGCGGCACGCTGGTCTGGCCGCGCGGGTTGACCTTGATCGCGGCACCGTCGAGTTCGACCCCGAGTTTGTCGAGGTTGAGCTTGCTCGTGTCGGGACGCTTGCCGGTGGCCATCAACACGATGTCGCAATCAAAGGTGAGCGCTTCGCCGGCTGCGTTCTTGTAGGCGACGCTCATCTTGCCCGGCGCACCGATCGCTCCGTCGATCGAGGCGTTGGTGACGACGCTAATCTCTTTTTCCAGCAGGCCGATCAGGGTCTTGCCGATTTCTTCCTCGATCTCGCCGAGGATGCGTTCGTGCCGTTCCAGCACCAGAATTTCGGTGCCGAAGTCGCGGAAGATCTGCGCCATCTCGACGCCGATGACGCCGCCGCCGATGATCGCCATTTTCTTCGGTGGAGCCGCCAAGTTCCAGATGGTGTCGGAGGTGAACACGCCGCCGCTCGCCAGGTTTTCGCGCGCGCCGGGAATCGGCGGCACGAAGGCGGGCGCGCCGGTTGCGATGACGGCTGCGCCGAAGCTGACGGTGTAGGGCTCGCCTTCGACCGGGGTGATCTTCAGGGTGTGGGCGTCGACAAATTCGCCGTAGCCTTCACGCACGTCGATCTTCATGCCCTTGTCGGCCTTGAGCGCCATGTCGCCGCGGCTGGTTTGCACCCAGCGGCGATGCTTTTCGACTTGCGCCCAGTTGAGCGTCGGGGTCTGCGTGCCATCGACACCGATTTCAGCGTCGTGGCTGCGGTTGCGGATGACGTCTGCCGCAGCGCGCCAGGCCTTGGACGGGATGCATCCACGCCACAGGCACTCGCCGCCGGGGAAGGGTTCGTTGTTGACCATCATGACCTTGATGCCGTGATCGGCCAGGTCGCGTGCACAGTCCTCGCCACCGGGGCCGCCGCCGATGACCACTACGGGGACGTCCCAGTTACCCTCGGGGATGGGCGAAACGGGTGCGGCATGGGTGGCAGCGGCACTGCCCGTCGCCTCACCCCTCACCCCTGACGCCTCACCGGCGATCCAGCTTTCCGGCGCTTCGATCGTCGCCTTCAACGCGCCCAGATACAACGCCACCTCGGCGCCGTTGAGCACGCGGTGATCGCAGGTGAGCGTAAAGGGCGTGCCTTGCGGGCCGTTGGCTGCAATCGCCAGAATCGCGGCGATGCCGGGCGTGGGGATGGCGGTGAAGTGCGACACGCCCATCATCCCCATGTTGGAAATGGTGAAGGTGGGGTTGGCGTATTCGGCCGGCGCGAGTTTGCGGATGCGGGCGCGTTCGACCAGGCCGCCCCAGTCGCCTTGCAGCGTGGCCAGGGATTTCTTTTCGATGCCGTGCAGGATCGGCACCACCAGGCCGCCGTCGTTCGAGGTGACGGCGACGCCGAAGTCGTGGTTGCTGCGCTCGACCAGTTTGTCGACCGGCTGGTAGGCCCAGTTCATGCGCGGGAATTTTGTCATCGCCACCGAACAGGCCTTGGCGATCGCGACCGTGACCGAGACCTTGTTGGCCTTGGCCGCGGCAGTCAGCGCAGCGGTGTTGATGTTCATCGTGGCGTTGAAGGTCGGCAGCGTGAGCGAGGCAGTCATCGCGTGGCTGACGGCTTTTTCCATCGAGCTCATGGCGCGACCCTGGCCCGGCACGTCGACCTGCGGCAGCGAGTGCGCAACTTCCTGCATCGACGGCCGGGCGCGCGCGACGTCGGCTGCAACGATCACGCCGGACGGGCCGCTGCCGGCGAGGCCGCTGAGATTCACGCCCAGTTGCGCCGCGACCTTGCGTGCATACGGGCTCGCCTGACGACCCTGTGGCCGCGCGACGGGTGCGGCGTTGCCGCTGGCGGCAATCTGCGCCGGCGTGGCTTTGGGGGTGGGGATGTGCGCGGGCTTGTCGGCCGGGTGGGGCGCGACCTGATGCGTGCCTTTGATCTTGTGGTCGGCAGTGATGGTTACGCCGGTATCGTTTGCTTTCGATGCATCGTCGACGATGAAGCCCATCGGGTGGCCGACTTCGACCACGCTGCCCACGTCGGCGATCGGGCCGGAGAGGAAGCCTTCCTGGAACACCTCGACGTCCATGATGGCCTTGTCGGTTTCCACCGTGGCAACGATGTCGCCGCGCTTGATCACATCGCCGGGCTGTTTTTCCCAGGTGACGACGACGCCTTCGGTCATGGTGTCCGACAGTTGCGGCATCACGATCGGCGTGCCGGCGTGGTGTGGAATCATCTCGGTCTGCGCCAGTTCGGCCACCACTTCGCCGGCGGCAATCGCCACGTCGCCAGCGGTGTCGGTGATGTAGCCGAGCGCTGCGCCAACCGCGATAGTCGCGCCGACGTCAGCCAGCGGACCGGCCAGATAACCGGCCTTGAAGACTTCGACGTCCATGATGGCCTTGTCGGTCTCCACCGTGGCGACGATATCGCCGCGCTCGACGCGGTCGCCGGCCTGACGACCACGCCCTCGGTCATGGTGTCCGAGAGCTGCGGCATCGTTATTGCGTAGTGTTGGGACATGCTTGGATCCTAATTCTTTGTTTATCCGCGAAGGACGCGAAGACGCGCGAAGTGGTTCTCAGAGAGCTTTTCTTCGCGTTTCTTCGCGTCCTTCGCGGACAAAAAGGGGTTTACGCTTTTCCGAACAACTTCAGAACTGCCTTGACCACATCCTCGTGATCGGGAATCGCTGCTTTTTCAAGCGTGTGGTTGTACGGCTGCGGCACCAGCGCCGAGTGCACGCGCACCGGAGCGGCATCGAGTTCAAAGAAGCATTCTTCGTTGATGATGGCGATGATTTCGGAGCCAACACCAACCGGCGCTTCGTCTTCTTCAGCGATCACCACGCGATGGGTTTTGCTGACCGATTGCTTGATGCCGGCGCGATCCAGCGGGGCCAGCGAATAGAGATCGACGACTTCAGCCGAAATGCCGTATTGCTTGTCGAGAATTTCGGCTGCCTTCAGGCACCAGTGCACCGAGATGTTGTAGCCGAACAGGGTGACATCGGTGCCGGAGCGTGCGATATCGGAGCCTTCGAGCGGGTGGAAGTATTCGGTGTCCGGCACCTCGCCCTTCATGTTGTACATGAGTTCGTGTTCGTTGATGAACACCGGATCGTTGCTGCGGATCGCCGATTTCAGCAGGCCGTAAGCCTGTTTGGGATTGGACGGCGTGACGACGCGCAAACCGGCGACGCCCATGAAAACCTTTTCCATTCGCGCCGAGTGCTGCGCGCCGAGCTGGTGCGCCGCGCCGCCAGCCGAACGGAACACGCAGGGCGCTTCGATCTGGCCGCCCGACATGTAGCGGATTTTGGCAGCGGAGTTGAACATCTGGTCCATCGCCAGCCAGGCGAAGTTGACTGACATGATTTCAACGATCGGCCGCACGCCGAGGAAGGACGCGCCGATGGCCAGGCCAGTGAAGCCGCCTTCCGAAATCGGCGTGTCCATTACGCGCAGCGGGCCGTATTTTTCGTACAGACCTTTGGTCGCCTTGTAGGTGCCACCGGCCACGCCGATGTCTTCGCCCATACAGATGACCAGCGGGTCACGCGACATTTCTTCGTCGTGGGCGCGCTGGATCGCTTCCCACAGCATGATTTGAGCCATTTTGTTTCCTTTAATTCAGTGTCGCGTCAGCGCCGTGATTGAACAGTCCGCGTTTCAAGCGGCTTTGCCGGTAAGCCAGGGCTGCTGGCTTGCACGGTCGGCGAAAACGTATTTTTCGAGGTCTTCGACACGCGGTTCGGGCGATTCTTCGGCGAACTTGATGACTTCGTTTTCGATGTAGGCGTCGGTTTCCTTTTCCATGGCTTCGTAGTCGGCCAGGGTGAGCGCGCCGGCCGTGATCAGACGGTCGCGCAGCATGAAGATGGGGTCGCGCTGTTTCCATTCTTCTTCTTCTTCGCGCGAACGGTAGCCGCGCGAGTCCGACATGGAATGGCCGCGATAGCGGTAGGTCATCAGTTCCAGAAAGTAGGGCCCGTTGCCTGCGCGCACGTGGTCAACCGCCGTGCGTGCATGTTCGTACACGATATCGATATCCTGGCCGTCGCATTCGGCGGATGGGATGTTGTAGGCCGCCACGCGCTTGTGCTGATGAATCACGGCGGTGGAACGCTCGATCGAGGTGCCGATGCCGTAGAGGTTGTTTTCGCACACGAACAGCACCGGCAGCTTCCACAGCGCGGCCATGTTCAGGGTTTCGTGAAACACGCCCTGGTTGTTGGCGGCGTCGCCCAGAAAGCAGATGGCGATTTCGTCGCCGCCCTTGAGCTGGATCGCCTTTGCGATGCCGGCTGCCAGCGGGAACGGGCCGCCGACCAGGGCGTAGCCGCCCATGAAATGGTGCGCCGCATCGAAGATGTGCATCGAGCCGCCGCGGCCTTTGGAGGAACCGGTTTCCTTGCCATATAGCTCGGCCATGACTTCTTTCGGGTCGGCGCCGCACTTGATCGCGTGAACGTGGTCGCGGTAGCCGGTGATCACGTAATCCTGGCCGGGGCGCGCGGCTTCCATCACGCCGTTGCAGCAGGCTTCCTGACCGGGATAGAGGTGGAGGAAGCCGCCAATTTTGCGTTCGATATAGGCTTGGTAGCAGCGTTCTTCAAAACGACGGTGCAATACCATTTCGCGCAGTACGCGCTTCTTGTCTTCAATCTTCATTCGGTTACCCTGTGTTGGGATAGGCCCGGAAAAGGCGCTGGAAAAAGTTCAACCGGCGGATTATCCGGGAAACCCCGCCAGCCATCAAGAAAAACGCCACCCCCAAGGATCTCTCATGCTGCCTAAACTCGCTGAAAACAAACAGGAAATCACCGAAAAATCACTGCAATCGGCGACTCACGCCCTGATCCTGCTGCCGGTATCGAAAACCTTGCCCGAGCTGGCGGGGAGCGTCGAACTCAAGGCGGTGATGAAGCGGCGCGACCTCAAGCCCGATGCGCTGGCCAAGTCGCCGGTGGCGGTGCAACTGCCCGGCGGTACGCTGGCGGTGTACGCCATGCTCAAGCCCGATGCGAGCACGTTCGAGGCGCACGAACTGGTGCGCAAGGGCTTGGCGCTGCTGCTGGCCGAACATCCCAAGGCGCTGACGCTGGCGGTGTTCGGCGAGGCGGACTTCAAGGCGCGCGCAGCCGACGCGGCGGTGTATTCGGCTCTGGTCAATGCGGTGCAGCTGCCGTCAAGAAAGACCAAGCCCGAAACCGAACTTAAAACCGTGCAGCTGTTTGGCCATCAATCGGCCGACGGCTTTGCCCGCGTGCAGGCGTTGGCCGAAGGCAACAGCCTCACCCGCAGCCTCACGGTGCAGGGGCCGGATGAACTGACGCCCGGCGTGTATCGCAAGCGCATCAAGGCGCTGGCCAAGCAATACGGCTGGACGGTCGAGGAATACAGCTTCGACAAGCTGAAGAAAATGGGTGCCGGTGCGTTCTGCGCGGTGGCGCAAGGCTCGCCGGCGAAGGACGCCGCCATCGTGCGCATCAGCTACAAGGGCAAAGCCGGCAAGGGCAAGCCGGTCGCCTTTGTAGGCAAGGGCATCTGCTTCGACACCGGCGGCCACAACCTGAAACCGGCCAAATACATGCAGGGCATGCACGAGGACATGAACGGCTCGGCGGTGGTGCTCGGCATCCTCGCGGCCGCGTCGAAACTGAAACTGCCGGTCGCACTGGACGGCTGGGTCGCACTCGCCGAAAACCACATCAGCCCCGAAGCCTATCGCCAGAACGAAGTGGTGAAGGCGCTCAACGGCACCACCATCGAAATCGTCCACACCGACGCCGAGGGCCGCATGGTGCTGGCCGATACGCTGACCCTGGCCGCGCGCGCCAAGCCGCAACTGATTGCCGACTTCGCGACCTTGACCGGCTCCATGCACTACGCCCTCGGCAGCCGCATGTCGGGCGTGTTCGCCACTTCCAGCGCGTTGGCGCATCAGGCCTCGCGCGCGGCCATCGCCAGCGGCGAACGCATCGTCGTTTTCCCCTACCCCGAGGATTACGACAGCCAGCTCGATTCGACCGTGGCTGACGTCAAGCAATGCAGCATGGAAGGCGAAGCCGACCATATTCTCGCCACGCGCTTTTTGTCGCGTTTCGTCGGCGACACGCCCTGGCTGCACATGGACCTGTCGGCGCACAGCTGCAAGGGCGGGCTGGGCGCGGTGATGAGCGATGCCAACGGCTTTGGCGTGGCGTGGGGAATCGCGCTGCTGGACAGTCTCAAGGCATAAGCCCCCTGCACTGGGCGTGCCGGAATCCTCTGTGCCACCCATCGAGCCGCTATACGCCGACGCCAGTCTGCTGGTTTTCGACAAGCCCAGCGGCCTGCTGGCGGTGCCCGGGCGCGGTGCCGACAAGCAGGATTGCCTGAGCGCGCGGGCGCAGACTGCTTACCCCGATGCGCTGATCGTGCATCGTCTCGACATGGCTACTTCCGGGCTGATGCTGATGGCGCGTGACGCGGCCACCCAGCGCGCCTTGAGCCATGCCTTCGCCGCGCGTGAGGTGACCAAGCGCTACCTCGCCGTGGTGGCCGGTCGCCTCGATGCCCCGCCCGGAGACTGGGGCATGATCGATTTGCCGATCATCGTCGACTGGCCCAATCGCCCGCTGCGCATCATCGATCATCAACTGGGCAAACCGAGCCAGACCCGCTGGCGCGTGCTGGGCTGCGACGCGAGCGGTGCGACCACCCGCATCGAACTTGAACCCGTTACGGGCCGCTCGCATCAGCTGCGCGTTCATCTGCGCGCGCTGGGCTATCCGATTCTGGGCGATGCTCTGTACGCGCCGCCGGCGGTGCAGGCGCAGTCGAATCGTTTGTTGTTGCATGCGGTTTCGCTGCGCTTCGCGCATCCGCTGACGGGGGCATTGATGACGTTCGAGTCGCCGCCGCCGTTCTGACTAGTCAAACCGGATCCGCACGGTTTTTCGTTGCATCCGCAGCCATTCCGATCACAAAGCGGTGCTTGCCGGACTGCGTGCGCGGGATCTCATCCAGGTAGTTCACCTCCAGCGTCATCCGTGCATCGACGTCGCAATGAAGTTGCGCTTGCAGCGAAGCCACAGCGGCGTCGCTGAGCGGCTCGCTGGCGACCAGATTGAGCGCGATGCGATCGGGCGCGTGCTGCACCCACTGATATTGCCGAACCTGTGCCTGCCCCGCCAGCAGGCGGTTGAAATAGGCAGGGTGCAGGGTTTTTCCGCCTGGCGTGCGGATGTGGTCATTGTGCCGGCACAGGCTCATTTCCATCAGCGGAAAGGGCAGACCGCAGCCGCAGTCGCCTTCGAGCAGCCGTCCGCTGTCGCCGATGTCGTAGCGGATCATCGGCATCAGTCGATTGGTCAGCGAGGTCACCAGCAAACGGTCTTCGCTTTCGCCCGTTTCGCTGGTCTGCGCAACGGATTCGAGCGCCACCATGTCGGTGAAGACGTGCATGTTGCCGAGCCGGCATTCGCAGGCGATGTTGGGAATCTCGCGGCTACCGTACTGGTTGAAGACCCGGCAGCCGAAGGCCTGCTGCATCTGCTGGCGCTGGCTGTCGGTGAGTACTTCGGCGGTGGAATACACGCCGATCAAGCTTGCTGGCATCGGCAGCTTTTTTGCGATCACCACGCGCGCGACTTCGCTCAATATCGAGGCGTAGCCCTGCAGCAGCACCGGGCGGTAAGACTGAATGAAGCGCGCCCATTCGACGAGTTTTTCCCCGGTGTATTCATAGGCTGAAATCGTGTGTTCCGCCGCGATAAAGTCGTCAACCAGGGCATGGATGCCAAGCTTTGTCCCGAACACGCCGCCCGGGACGACATCTTGCCGCGCGCCCCAGAAGTTGAGGATTTTTTGTCCGGGTCGCCAGCCGGACAGCTGGTAGCTGCGCATCATGCCGGCGCGCATCAGTTCGTGCTTGGCGTCGTTGTAATAAAAGGCCAGCGGCTTGCCGGTCGAGCCGCCGGTGTGGCCGATGGGCGTCTGGCTGCGGTCAGCGGTGTCGGCGAGCAGGTCGTCCAGATGCTGTCTAACAGTGTCCTTGTGCAGGATGGGCAGGGCGCGAATATCGAGTGCGCCGTGTTGCAATAGAGAACTCAGACTTTCTGCGTAGTAAGGCGTGTGGGCAGCGGCGAAGTCGACGATGGCGGCGAGGTCGCTTTGCTTTTTGGCCAGCAGCGCGGCGCGGTCGAGGGTCTGGTTTTGCAACAGTTGATCGAGTTGCATATAACGCTGCGGATAGCGGCGGCTATGCAGCCAGTGACGCAGACGGGCGATCATGCAGACGGTGGTTTGAGGGCGGCAAGCGCCTGGTTCCAGACGCGGCGGTCGGCGTGAAACCGGGCGAGGGCTGCAAGCTGGCGCTGGCGCCAGCGTTGCCCGTTAATCGTCGAGGCGATGCGCGCATGGCCGGCGGAATCCAAGCCGAAGTTGCGCTGCATGTTGTCGAGGAAAACGCGGAAATGGGCGAGTGCGTTGGTATGCTCCGGCAGCTGCCACCAATGGGTGGGCTCCTCCAGCAGGCGGGTCAATGCAGCGAGTTTGGCCGCGATCTTGTCCCGTCGCGCACGGTATTTCATGGTTATCTCGCCATGCACGGCATCGAGCGTGGCGGCGAGGATTTCACTCGACAGCGTCTGCTGCGGAAAAGCCAGCGCGGCCAGCCGCTCCACCGTAAACAGCATCACGTCGCCAAAAAACTGCCGCTCGAATTCGTCGGTCAGGTCGATGTGGTCGGCCGCGGTGACGACGCCGGGGCGAAACTCGGCCGCGCCGCTGGCATCGAGCGTGCGCGTGTGCAGCATCGGCAGGTTGGCAGAGACAAAGCGGGGGCCCAGTTCGGCTTTCATCAGCCGCCCCAGCGTGGGGCCGGACATGCGCAGGCGCAGCGGCGCAAAAGGGATGAACCACTGCAGCGCGCGCGGGCGGAAAACATAATTGCCGGTGTAGACGGTGCGGGCGGGCAGCACGCTGTCGAGCGTGGGCTGGTGGCGATACCAGGTGATGCGGGTGGGATGCTCGCCGTGGAAAAAGCGTTTGAGTCGCCGTGCAAATGCGCCGAAGCAGTCGGCATTGCTGGGCACGCCCGGCAGGCGGCAGCGGAAGCGGTAGGCGTCGGCTGCATTCTCAAATCCGAACAGCCCGGCCATGTCGTGATAGGCGGCGTCGGCCTCGTTGTTCGCCGTCTGCTGGCGGTAGGGCTGCGCCGGGTCGCTGGCCGCCATTTCGCGCAGGAATCCGGCGACGTCGTCGAGGAAGGTGGCGGCCATAACCGCGGGGGAAACGGGCGGATCGCCGACTACTTTTCCGGTCAGCACGTCGGCATCAGTCGTGTGGAAAATCGCGTCGAGCTGGGCGAAAAAATTGACCGCGAACACTTCGCCGTCGCCTTCCGCCATATCCACGTTCACCTTGAACTGCTGGTCGGCGTCGAGGGTGTAGATCAGCGTCCGGGCATCGTCCTGGAGGCGCTGTGCCAGATGCAGCCAGGCGACGTTGCGCATCATCGCCTGCCCTTTGTGGCCGAATGCCTCGCGCGGCGCATTGCCGATGATGGGGCTGAGATCCAGCTCAGGCAGCGTATCCAGCAGCGCGAGCTGCTCGCTCAAGCCAAAGTATTCGATGGCCAGACCTTTGGCATCGAACGCATGAACCAGCGCCTGATTGGCGGCGATGGTTTCGGCTGACTCGGAATCATCGGCCAGCAGCACCGACACCTTGCTGAAATGACCGTCCTCAATGCCGCCGTAAGCGTACGCGCGGCAGAGTTCGAGCAGGCTGGCGAGGCAGCGCTGCAGTTGCGCCGGGCTGTCGGCCACCGGGATGACGAGGATAAAGTGGTGACGCGCGTCGTCGCGTTTGGCGAGCAGCGTTTCGAGCCGCCGCCAGGCCGATTGGTACGAGGGCAGCAGCGCGGCGTTGAAGCCGTTTTCCCACAGCGCCGTTTCAAATCGGGCAATGGCAGCGTGTTGCGCCGCGATCTGTTCGTCGAGGCTAGCGAGCCGACAGGTAGCGGGGGAAGGCATGTTTGTCGAGCAGGATTTCGATGAGGTTGATGCCGCCGGTCAGGTCGGCGCGGGCAAAAAAGCGGTCGAGTTCGACCTCGGTTTCAACGCGATAGTGCTGGATGCCAAACGACTGTGCGAGCAGGCCAAAGTCGGGGTTCACAAAATCGCAGTCGATGTAGCGTTCGCCATACAGCTGGAACTGGTTTTTGCGGATCAGGCTCAGGGTGCCATTGTTGATGACGACGACATTGAGCGGGATGCCGTAGTTCACCGCCGTCATGATTTCCATGCAGCACATCTGGAAACCGCCGTCGCCGAGGATGGCGAAGGTTGGGCTGTCCTTGGCAAAGCAGCGTGCGCCGATGGCGGCCGGGATCGCGTGGCCGAGCGAGGAAATGCCGGTGTTGGGAAAGTAATGGTTGCGGTCGGAGACATCGAAGTAAGTCTGCGCAAACACGATGTTGTCGTCGAACACCAGCGCGTTGTGCGGGAAGCGTTGCGCGAGCTGGCGGTAAAAAGCCTGCATCAGGCGAAAGGCCTGGTTTGCGCCATCATCGCTGGCGGGTTGTGCCGCGTTGGCCTGATGGCCGTCGAGCAGCGCGCGCGCCTTGGGTAGTGTGCCGTCGGCTTGCAGCGCAGCGAACACGTCATCCATCACCGCGCGTATGTCGCCGCAGATCGCCACGTCCGGCTGGAACACGCGGCCGAGTTGCGCGGCATCGCGATCGACCTGGGCGATTTTTTTGCCGGCCAGCAGTTTGGCGTCCCACAGATAACTGGTGCGTTCATTGAAGCCAGCGCCCAGAAAAACCAGCAGGTCAGCGTGATCGACCAGGTAGCGGTAGGCGTCGCCGTTGGAGGTGACGCCGAGGCAGCCGAGCGCGAGCGGCGTGCCCTCGGCCACCACGCCCTTGGCCTTGAGGCTGGTGGTGACCGGAATGTTGAAGGTGTCGGACAGGGCGGAAACGACGTCGCGCGCGCCCGCCTGGATGCAGCCGTGGCCGGCGATGATCACCGGCGAGCGCGCCGCCCGCAGCAGGCCGGCGAGTTCCGCCGTCGACGTGTATTGGCGAGAGGCTACGCGGCTGGGGATATGCACCGCGTCGAGCACGCTGTCGTCGACGCGCTCTTTTTGCACGTTGTAGGGGATCGACAGCAGCACCGGTCCCGGTTCGCGCCCCAGCAGCGCTTGCGTAGCCTGGTTCAACACCTGGCCCAGATAATCGGTGCGCTCGATCCGCTTGTGATAGCGCGTGATGCTGGCGAACAGCGCGCCCTGATCGATGGCGCCGCCTTCGCCCGAGCTTTCCTGCAGGCCGCCTTTGCCGAAAATATACGTCGAGGTTTCACCGGTGATCGCCAGCACCGGCAGCCGCTCGGCGTAGGCATTGGCGATCCCGGTAATCAGATTGGTCGCGCCGGGACCGGCGGTTGCGATGCAGGCCGATGGCTGGTGCGACACGCGCGCATAGCCGCCCGCCATGAAGGCTGCGCCCTGCTCGTGTTTGACCAGTACGCTCTTCACGCTGGAACCGCGCAGGCAATCGTAGATCGGCAGCACGTGCGCGCCGGGCATGCCGAAAAGGGTGTCGATGCCCAGGCGCTGCAGATACCGGACGATCAGTTCGCTGACAGAAATATCCATGCTGATTTTGATTCCTTGCAGTCTCGCTCCAATCCGGCGGCTCTGCGGCGCGCTCGGAGGCACTGGATTGGAGCACAAGACGCGGCGCAGGGAAACCGCGATGACGCGGCGCAGGGAAACCGCGATGACGCAGCGATGCCGTCCTGCCCGAAATGTGGGCAAGCGTCATAGCAGCGTCGGTGGGTCGCCGGGTTGCCAAGGATCGAGCCTGGGCATGATCGAAACAAATAGCTGGGCGTGCGTCCAGGCGTCCAGCCAGCGACGCACGGCGGAGAAGGGTGAAGTCAAAAACCAGTCCGGATCGACGCCGGCAAACTGGCGGATGAACGGCACGATTGCCAAGTCGGCCAGGGCCGGCGTCTCGCCCAGCAAATTTTGCGTCTGGGCGAGACGCCGGTTCAACGGCGCGACGAACAGTTCGACGGCCGCGTCGCGCGCGTGTTCGGCCGACTGCGCCGATGACGGAGACGCGTATTTGTAGCCGTCGAGCAGCTGTTTGAAGGCGCCATCGTTGAGCGCAATCAGCGCCTGCCCGGTTGCGTCATCCATGCGCCAGGGTGCCGCATCAACCTGGTCGAGCGCCCAGCGCATGATGTCGAGGCTTTGTTCCAGCACGCGGCCATCGGGCAGCTGCAACACCGGCACCGTGCCTTTGGGCGACAGTGCCAGCATGGCGTCGGGCTTGTCGCGCAGGGCGACTTCGCGCACGTCGAGCGCGACTCCGGCGAGCTTGAGCGCCAGCCGGGCGCGGATGGCATAGGGGCAGCGGCGAAAGCTGTAGAGTACCGGCAGCGTGTTGTTCATCGCCTGCCGGCCAGCCAATGCCTGCGGGCTTGCACCGGATTCAGGCGAAGGTGTTTTCGAGCAGGACCTGATCCAGCGACAACTGGCCGCCACGCGGCCAGGCCGGCGCGGTGGCTTTGCCCACTGCCAGCATCAGGGCGATGACGTGGTCGTCGGGCAGGTGGATGAGCTTGCCTACCGCTTCGAAATCAAAACCATCCATCGGGCAGGAGTCGTATCCCAGGCTCTTGGCGCCGAGCATCAGCGTTTGCGCGAGAATGCCGCACGAGCGCATGGCTTCGTCGCGTTGCACCTGCGCATGGTCGCGGTAATAGGCATCAATGGCCGGCACCATGAAATCGCGCACGCCGTCAGATGCGTTGCGCCAGTAACGCGAAGGTTCCTTTTCCCAGCTCTTGAGGTCGGCACACAGCACCAGCAGCAAAGACGCGTCGGTGACTTGCGCCTGGTCCCAGGCGTGGGCGCGAATCTGCTGCCGCAGCGCCGGGTCGCGCACGGCGACCAGCCGCCAGTTCTGGATGTTGAACGCCGTCGGCGAGAGCAGGGCTGCCGACAGCAGGCGCGATTCTTCTGCCTCGCTCAGGCGGTGGCTGGGGTCGAATTGCTTGACCGAGCGGCGTTGTTCAATGGCGTCAAAAGTGTGCATGGGGATCCGTGAATAAAAGGGGGGAAAGGGTGTCAGGCCGGGGAAAGGCTGGGGTAGTCGGTGTAGCCGTGCGCGTCGCCACCGTAAAAGGTGGCCGGGTCGGGCGTGTTGAGCGGCGCGTTCGCCTGCAGCCGCGCCGGCAGGTCGGGGTTGGCGATGAACAGCTTGCCGAACGCCACCAGGTCGGCATGGCCGTCGGCAACGGCCGCGCGCGCCTTGGCGCCGTCGTAGCCGTCGCACACCATCAGCGTGCCTTTGAACAGGGGGCGGAATTCGCTGCTCGGAACGCAGATCGCGCCGTGATCCTGGTCGGCCTGGTTGGGTTCGATCAGGTGCAGATAGGCCAGTTTGTGGCGGTTGAGGCTGCTGATGATTTCGCTGAAATGGGCGCGCGGGTCGGTGTCGCGCATGTCGTTGAAGGTGGTCGAAGGCGACAGCCGCAGACCGACCTGGTTCGATGGCCACACGGTGCACACCGCGTCGAGCACCTCGTGCAGCAGGCGCGCGCGGTTGGCGACGCTGCCGCCGTAGGCGTCGGTGCGCAGGTTGGTGCCGTCGCGCAGGAATTCGTCGATCAGATAGCCGTTGGCGCCGTGCACTTCGATGCCGTCGAAACCGGCTTTGAGGGCATTCTCGGCGGCGCGCCGGTAGTCGGCGACGAGGCCGGGAATCTCCTGGGTTTCCAGCGCACGCGGAGTGACGTAGCGCTGCATGCCCTGGTAGGTGACGGCTTCGCCCCTGGGCTGGATCGCGCTCGGCGCAACCGGCAGCGCGCCTTCGGGCTGCAGGCTGGGGTGAGAGATGCGGCCGACGTGCCACAGCTGCAAAAAGATGCGCCCGCCTGCGGCGTGAACGGCGTCGGTGACAGCGCGCCAGCCGGCGACCTGCTCATCGCTGTGGATACCGGGGGTCAGCGGGTAGCCGACGCCCTGCGGCGAAATCTGCGTCGCCTCGGTGAGGATCAGTCCGGCGCTGGCGCGCTGCACGTAGTACTCGATGTTCATGGGGCCCGGCACGTTGCCGGCACCGGCGCGATTGCGCGTGAGCGGCGCCATGACGATGCGGTTGGGCAGCAGAAGCGGGCCAAGCTGGAAGGAGTCGAACAGATCGGGATGGGGCATGGACGGGTCTCGAATATAAAGGGGGTTAGCGGGCCGACAGCGCGCGGGCATGAAACGCCAGGTGCTCGCCGATGAAAGTAGCGATGAAGTGGTAGCTGTGGTCATAGCCGTCCTGCATCCGCAAGGTCAGCGGAATGCCGCGCGCGGCGCAAGCCGCCTGCAGCTTGTGCGGAAACAGCTGCTCGGCGAGAAACTCGTCGGCGGTGCCGTGGTCGATTAGCGCCGGTGGCAGCGGTGCGCCAGCCTGGACCAGGCAGGTGGCGTCCCAGGCTTCCCAGGTCTTTTTGTCATCGCCGAGATAGGCGCTGAAACAGCCTTGTCCCCATGGGCTTTCCACCGGGTTGCAGATCGGCGCGAAGGCCGACACCGAGACATACTGGCCGGGATTTTTCAGCGCGCAGATCAGGGCACCATGGCCGCCCATCGAATGGCCGCTGATGGCGCGACGGCCTGGCGTTGCAGGAAAGTGGGCCTCGACCAGTGCGGGCAGCTCGTCGGTGACGTAGTCGTACATCCGGTAGTGCGTCGCCCACGGCGGCTGCGTGGCGTTGACGTAGAAGCCGGCTCCCTTGCCGAGGTCATAGCGTTCGGGCACATCGGGCACCTCGTCGCCGCGCGGGCTGGTGTCGGGCATCACCAGAATCAGCCCGAGTTCGGCCGCGTAGCGTTGCGCCCCCGCTTTCGTCCGCACGTTGTCGTCGGTGCAGGTGAGGCCGGACAACCAGTACACCACCGGACAGTGCTGCGTGGCGGCCTGCGGCGGCAGGTAGACCGAAAACGTCATCGTGCAATGGCAACTGGCCGATTCGTGATGCCAGCGTTCGAGCCAGCCGCCGAATTCCTTGATTCTTTCGACTTGTTTCATCGCCGCCTCAGAAAATGATGACCGAGCGGATGCTCTTGCCTTCGTGCATCAGGTCGAACGCGCGGTTGATGTCTTCGAGCGGCATGGTGTGGGTCACCAGCTTGTCGAGTTCGATCTTGCCGTTCATGTAGCTTTCGACGTAGCCCGGCAGTTGCGAGCGACCCTTGACGCCGCCGAACGCGGTGCCTTTCCAGGTGCGGCCGACCACCAGGTTGAATGGCCGGGTGCAGATCTCCTTGCCGGCGCCGGCGACGCCGATCACGGTGGAGACGCCCCAGCCCATGTGGGTGCATTCGAGTGCGTCGCGCATGACGTTGACGTTGCCGATGCATTCGAACGAGTAATCGACGCCGCCGTTGAAGTGGTCACGGATGTATTCGGAAACCGAGCCGTTGACGTCTTTCGGATTGAGGAAATCGGTTGCGCCGAGCAGCTTCGCCATCTCGAACTTGTCCGGGTTGAGGTCGATCGCCAGGATGCGCCCGGCGCCCGCCATCACCGCGCCCTGGATGCACGACAGCCCGATGCCGCCGAGGCCGAACACCGCGACGGTGGAGCCGGGTTCGACCTTGGCGGTATTGAGCACGGCGCCGATGCCGGTGGTGACGCCGCAGCCCAGCAGGCAAACCTTGTCCAGCGGCGCGGCCGAGTTGATCTTGGCCAGTGCGATTTCCGGCACCACGGTGTATTCGGCAAACGTCGAGCAGCCCATGTAGTGAAAAATCGGCTTGCCGTTTTTCGAGAAGCGGCGGGTGCCGTCGGGCATGTAACCGGTCCATACCGTCGAGGCAATCGACTGGCACAGGTTGGTCTTGGGCGAGGCGCAGTACTCGCAGTGGCCGCATTCGGGAATGTAGAGCGGGATGACGTGGTCGCCCGGCTTCAGGGTGGTGACCCCGGGGCCGCACTCGACCACGATGCAGCCGCCCTCGTGGCCGAGGATGCAGGGAAAGGCCCCTTCGGGGTCGTCGCCCGACAATGTGAACGCGTCGGTATGGCAGACGCCGCTGGCGACGACCTGCAACAGGACCTCGCCCTCGCGCGGGCCTTCGACATCAACTTCTTCAATCGTCAGCGGTTTTTTGGGTTCCCAGGCGACGGCGGCGCGTGCTTTCATGAATGATTTCCTTATTTAATAGATAGAGGTTGGGCGGGAGACCGTGGCCAGCTTGTTTAAACCTCGGCGCCCGCAGGGTGCGAAATATCGTGGCTCAGGCGGCTTGCTGCAACAACTTCTGGAACGCGGCCTCGAAGGACTCGACGCCTTCGCCCTGCAGGGTCAGGCCGACCTGATCCATGTCGATGCCGAGTTGCGCCAGCGCCGCCAGTTGCGCAGTGGACTCGGCCACCCCGGACGCCACCTGCAAGGCCGGCTGGCCGTGTTCGGCCAGCGCAGCCAGGGTTTTGTCGGGCAGGGTGTTGATGGTTTCCGGACCGATCAGCGGTTCGACATACAGCAGGTCGGAATAGTCCGGGTTCTTGACCCCGGTGCTCGCCCACAGCAGCCATTGCGGCATGGCTCCATGCTGCGCCAGCGCGGCAAACGGCTCGCCGTGAAAAATGGCCAGATAGCGCTGGTAGGCCTGTTTGGCCATCGCCACTGCTGCCTGGCCGCGCAACGCCAGCGCCTCGGGCGTGCCGATGGCCGTCAACTGCTTGTCGACCAGCGTGTCGACGCGCGACAGGAACAGGCTCGCTACCGCGTGGCTGGCGCGCACGTCGGCGCCAGCCTGCACGCGCGCGCCGAGACCGCGAATATAGGCGTTGAACACGGCTTCGGTCTGCGCCACCGAAAACAGCAGGGTGACGTTGACGTTGATGCCCAGCGCCGTGAGCGCTTCGAACGCCAGCACGCCTTGCGGCGTGCCGGGCACTTTCACCAGCAGGTTGCGGCGACTGACGGCAGCAGACAGCCGCTTGGCTTCTTCCACCGTAGTGGCCGTGTCGTAGGCCCACTTCGGCGCAACTTCGAGGCTGACGTAGCCGTCGCGGCCGGCGCTGGCCTCGAAGGTAGGCAGCAGCAAGTCGCAGGCGGCCTGGATGTCGGGAATCACCAGCGCCTCATAGCGGCGCTCGGGTTCCGCTTCGCTGGCGCGAAGCCTGGCCAGGTCGTCGGCGTAGTAGGGGCTGCTGGCCAGCGCGTTCTGGAAAATCGACGGGTTCGAGGTCACGCCGGATACGCCGTTCTCGGCAATGTGGCGCGCCAGCGTGCCGTCATGGATCAGGCTGCGCGAGAGGTTGTCGAGCCACAGGCTCTGGCCGAGCGCGGTGGTGCGTTGGGCTGCATTCATGGTGACTCCTTATAGGTCGGACGGTGAAGCATAGCGGGAAGCGTCGTGCGGGAGTGTGACAGCGCACGCTCCGGAAAGTGCCCTTGCTGCGGCAGGCCGATGCAGGGCCTATGCTAGACTCCGATGCCTTATTTGTGCCATTTTTCCGGGTTATTTCCATGTCTGGCAGCACTCTCGGCAAGCTCTTTTGCGTCACTGTTTTCGGCGAATCGCACGGCCCGGCCATCGGCTGCGTGGTCGACGGTTGTCCCCCCGGCATGGCCCTTGGCGAGGCCGATATCCAGCATGATCTCGACCGCCGCAAGCCCGGCACCTCGCGCCACGTCACGCAGCGCCGCGAGTCCGATACGGTGGAAATTCTCTCCGGCCTGTATGAAGGCAAAACCACCGGCACGCCGATTGCACTTTTGATCCGCAACGAAGACCAGCGCAGCAAAGACTACGGCAATATCGGCGAGACCTTCCGTCCTGGCCACGCCGACTACACCTACACGCAAAAATACGGCTTTCGCGACCCGCGCGGCGGCGGGCGCTCCTCCGCACGGCTGACCGCGCCCATCGTCGGCGCCGGTGCCATCGCCAAGAAATGGCTGGCCGAGCATTATGGCATCGTGATCCGGGGCTACATGAGCGCGCTGGGGCCGCTCGACATCCCGTTCGAGTCGTGGGCCGAAATCGACCACAACGCCTTCTTTTCGCCCAACGCCGCCATGGTGCCGCAGCTCGAAGCCTATATGGATGCGCTGCGCAAATCGGGCGACTCGGTCGGCGCGAGGATCAGCGTGGTGGCCGACAACGTGCCACCGGGCTGGGGCGAGCCGCTGTACGACAAGCTCGACGCCGACCTCGCGCATGCGCTGATGGGGCTCAACGCCGTCAAGGGGGTGGAAATTGGCGACGGCATGGAGGTCGCGCGGCAGTTGGGCACCGAGCACCGCGACGAAATCACTCCTGAAGGATTCCTCAGCAATCACGCCGGCGGCGTGCTCGGCGGCATTTCATCGGGCCAGGCCATCGTCGCCCACATTGCGATCAAGCCGACCTCGTCGATGCGCCTGCCGGGCCGCTCGATCGATCTGCACGGCCAGCCGATCGAGGTTGTCACCCACGGCCGCCACGACCCCTGCGTCGGCATTCGCGCTACCCCGATCGCCGAGGCGCTGATGGCGATCGTGTTGATGGATCATGCATTGCGCCACCGCGCGCAGTGCGGCCATGTCATGCGCAGTACGCCGGTGGTGGCGGCCAACGCGGACTGAATCGCCCGCTTGCCCGGGGCGGGCTCAGGTCTGCGCTGCGGGTTCGGTCTGCGCCCGAATCGGGTCGGCGTCGTGCTTGAACACGCTCTTGGTCTTGAGTTCCGGCAACGGGGTCATTTTCTGGAAGAGCCAGGGGGCCAGCCGGGGGAACAGCCGGGTGCGATGTTTCAGGTACATGAATAACGGCACCATCTCTGCGCCCAGATCGGTTTTGGCGACATACGTCGTGATCCCGAGCTTGATCGAGCGTTTTTTTGCCTCGATGGCATGGCGCACGATTTCATACAGCATGAACGGATACAGGTCTTCCGTCGCCGTGCTCTCCTTTCCCACATACATCCAGCGCAACACATCGTCCTCGAACAGCAGCAGGCAATGCGCAATCAGCCGGCCCTGTTCATAGAAAACCAGCGCGCGCGCATTCGGTAAATGCGCGTTGATGTTGTCGTAGAACGCCCGGGTGAGAGTTTCGCGCTTGTATTCGGTGGCGTTGTCGTAAATGGTTTGCCACTGCGCGACGAACTGTCCGCTCAGGTGGCTGAAGTCGGAGAGCAGTTCGCTGGTGATCTGGCGGTCGGCGATGCGGGCGAGGTTGAGTCTCACCTTGCGCCGATAGCTGCTGCGCATGTCGGCGACATAGGCGTCAAAACTGTTCCAGCGGATTTCGAGCACGGCTTCGGGCAGGTTTTGCAGGGTGCTGTAGCCGTGTGTGCCGAAGGCGGCAAAGGTCGGGCTGTCCTCGTGCAGGTAATCGCGGAACAGCAAGTAGTTCAGGCGCGCAGCCTGCGCAACGGCTTCGACGGCCGGCACCAGCACGCGCAACACCTGTTCAACGTCGGTGCCACGCCGCAGGCTGATCTGGCGGCCCAGCGCCACCGGCGTGCCGCATTCGAGCATGCGGATGGTGAGGAAGCCTGGAAACACCCGGCGGATGCCGTGCACCAGCGCAAGGGTTGCGCCGCGTGCGAACAGGGCCAGGTCCGTGGTGATCGAAAACACGCAGGTATGCGCGATCAGCTGCCCTTGCGCGTCGTACACCACCGGGTAACGGTAGACGCAATCGTTGATCTCGCTGGCCTCGACCGCTTTCAGGTAGGCATGCGAGCAGATGGTGGCATCGCGCTCCAGGATCGAATCCCATTCGGCTTCGGCGACGTCGGTTATCGATGAATAGACTTTTACATGCATCACGCGTCCCAGGAGGTTGCGGCTACGGCTTCACGCCGCAACGGGATAGTGCCGGGCGCCGAAGAGGGCGGTGCCGATGCGTACCAGGGTCGATCCTTCGGCAATGGCAGCCTCGAAATCGCCGGACATGCCCATCGACAGCGTGTCCAGCGACAGACCCCGTGCATTCAGCGTGTCGAACAGGCCGCGCACCTGCTGGAATGCCAGGCGTTGCTGCAGTGGGTCGGGAGTGGGCGCGGGGATTGCCATCAAGCCGCGCAAACACAGGCGAGGCAGGTCGGCCACCCGTTCAGCCAGTTGCTGCAGCGCGTCCGGCGTTACGCCCCCCTTGCTGGCTTCGCCGCTGATGTTCACTTCGAGGCAGACGTTGAGCGGCGGCAGGCCATCGGGCCGCTGCGCCGACAGCCTTTCGGCAACTTTCAGGCGGTCGACGCTGTGCGCCCAGGCAAAGTTTTCGGCGATGCCGCGTGTCTTGTTGCTCTGGATCGGGCCGATGAAATGCCAGACCAGATCCAGGTTGGCGAGCGCCTTTTGCTTGTCCAGCGCTTCCTGCAGATAGTTCTCGCCAAAATCGCGCTGCCCCGCCAGCGCGGCGGCACGCACGGCCGTGTGGTCATACGTCTTGCTGACGGCGAGCAGGGTGATGTCCTGGGGATTGCGGCTGGCCGCATGGGCGGCATGGGTCAGGCGTTCCCGGACAGCCAGGACCCGGCCAGGAATGAGCTCGGTCATCGCAACTTCGCTCAATGGATCAGGCCCATGCTGCGGCCATGCCGCCCGCAGGCTTCGAGCACCCGGTCCATATCGGCAATCGTGTGTTCCGAGCTCAGGCTGATGCGCACGCGCGGCTTGTTGCGCGGGCACGCCGGATACGCGACGGGGCTGGCAAAAATATCATCTCCATCGAGCATCGCCACCAGTTCGAACATCTGTGCCTCGTCACCCAGGATGATCGGCACAATCGGCGTTTCGCTCACCCCCGTGTTGAAGCCCAGGGCTTTGAGGCCGCTCAGCAAATGGTGGGTGCAGGCCCACAGATTTTTGCGCTTGTCCTGCTCGTTTTCGATGATGTCGAGCGCCTTGATCAGGGAAGCGGTCACTGAAGGGCTGATGCTGGTCGAATAGATGAAGGCGCGCGAATTGAACTTGATGAAGTCCATCACGTCTTTTTTCGCCCCGACAAAGCCGCCGATGCAACCAAATGCCTTGGACAGGGTGCCGGTGATTACGTCGGGCTCGTTGATGCCGAAATGCTCGGCTGTACCGCGGCCATTCGGTCCGGCCACCCCGGTGGCATGCGCGTCATCGACCATGACGCGCGCGCCATAGCGCCGCGCCAGGGCCATGATTTCCGGCAGCTTGGCGAAGTCGCCATCCATGCTGTAGATGCCGTCCACCACGATCAGCTTGCAGGCCTTGTAGCCGACATCCTGCAGCACGCGCTCGAGCGACTTCATGTCCTGGTGCTTGAAGCTGCGGACCTGCGCGCCTGCCAGGGTGCAGCCGTCGAGAATGCTCGCATGCACCAGCTTGTCGACGATGGCGATATCGTCCTTCGACAGCAGCGCGCTGATGGCGCCCAGATTGGCCATGTAGCCACTCTGAAACGCGACGACCGACTCCACCTGCTTGAACTTGGCCAGCTTGCGCTCTAGTTCCTCGTGCAATTCGTTGGTGCCGTTGAGCAGGCGGCTGCCGCTCGTGCTGTTGCCCCATTCCTGAATCGCCTGGATGCCCGCCTCGGACAGCCGCACGTCGCTGGCCAGCCCAAGATAGTTGTTGGAAGACAGCATCAGCATTTTGCGGCCATCGAATACCACTTCACGTTCGCTGACTGCATCGATTTTGCGCATGGCCAGTGCCAGGTGCTCGGGTTTGATCCGGTTATGCGGGTTGCTCTTTTTGGAAAAGAACGCTTTGGCGAACAGGTCGCCGTAGACCATCGCGTCCGAGATCGCCGGGGGCGCCTCGTCCAGGTCCAGTTCGTCGCTGGTTACAGGCATGGCTTGGAGCACAGACGGGCTGGCAAAATCATTCATGGCAGTTTCTCCTGAGGGGGGGGTTGTTTTTATGGATGGCGTTGAGATGGACGGAACGGCGCAAAGTGTTTCAAGCGACGTTTCCTGATGCCAATGGTGGAGAGGGACGGCGATGAAAACAATCTGGACAGATGGCCATTTTTTGGGATGCCGAAACATACGCATGAAGAAGGGCGAACCGGCACCGCAGCCTGATCAGATGGCCAGACTGAGCTGCAGCCCCACCCTGGACGGATGGCCAGGGTGGGGCGGCGACATGAAAACCCTGATTTGCCCGGGGGAATACAGGCGGCGGAAGGGGGATAATCACTTCCCACATCAAAGATCGCCGTGTCGCGGGAGGCAAAATGGATAGTCAAGCAGCTGCTGTATTGCCATGTGAGCGGGTCGAAACCACGACCCGCGTGTTTGTTTTGGGTAACCCTGACTTTTACCTTGACGGCTTGCTGGCCGTGTTGTCGCGTTCGCTGGATAGCGAAGTGGTGGCGTGCGTCAAGCCCGGCGATGGTTGCTGGGACACATTCCTCAGCCGCCCTGCCGATGTATTGCTGATCCATCGCCAGGCGGTACAGGACGCTCCCGATGGCCTCGCCCATTTTTTGCAGCAGGCGCCCAATCTCAAAATCATCGTTTTCGGCCACGACATGTCCGACGAATTTTTGCTGAAAGTCGTTCGGTCAGGCGCGGCTGGCTACATCAACGAAAAGATGAGCGGCGACCACCTGATCAAAGCCATACGCACCGTAATGGATGGCGAACTGTGGGTGGAGCGGCGCATTCTGCAGCGGCTGATCCTGCGCGTGGTCGAGCTCGATGGCATCATCAATCAGGCAATCGAGCTGATCCGCAGCGTGCTGACCAAGCGCGAGTCGGAGATTTACCGTCATGTGCTGGGCGGCCTGTCGACCAAGGAAATTGCCGGCGAAATGAACTTGTCGGAACAAAGCGTCAAGCTGCATCTGAGCAATATCTTCAAGAAATTCGACGTCAGCAACAAACAGCAGTTGATTCTGCTGACCTTCCAGAAAGTCTGTCCCGTTTCCAACGTGTTGCGCTTGTTCCGCATCGTGATGGACCGGCACCAGCTGTCTAGCGGCAAGCCCGCACTGATTCGGGATCCTCTTGAAGCGCTGTCCATGGCTGGTTCGCCCCAAAAACCGGAATAGGTGCGTCTACGCCAAAGCGGGTCGTTTGGCGGAGGTGTGCGTTCTGTGCTGATCCCTGCCGTTTCATGCATCAACTAGCCGATAAAATCGGAGCACCCGGATCGCCGTGCACCCCGGACAACCCGCTGAAGCCGCTGTTGTAGAACATGTTCGCGCATTCGGAGTTTGAAGAATCGGCGGCGTGCGCTAGGGTTCAAATTCCTGCGTTCCGCGGCCTGTCCCATGCGACTTCCCATCAGCCTGAAAATCTTCAGCATCACCACGGCACTGCTGGTGCTGATGGTGGTGGTCACCTGGCTCTCCGTGCTCAACTTCCGCCAGCTCAACAATCAGGTCCGCGCGCTCGCCGACTATTACCTGCCGCTGCAGCAGCAGGTGGCCAGCGTGGAAATCCTCATCCGCCAGCAGATCGTGCACATGGAGCGGGTGATGGCGGGCATGGAGGTGACGCGCCCCGACCCCGAATTCCTCGCCGCCGAATCGAACGGCTTCGATATGCGTGGGGTCAACGCCGACCAGATCGTCGATTCCTCGCTGCGCATGCTGGGCGAAGCCGAAGCGGAGAAGGGCATCGAACTCGATCGCGTGACGCTCGCCATGCTGGGCAAGCAGCTGCCCGCGATCCAGACCGCACGCCAGCACTTTCACATGAGCTTCCGCCTGTTTCAGATCGAGGCGCAGGAAGGCACCGTGCGCTCACAAAAAATCGTCCGCGAAACCCTGCTACGCGAGAAGGACACCGTTGACGTCGAAATCGGCAAGACCATCGACATCCTCAACAAGCTGACCCAGGACACTGCGATCCAGGCCAAGAAGGAGGAGAAACGCGCCACCACGCTCAACTGGATCGTCACCGCCATCGCCACCACGCTCGGGCTGATCTTCGCCGGCTTCGTCACCCGCTCGCTGGTCGACCCGGTCAAGCGCCTGGTAGGTGGCACGCGGGCGGTCGAGGCGGGTGATCTCGACGTGGAAATCCGGGTGAGCACGCACGACGAACTGGCCACGCTCGCCACCTCGTTCAACCACATGGTGGTGGGGCTGCGAGAAAAGGAACACATCCGCGCAACGTTCGGCCAGTACGTCGACCCGCGCATCGTGCGCGGCCTGCTGGAAAGCCGCGTACCGACAGACGGCGGCGAATGCCGGCAGATGACAGTGTTTTTCTCCGACCTCGAAAGTTTTACCCGCATGTGCGAAGGCATCACGCCGGATGCGGCCGTGCGTTTCCTCAACCGGTATTTCACGCTGATGTCCGACGTTGTGCGCGAACGCCAGGGCATCGTCGACAAATACATCGGCGATTCGGTCATGGCTTTCTGGGGGCCCCCTTTCACCGCTGCGGCCGATCATGCGCGCTTGTGCTGTCTGGCGGCGCTCGACCAGATGGCGCGCCTCGAATCCTTTCGCGCCAGCCTGCCCGAACTGTTCGGCGTCACCCAGGGTTTGCCGCTGGTCAACGTGCGCATGGGCATCGCCAGCGGCGACGTCACCGTCGGCAACATCGGCTCCGAAACCTCGCGCGGCTACACCGTTATCGGCGACACGGTTAACCTCGCGTCACGGCTGGAGCAGGCCAACAAGTTCTACGGCACGCGCATCCTGACGAACGAAACCACACGCGCCCTCGCCGGCGACATGCTGGCCTTCCGCGAAATCGACAGCCTGCGCGTTGCCGGCAAGCTGGAAACAGTGCGAGTGTACGAATTGCTGGGACTTGCAGCCGATCTGAGCGAAAGCGAGCGGCAGCGAATAGCGACGTACGAATCCGGCCTGGCGCGCTACCGTGCGCAGGACTGGGATGCGGCCGAAGCGGCGTTCCGTGAATGCCTTGCGATCGAACCGAACGACCTCCCCAGCCAGGTCATGCTGCGGCGGATTGCGGTGTTCCGGCAGACGCCGCCCGAGGCGGGTTGGGACGGCGTTTGGGTGGCGTTGAGCAAGTAGCGGCAGCAAGCCTGATTCGTTTTGCATGGCTCGGCTTGCAAGGCTAGGACTCGCGTTTGAATCAGGACCTCAGCAACAGCCAGCCGCCGATGAGCAGTACGGCGAGCATGATCCAGAAAACGCCGTTCAGAAACGCGTAGTTGCGCGCGTCTTCAAACTGGAACAGCGCATTCAGGACATTCCCCACGAAGCTGCCGAGATGGCGGCCGAACAGCAGCCCCATCAGCGCGAACGCCAGGGCGCCGAGGCCCAGCCAGGTCGTGACATCGGGGTGAAGCGTGCCGACTCCCAGCGTTTGTGAAAAAACACCCAACAGCCACGCAAGCGCCAGCCCGATGAGGGCGCCGAACAGGCCGCCCAGGACGGCGGATGTGAGTCGTTCGCCCAGCGGGATGTTCAGCATGGCCCGAATGAGGCATCAAGCCCGGACGGGCCGACGTGGCAGGGCTTGGGTGCAAGCCGCATCAGGCTGCCCGCATGTCTGGTTTTTCCATCTGATTACTCGGCTACGCCCTCGTCGCCATGGCAGGTACACCCCGGCTCCTTGCTGGTGGTGTTGTCGCAGCACACGATCTTGCCGGCGCGGCAACCGCAGATGCCTTTGTGGGCCTTGCAGCAGGCGGTCTGGATCTGCGCGAGTTGCATGCCCTTGGCATTCGCAATGCAGGCCTCGGGTGAAGTCGATGCCTGCAGCATGGCGGCAGGCGCGCTCCCCACGCTTGAATCAGCGGCGGCCGGAAGGACAAAACTGGTCAAAGCAAAAGCCAGCAGGGCGAGAAGGGATCGGATGCGCATGGAGGTCTCCTTGAGTGAAGCGGGCTGCCTCACTATAGCCGATCGGTCTTTGCCTCAGGCATCGCGCAGCAGCAGCGCCAGCAGCAGCGCGGCGGCCACCAGAATCGCCGCAAGCAGGGTGAAGGCGCTGCCGTAACCTGCTACGCCGACCATGAAACCAGTGAGCACCGGGCCGATCGACTGGCCGACGTCCATCACCGTGCGCAGCACGCCCATCGACGAGCCGTAGCGGCCGTCCCGGGTGAGGTCGGCGACCAGCGCGCTGGTGGAGGAGGTGACGGTGGCGAAGCCGAGGCCGAACACCAGGCTCAGTCCGCTGAGGCCGATGACGCCGTGCGCATGCGGCATCAACGCCACGCTGGCTGCGCCGATCAGCAGACCGGGGAGGATGACGCGGCGGCGCCCCACGCGGTCCGACACCCGGCCCATCAGTGGTTTGGCGAATACGATGCTGACCAGTTGCACGCCGAGGATGACGCCGATCTGCCATGCCGGGATGCCGAGCGAGGCGGCGTACACGGCAAGAAAAGCCTCGATGGCACCGAACACCAGGTATTGCGCGGCTTCGACCCCGCTCACCAGCATGATGCCGCGGTCGCGCAGCACGATGACGAGGCTGGCCCGGAAATGCGGCAGTGCCAGTCTGGTTTTGGGTACAGGCTCGTTGTCGCGCAGCAGCAGGCCGGCCGCCAGCGCCAGCACGCCGGCGATTGCACAGGCGACGTACACCGCGCCAAAGCTCGCCAGCGAGATCAGGGTGCCGCCAAGAAATGGCGCGACGGAGCGCCCGACGATGGTGACCGATGAATAGGTAGAGAGTCGCGCCGCGCGATCGGTCGTATAGCGTGTGGCAATCGCCGCACTCGCCACGGTACCGAAAATGGCGGTGGCGAAGCCGTGATAGAAGCGCACGGCCATCAGTTGCCGGGCGGTTTCGACCAGCAGATAGAGAAAAGGTGCTGTGGCGAAAATGATCAGCGACGCAAGCAGCAGCCGTCGCTGGCCCAGATAGTCCGACAGCGCGCCAGCGGGATAGCTGATGAGGATGCCGGGGATCGTCGAGGCCATGACGATCCAGCCGATTTCTGCCGGGGTGGCACGGAGCGACAGCGCGAACAGCGGCAGCACCGGTGTTTTCGACAGGGTGGAGCTGAAAATCGCCAGCCCGCCGATGAGGGCAATCAGAAAGAAAAAGCGGCGCTGGGAAGACGGCATGGGGTCGATTCAGGCAGCAATTGGAGGGTGTCTAAAAGCATGAAGCGGGCGTCATCCTGATGGCGCCCATCGTCTTGTTCCGGCTCGCCGAAAGGGATTGGGTCTGCCCGCATAGTGCAGGAAATTGCATCATCCGGCGCGGGCGTGGCGAGCAAAACCCGGCGCCGGAGCGCGCGCCACTCGGGTCGTCCACGCGGTCTTGCGCAATAATCCGACAACCCATCACAGGCCTGCCTCCTTACATCATGCCGATCGCTGCACTGACTCCCGCCGACCTTCGCCTGACCATCGACCCCGCTTCGCTGGGGTTTTCCGACACCTCCGAACTGCAACAGCAAGCGCTGCCGTGGATCGGCCAGGAACGCGCCCGGACAGCCGCGCGTTTCGGCCTTGGCATGGACCTGCCCAACTACAACCTGTTCGTGCTCGGCGAGGTCGGCAGCGGCCGCTCGTCGCTGCTCAAGCAGGCCATGCACGAGGTGGCGGCCAGCAAGCGAGTGCCGCCCGACCTGTGCTACCTGCACAACTTCGACGCCCCCGAGCGGCCGCTGGCATTGCGCCTGCCGGCCGGCGAGGGGCGCCTGCTGCGCCAATTACTGGCCAATGCGGTCAAGGCGCTGCAAGACGAGATTCCGCAGCGGCTGGCGGGGCAGGACTACAAGGCCGAGAGCGAACGCATCGAGCAAGCCTGGAAGGCCGATATCGCGGGCCACTATGCCGGGCTGACCGCGTTTGCCGAGGCGCGCAGCTTTTCGCTGCACCGCGACGCTGGCCGCATGATGTTTACGTTGACCGGCAAGAAAGGTCAGGCGCTGACCGAGGATGAGGTGCTGGCGCTGCCGAAGGCGCGGCGGGCAGAGATCGAGCAGGCCGAGCAGGAATTGCGCGCCGAAATCACCCGCTATATCGAGCAAACCCAGCCGCTGGAGCGCGCCATGAACGAGGCGCTGGCGGCGCTACGGCGGCAGATGGTGAAGCCGCTGCTGGAACGCGAAAAACAGGCGATCCGGGCCGGGTTGAAGAAGCAGATCAAGGACGCTGCCAAGCTCAACGTCTGGCTCGACGCGATCGGCCAGGATGTGTTCGACCATCTTGAGCTGTTTCAGGATGGTGAAGCGGTGGAAGACCAGCAGGAGGCGTTGCAAAGCGTGCTGACGCGCTATCGCGTCAACCTGGTGGTGGATAACAGCAGCCTTGCCGGCGCGCCGGTGATCGTCGAAGACAACCCCCTGTATCGCGCGCTGTTCGGCAGCATCGAGTTCCAGTCCGAAAACGACCTGTTGATGACCGATTTTTCACGTATTCGTGCCGGCAGCCTGCTGCAGGCCCACGGCGGCTTTCTAATGCTGCATCTGGGCGATGTGCTGGCCGATCCGCTGGTGTGGGAAAAGCTGCGGCGCTTTCTGCGCAGCGGCAGGCTGCAGATCGAGGAGCCGGGCGTGGCGTTTTCGCCCATCGCGGCGGTTTCGCTGGTGCCGGAGGCGGTCGACGTCGAGGTCAAGCTGGTGCTG
Organism: Hydrogenophilales bacterium 12-61-10; assembly: GCA_002279795.1. Taxonomy (GTDB): domain Bacteria; phylum Pseudomonadota; class Gammaproteobacteria; order Burkholderiales; family Thiobacillaceae; genus Thiobacillus. The sequence continues at coordinate 28,767 of NCCT01000010.1, forward strand.
GTCGGTTCACGTGAGCAGTACTACCTGCTGCAGGAAGCCGCGCCGGAAATTTCCCGCTACTTTCGCGCCAAGGTGGACTTTGCCGACAGCTTCGTGGCGAGCGCGGAGACGCATCGCGCCTCGTCGATTTTTGTCGCGCATGCCTGCCGGGAACATGGCCTGCCGCACTTTACCGCGGCGGCGGTGGCACGCCTGCTCGAGGAATCGCACCGCGAGGCGGGTGATCAGACGCGTGAAAGCGCAGTCTTTGCCCGTACCGAAGCGCTGGTGATGGAAAGCGCCGCCATTTGCCAGGCGCGCGGACGCGATCGGGTGACAGCGGTCGATGTCGAGGCCGCGCTGCAGGCGCACGCCGCGCGTCATGACTACCCGGAGCAACTGCTGCATGAAGACATCGCCAACGGCGATCTGATGATCGCCCTGCAGGGCGAGCGCGTCGGGCAGATCAACGGCCTCAGCCAGATCGACCTCGGTGATTATCGTTTCGGCCTGCCGGTGCGGCTGACCGCCCACACTTACGCGGGCGAAGACGGCCTGCTCAATATCGAGCGCGAGGTGGAACTGTCGGGCCCGATTCACGACAAGGGCGTGTTCATCCTGCAGAACTATCTGGCGGCGCTGTTTGCCCACCTTGCACCGCTGTCGCTCAATGCGTCGATCGTATTCGAGCAGCAATACCATGGCGTGGAAGGCGATTCTGCTTCGTGCGCCGAACTCTATGTCGTGTTGTCGGCCTTGTCGGGCCTGCCGCTCAAGCAGGGCATTGCCGTCACCGGCGCAGTCAACCAGCACGGCGAAGTGCTGCCAGTGGGCGGGCTCAACGAAAAAATAGAGGGCTGGTTCCGCATCTGCGAGAACGCCGGGCTGGATGGCAGCCAGGGCGTGCTGATCCCGCGGCGCAATCAGCGCCATCTGATGCTGACGCCGCATCTGGTGGAGGCGGTTACACAGGGGCGCTTTCATATTCATGCCGCGGAACACGTTTCCGAAGGAATCGAATTGCTGACCGGGGTGGCGGCTGGCGAGCTGAACGGGTCGGGGCATTACCCGCACGACAGTGTGCTGGGACACGCGCAGGAAGCCTTGATGGCGTTTCGCCGTGCCTGCCAGCAGCAGGAACACCCGCGACCGCCGCGCCGGCATTTTCGTGCCGGCGAACCGCCCAAACGCCGCTAGCGGGTGGGTAGGGTTGGACTATATTTAGAGCCGACCCACCGTTACGCAAGGAGACGATCATGAACGCACTGCATCGTATGGAACGTTATCTCGACCAGCACATGATTCCGTTCGACCTGGTTGCTCACCCGCATACCCAAACCAGCGCCGAAACGGCACGCGCGTCCGGCGTCACGCCTGACCGTTTGGCCAAGGGCGTGTTGCTCGATGGCATCGGCTGTCAGATGGTGGCGATGATCCCCGCTGACCAGGAGGTTCATCTGGGCAAACTGGGGCTGGATCACGGCGTGGAATTCAGTCTGGCCGATGAGGCCAGCGTGAGTCAGTTGTTCAGCGAATGCGATCCGGGCGTGGTGCCAGGGTTGCCGAATGCCTGGGGAGTGGAAATGGTGTGGGACGACGCGCTGATGGCGCATCCGGACATCTATCTCGAAGCTGGCGACCACGAACGCCTGTTGCACATCGAAACCCGCTATCTGCGCGAAGCCTTCGGAGACGCGCCGCACTGCCGCTTTAGTCAAGCACGTATGCGCTAGTTGCCCGACAGGCTTGCAGCCTGGAGCGTAAAAACGGTTTCATACCGGGGGGATTTGTATTAGGCTTGATTGCCTGGCACGCCTGCATTTTGATTGAGCGTGCGGTGAACGTTTATCCCGCCTATCAGTCCTTTTGCTGTGAACTCAAAACCCGCCGATACCCCACCCGACAACCCGCACCGCGCAATGGGGCGAGGCATGGCCTGGTTGGCCAGTATCGCGCTGCTGGGCGTGCTGTACCTGTTTTTTGACAGCAGCCTCCAGGCGCGCAACAACCCCAATCATGCACTCCGGATTGCGCCAGGCGCTGAACTCATTCTTCAGCGCAACGGTGACGGCCACTATGTTTTTCCGGGCGAGATCAACGGGCGACCCGTTACGTTTTTGCTGGATACCGGTGCGACCCTGGTATCCGTGCCCGCCCATCTGGCGGCGGGACTCGAACTGGCGGCAGGCGCGCCGCAACAGTCGATCACAGTCGATCACTGCGAATGGAACGGTAATGACGCGGGCCGCGACAATCCGCCAGCTGGCGTTCGGTCCGTTCAAATTGAGCGATGTGCGTGCCAGCCTCAACCCCGGCATGAGGGACGATCAGATCTTGCTGGGCATGAGTGTTTTAAAGCAACTGGAGTTCACCCAGCGAGGCGATACGCTGGAGTTGCGGCCGATGGATGGAAAAAAAGAATTTTGACATCCTGATTTTTTGTGATATTTATACGGTGTCAATTGGATTCAAGCTTTAAATTGCGGTACCTCTGGTAAGCGTTTTCCTTGAAATTCGATCGATAGAGCATGTTGCTCAATTATTTTTTTGATAGATAGGAAACAAGATGGAAACGGGTACTGTTAAGTGGTTTAACGACGCAAAAGGTTTTGGCTTTATTACCCCGGACAACGGCGGCGAAGACCTCTTTGCACACTTCTCTGCAATTAACTCCAACGGCTTCAAATCCCTGCAGGAAAACCAGAAAGTCAGCTTCGAAGTGACGACTGGCCCCAAGGGCAAGCAAGCGTCGAACATCCAGGTTGTGTCGTAATTCTTCCGACCTGATGTAATTAAAACCCCGGTTCGCCGGGGTTTTTTTATGGCTGATCGCCGCATTCCGGGCGCTACAATTCGCCGCCCCATTCGAGAATGAATCACATGGCGCTTAAAGCCACCATTTACAAAGCAGACCTGCAAATTGCCGACATGGATCGGCATGTCTACGGTGACTATCCGCTGACCATCGCCCGTCACCCGTCTGAAACCGACGAGCGCATGATGGCGCGCGTACTGGCTTATGCGTTGTATGCAGAAGAAGGCATTGCGTTTACCAAGGGCCTGTTCGATGTCGATGAGCCGGAGGTCTGGGTCAAGAATCTGGTAGGTGAGATTACGCTGTGGATCGATCTGGGGCAGCCCGACGACGCGCGCATTCGCCGCGCCTGCAGCCGTGCCGATCAGGTGGTCGTGCTGTGCTACGGAACGGGCTGTGACGTGTGGTGGAAGCTGATTGCCAGCAAGCTCACGCGCTTTACCAATCTGACCGTGCTGCAATTGCCCGCCGCCACCAGCCAGGCGCTGGCCGCACTGGCTGCGCGCAGCATGCGCCTGCAATGCATGGTGCAAGATGGTGAAATCTGGCTCAACAGCGAAACCGAGAGCGTTCCAGTCGTGCTGACGCGCCTGCAGGCGCCGCGTTAAGACTCAAGGGGCGCGAGAAAGCGCTCTTCCAGTTCCTGCAAATTCAATTCCTGCAAAATCTGCTGCAAGCGTTCGCGGGCGTTGCCGCGCGGTGCCCCGGTGTGGGTGGCGATGATGAGTTCGTTCTTCATCGAATGCTCCCAGCCGACCAGCTCGGTGACGGTGAGCTGGTAACCGTGCGATTCCAGTTGCAGGCAGCGCAGCACGTTGGTGAGCTGGCTGCCGAACTCGCGGGTGTGGATCGGGTGGCGCCAGATTTCCGACAGCGGCGTTTTGCCGAACGATGCGTTCTTGTGTTTGCGCAGCACCGTGGCAACCTCGGCCTGGCAGCATGGCACCAGCACGATGTGGCGCGCCTGTTTGGCCAGCGCAAACTGGATGGCGTCGTCGGTCGCCGTGTTGCAGGCATGCAGCGCGGTGACGATGTCGATGGTGGCGGGCAGCTGCGCCGATTGCGTGGACTCCGCCACCGTGGTGTTGATGAAGCTCATGCGCGAAAACCCCAGCTTCGCCGCCAGCGCGCGCGATTTTTCCACCAGCTCGTCGCGCGTCTCGATGCCATAGATGTGGCTGCCGGGATGCTCCTTCAGGTACAGGACGTACAGAATGAAGCCGAGGTAGGACTTGCCCGCGCCGTGGTCGGCCAGGGTCAGCGTGTCCTGCCGGCCCAGCACGTCATTCAATAGCGGCTCGACGAAATTGCACAGGTGCGTCACCTGCTTCAGCTTGCGGCGGCTGTCCTGGTTCAGCCTGCCGTCGCGCGTCAGGATATGCAGTTCCTTCAGCAGTTCGACCGACTGGCCGGGGCGCAGCACATCGGAAAGCGGATCGGTGAGGGAGGTTTTGGTGTTGGGCGGGCGCATATTTTTCATGTTGCCTCCTGCCGGATCGGATCAGGCTGACGCACTGCGTGCTGCGGGGAGAGCGTCGCTTCGTCCATGGGAGGCTGCTTTAAAAGAGGATGCGCGAAGAATATCAAAGCCCGCACGGGATCGCTCCGGTGCGCCCGGTTTCCGCGATAATGCCGCCTTGCTGAAAGGGCTTTGCCGTGTCTGTTGTCAATATTTCCTGCTACAAATTCGTCACCCTAGCCGACCGCGAGGCCTTGCGCGCCGACCTCGCCGCGCGTTGTCTGGATCTCGGGCTCAAGGGCACCATCCTGCTCGCGCCCGAGGGCATCAATGTTTTTCTCGCGGGGTCGCGTGAAGCCATCGACGCCATCGTCGCCCATCTGCGCGCCGACCCGCGCTTCGCCGACCTGGCGCCCAAGGAAAGCCTCTCCGCCGAGCCGCCGTTTCACCGCATGCGGGTGCGGCTGAAGCAGGAAATCATCACCATGAAAATGCCGCTGATCCGGCCCGAAGCGGGCCGCGCGCCGTCGGTTACGGCCGCCACGTTGAAGCAGTGGCTGGATCGCGGCTGCGACGATGCCGGGCGGGCGGTGGTGATGCTCGACACGCGCAACGACTACGAGGTGGCAGCCGGCACCTTCGACAACGCCGTCGATTACGCCATCGGCATTTTCAGCGAATTCCCGCCGCAGCTCGCCGCGCACCGCGACGACTTCGCAGGCAAGACCGTCGTCTCGTTCTGCACCGGCGGCATCCGCTGCGAAAAGGCCGCCATCCACATGAAGGCCATCGGCATCGAGCATGTCTATCAGCTCGAAGGCGGCATCCTCAAATATTTCGAGGAAGTTGGCGGTGCGCATTACCACGGCGACTGCTTCGTGTTCGACGAGCGCGAAGCGGTGAGCGCCGACCTGCAGCCGGCGGCAGGCCGCGTGCATCGCTAGAAGCCGACACCCGCAAGCGCTGATATATTCGGGTTTCCTTTCCCGACACCAGGCATGGGCCGCCCCGATGGATCAGACCGGCAGCGAGCATTCCCCCAAAGCCATCCAGCGCGTGATCAAGGTTCGCCGCGACTACAACACCTGGGTCGCCAACGAGACCATGGAAGATTACGCGCTGCGCTTCACTCCGCGCAGCTACCGCAAATGGACCGAGTCGCGGGTCGCCAACACCGCGTTCGGCGCGGCGGCCTTTCTGGTGCTGGAAGCGGTGGGCGCCACGCTGCTGGTCAATTACGGTTTCGTCAACGCTGCGCTGGCGATCCTGGCGACCGGTCTGATCATCTTTCTGGTGGGCCTGCCGATCAGCATCTACGCGGCGCGCTACGGCGTCGACATGGATCTGCTCACCCGCGGCGCGGGTTTCGGCTACCTCGGCTCCACCATCACTTCGTTGATCTACGCGTCGTTCACGTTCATCTTTTTTGCACTGGAGGCGGCCATCATGGCCTACGCCCTCGAGCTGGCGTTCGGCATTCCGCCGGCGTGGGGCTATCTGATCTGCGCGCTGGTGGTGATTCCGCTCGTCACCCACGGCGTCACCGTCATCAGCACCTTGCAAACGATCAGCCAGCCGGTCTGGCTGGTGATGCTGGTACTGCCGTTTGTGTTTCTGCTGGTGCAGGAGCCGGATGCGTTTGCCGGGATCACCGGCTATGCCGGCAAGGGCAGCACGGATTTCGACATTCATCTGTTCGGCGCGGCCATGGCGGTGGGGCTGGCGCTGATCACCCAGATGGGCGAACAGGCGGACTACCTGCGCTTCATGCCTGAGCACACGCCGGCCAACCATCGCCGCTGGTGGATGGGCGTGGTGGTGGGCGGTCCCGGCTGGGTGGTGCCGGGCGTGCTCAAGATGCTGGGCGGGGTGCTGCTGGCCTGGCTGGCGATCAGCCACATGGTGCCGCTGGAACGCGCGGTCGATCCCAACCAGATGTACCTGATCGCCTATGAATACGTGTTTCCTCACTATGAATGGGCGGTCGCGGCGACGGTGCTGTTCGTGGTGATTTCGCAGCTCAAGATCAACGTCACCAACGCCTATGCCGGTTCGCTCGCCTGGTCGAATTTTTTCGCCCGCCTCACCCACAGCCATCCGGGGCGGGTGGTGTGGGTGGTGTTCAACATCCTGATCGCGCTGATGCTGATGGAGCTGGACCTGTTCCAGGCGCTGGGCCGCGTGCTGGGCCTGTATTCCAACGTGGCGGTGGCGTGGATGATGGTGGTGGTGGCCGATCTGGTGATCAACAAACCGCTCGGCCTGTCGCCGCCCGGCATCGAGTTCCGCCGCGCCTATCTGTACGACATCAACCCGGTCGGAGTCGGCGCCATGGGCATCGCGTCGGGGCTGTCGGTAGCCACCTATGTCGGCCTGTTCGGCGACACGCTGCAGCCCTTCGCCATCTTCATCGCGCTCGGCGCGGCGCTGGTGTCTTCCCCGTTGATTGCCTGGCTCACCCGCGGCCGTTATTACATTGCGCGCCCGGTCGAGCCGATTGCCAGCACGTCAGCCACGCACAGCTGCTGCATCTGCGGCAAGGATTACGAGGCGGACGACTTGGCGCGCTGCCCGGCCTACCAGGACAACATCTGCTCCCTGTGCTGTTCGCTCGACGCGCGCTGCCATGACCTGTGCAAGCCGCATGCCCGGCTGGGCGAGCAGTGGGCGCTGCTGCTGGAGCGCTTTCTGCCGGCGCAGGCGCGGCCGTTCCTCGACGCCGGCCTCGGCCATTACCTGTTGCTGATGGCCGGCGTGGTGCCGCTGCTGGTGCTGCTGATGGGCCTGCTCTACTACCAGGAAGTGCTGGCGCTGACTGGCGAGAACGCCGCCCTGCTGCCGGCCCTGCAGCAGTCGTACCAACGCGCGTTCGCGGCCTTGCTGCTGGTGTCGGGCGTGGTCGCCTGGTGGCTGGTGCTCACCCACAAGAGCCGCCAGGTGGCGCAGGAAGAATCCAACCGCCAGACCGAGCTGCTGATGCAGGAGATCGACTCCCATCAACGTACCGATGCGCTGCTGCAGCAGGCCAAGCTCGTGGCCGACCAGGCCAACCAGGCCAAGAGCCGTTACATCACCTCGATCAGCCACGAGCTGCGCACCCCGCTCAACAGCATCCTCGGCTATGCGCAGATCCTGGATCAGGACACGTCCATCCCGCCGCAGCGGCGGCAGGCGATCAGCGTCATCCGCCGCAGCGGCGACCATCTGCTGTCGCTGATCGAAGGCACGCTCGACATCGCCCGCATCGAAAGCGGCAAGCTCACGCTCAACGTGCGCCCGCTCGATTTTCCGGATTTCGTGCAGCAACTGGTCGGCATGTTCGAGCAGCAGGCGCGCCACAAGGGGCTGGATTTCCACTACCGGCCGGACGGCGAGTTGCCCGCCCAGGTGCGCGCGGACGAAAGGCGCCTGCGGCAGATCCTGCTGAATATCCTGGGCAATGCGGTCAAGTTCACCGTCAGCGGCAGCGTCACGTTGCACCTGCGTTACCAGCGCGAGATGGCATTCTTCACCATCGAGGACACCGGCCCTGGTATCGCCCCCGATGAGATCAACCACATCTTCGAACCGTTCTCGCGCGGCAGCGCCGCCCACGTCGGCGCCACCGGCGGCACCGGCCTCGGCCTCACCATTGCCCGCATGCTGACCGACGTGATGGGCGGCGAACTGCTGGTGACCGGGCAGCCTGGCGCCGGCAGCCGCTTCGAAGTGCGCCTGTTCCTGCCGCGCATCCACGCTGAACATCTGGTGGCCGAACTGCCGCTGGCGCAGCGCGTCGGCTACGTCGGCATGCGGCGGCGCATTCTGGTGGTGGACAACGAGCAGGTGGACCGCGAACTGCTGGTCAACATTCTGGAGCCGCTCGGCTTCATGGTGAGGCAGGCCGCCAGCGGGCAGCAATGCCTGCAGGACATTCCGCGTTTTCGCCCCGATGTCATTTTCATGGACCTCGCCATGCCGGGTATGGACGGCTGGGAAACCCTGCGGCAGATTTGCGCAGGCGGGCTGACCGAAGCCGCACTGGCCATCATCTCGGCGAACGCGTTCGAGAAGGGGGGTGAAAACGAAGTCGGCATCGGCAGCGAGGATTTCTTCACCAAGCCCCTGCGTGTTGAAGAGCTGCTCGACTGGCTCGGCAGGCGGTTGGCGCTGGAGTGGGTGCAGGTGGAACGCCCCGCCGCCGTCGTGCCCGCGCTGGCGCCGGCACCCGCCATGATCGCGCCCGACCCGGTGCAGCTGGCCGCATTGAATGAGCTGATCGACCTCGGCTACATGCGCGGCATCCTCAACAAGCTCGACGAAATCGAACGCCTGGACAGCGTGCACGGCGAGTTCGTGCGCGTGCTACGCCGTCTGGCCGGGCGTTTCCAGTTCGAGGCGATGAAAGAAGTGTTACGGAAGAGCACCGATGCCAGCCATTGACCGCATGAACCAGGATGTCGTCCTGATCGTCGACGACGTGCCCGAGAATCTTTCCCTGCTGTACGACGCCCTCGACGAGGCCGGCTATGCCGTACTGGTGGCCACCAACGGCGAAAGTGCTCTGCAGCGTGCGCGCCAGAGCCTGCCCGACGTCATCCTGCTGGATGCCGTGATGCCCGGCATGGACGGCTTCGAAGTGGCCCGGCAACTCAAGGCCGACGCCGACACGCAGCGCATCCCCATCATCTTCATGACCGGGCTGACCGACGCGGAACACGTCGTCGCCGCCTTTGCCGCAGGCAGCACCGACTACCTCACCAAACCCATCCGCCCCTCCGAAGTGCTGGCCCGCATCGCCGCCCACGTCCAGAGCGCCCGGCAGACCCAGCAGGCACGCAGCGTGCTGGATGCATACGGACAGGCCTGCGTGTCGATGCGGCCGACCGACGGCGCGCTGCTCTGGCAAACCCCGCTGGCGCGCACCCTGCTGCTGAAATACGGCGGCCCGGATCAGCCGCCGCTGGACGTCCGCATCCACGCCTGGCTGCAAAATGCGATCGCCAGCCCGCCGCCGCCCGCCACGCTGGAAATCATCGGCGAAGAGGGGCGCATGGTGTGCGCCCTGCACGGCCTCACCGAAGAAGGCGAATGCCTGCTGGTGCTGCACGAGGAAAGCGATGCCGCCATGACCCGGATTCTGGTGGAGGCTTTCCGGCTCACCCTGCGCGAAGCGGAAGTGCTGTACTGGGTGATCTACGGCAAGACCAACCGCGACATCGGCGACATCCTCGGCATCAGCCACCGCACCATCAACAAGCACCTGGAAAACCTGTTCGAAAAGCTGGGGGTGGAAACCCGCACCGCAGCTGCGGCCGTGGCCACGCGGCGCCTGCAGTTGCCGATGCTGGCCGGTACGAATAAGTCCTGAGCGGAACTGCGTTCAGGGCTTGAACGGAAACGGAGCGCGTTCTGGTTTGACGGGATTTCCCGGGCAGCAATTGGCCATCGACCGTCACTCGTTGAGTGATAGATATGCGTTACTGGACGGCCGATGCAGGACAGTAACCGGTCGGTTGTGGAATCGGCGCGTACTTCTGTTGATCGGCCGAAGCTGCCGATCTAGTACTTCTCAGTAGCTGGCCGCTAGCGGCCATGAGCGGCCATAGCAAGCGCGCTCCCCAACAAATGACTCGTAACTACGCACGCCCATACAATTAACAATTTCCAATTTGGGTGTTACGCTCGGAGCGGGGCCGTTGGGCAGAGTTTTTGCCGTTGTTTCGCGGCATGTGACAACAATGTCAGTGGCTTTGCCTCCTGATGTCCGATGTAAATGGGATCAGCTTAATGATCTCCGTAATGCTAAAGAGTGCCTAACGTGCCCCACCCTCCAGAGCGATGTCTTTTCTAACGATTCTTAAGAACGCAAAGTCGCTCCATGACGTCGCAGACCTTCTTAGATATAAACCTAAGTCGCTCTCGTACGTTATTTACAAAATGCCGGTCAAATACGAGACGTTTACGGTGCCTAAAAAGACCGGTGGAGTCCGTACTATTTCCGCGCCGCGTCCAGAACTCAAACTGCTTCAGCGCCGTTTGTCTGATGGCCTTCAAAGCTGTTGGGACGAGATCAATACCGAAAAGAAAACAACAAATAATAAGACAACAAAGCCAATATCTCACGGCTTTAGAAAAGGAGCCTCAATTTTAACGAACGCCTCTGTTCATCGAGGACGGCGCTTCGTTTTCAACGTCGATATAAAGGACTTCTTCGACTCCATTAACTTTGGGCGTGTGTATGGTTTCTTTGTGAAAAACAAAGACTTTGCCCTGCCAGAGAGTGTCGCAAAAGTCCTCGCGGCAATTGCCTGTCATGATGGGAAGCTACCTCAAGGCAGCCCATGCTCGCCGGTAATCTCGAACTTGATAGGTCAGATACTCGACATTCGACTAGCTCAGCTTGCACATAGATATGGGTGCAGCTACTCGCGCTACGCGGACGATTTGACCTTCTCGACCAACGAGCGAATTTTCCCTTCCGCGATAGCATTATCGAACATTGATCATTCGTGGGTGGCGGGTGTGGGGCTCTCCAAAATAATCGAGAAGGCTGGCTTTCAGCTCAATCCTAAGAAGACACGAATGCAGTATCTCGACTCACGCCAGGAAGTAACCGGGCTTATTGTCAATCGACGCATAAATACACGACCAGAATACCGGCGGTTGGCACGGGCAATGACTCACCAATTGGTAACAACGGGAAAATTCCAAATTACCGCGATGAAAGCGGATGCACTGGGAACGCTTGTGCCGTCCAAAATAGATGGCAACATCCGCCATCTTCAAGGCATGTTCGGCTTTATTGACTGGATCGATTGGCGCCACAAGAAAGCGAGGGGAACACTCGCCGGAATGCCGTCCTCGATAGACAAAGTCTACAAGCGATTCCTTATGCACCGAGACTTCTGGGCCAGTTCGCTGCCGGTTATTCTGTGTGAGGGAAAGACCGATAGCGTGTACCTTCGCGGCGCGATCCGACGCCTTGCTACAGCGCATCCAAACTTGGTTTTAATGAGCGCGGCGGGCAAGGCCGAATACAAAGTTCGATTCTTCAATTATTCGTATACCTCACAACGAATCTTGGATCTATCTGGCGGGGCTTCAGTGGTAAAGAAGTTCATCACCGAATACATTAAGTCAGTCAAGAAGACTCCAGCGCCTGCGAACCAGAAACCACTAATCGTGTTGCTCGACAATGACTCAGGCGGCAAGGTCTTTTATAGCCTGATAAAGGAGTACAAAAAAACGCCGGTGAACGGGATGGATGATTTTTATCACCTTGCAGCTAACGTTTATGTCGTCTTCACACCAATTGCTAAGCCCAGTGACAATAGCTCAATCGAGGATTTTTTTGAGCCAGCCCTGCTTGAAATGAAGATCAACGGAAAGTCGTTCAATGCGGACAACGAAGGGCTTGATAAAAACACGGAATACGGTAAGGCGGACTTTGCTACACAGGTGGTGCGGCCAAATATCGCCAAGATCAATTTCGACAAATTTGATCCGATTCTTGCTCGTTTAGAAGGTGCCATGGAAGCCCACATCAAGAAGCACGTTTCGTGAGTGAATTCGCAATCGGCTGCCGTCCTTCGCTGCCGACGAAAGCAGCCATTTGGCGGCGTACTCCCTGAACGTCGGCAACCTGCGCGACACCGGTCATTCAGCTGGGGCGACGCCACCGGCCGCTTCGGCCGATCACCTGCCGGCGATAAGGCAACGGTGAACGTCTCTTGAAGCGCCAACACCGGTCAGAGTCGGAGCGGACTGGTCAATCACTGTGGTGGGTCGATTTGATACATCCAGGCAAAACAAATCCGACACGTAACGCCAACTCCATTCCGTCCCCCACCCGCAAACCGCCATGCCCCAGGATGGCTGCACCACCCGGCCTTACTTCGCGCGCAGCCCGCTCCAGCCCTTGTCTTTCATGCACAGCAGCAGGCCGCGCGTGACCCTCTGGGTTTGAGTGTTGGGCCGGTGCGCATCGCCCAAGCGGGCCACGCAGGCGTCCGTATCCGCCTGCAGGCTGGCTGCGCCGCTGCCGGTTTTCCACCACGAGCTGACTTTGAAGGTGTCCAGCATGTCGGGGGCTTTGTTGACCGCAACTGCGGCCGGTGACGCAGCCGGCGCGGCGGGCGGGAGACTGGCTGCATTTTCGATTCTCTGGTTGCTGGGCAGGGCGATGGCTTCGATCACCGGGTCGGCTTCATCCAGCGGCTCCATCTTGTCCAGATTCTGAATGGCCCATCCCTTGTCGGCCATGCATTTCTCGATGGCTGCCGCATCGCTCGCGTTCGCCTGGCAGGATTTTTTTGCGGCTTCCAGATCGCCCGCACTGGCGCCGCGCTTGTAGGCCAGTTCGCCGCAACCGTTCATCAGCAGTGCAGCCAGCAGCAGGCTGCAGCCGCTGCGAATAAATCGGTTTCGGGCGAGATTCGGTAGCGTGTTCATGAGCGCTTTCGGGGTCGGGTTTCGATGCCGAAAATCTAACATCCAATCGATCAATCAGTCCTCTGACCGTATACGTAAGATGACTTATTTCCCTCCCCGTGGGCCCTCGATAACCTGAGACCGTGTTCAAAAATGAATGCGTTTTCGGGCGGTCAAGGTGCGGTCGGCGCTGCAGGTCGGCTGGCGATATTTTTAATCAACGGGGAGTTGAAATGACATTTGCATTCAAACAGGGCCATCTGCTGTCGGCTATCGCTGCGGCGGTCATGCTGCCGGCCATGAGCGCTCACGCGGGCGGCACGATCACCTTTGGCGAGGATAAATCCGTCAGCGTCGGATTCGGCATGCGCGGCAGTTTCAGCAGCGTCGAAAACGGCGCGCCCAACGGCACGTCCAATTCGCAAAACTTCAGTCTGGACAGCGCCCGCATCTATCTGTCGGGCTCGCTGAACAAGCATATCAAGGGCATGCTCAATACCGAAAAGGATATCGCCGGACAGGGCTTCCAGGCGATCGATGCCAACGTGCAATTTGCGATCACGCCCGAGCTGGCGATCTGGGCGGGCCGTTTCCTGTCGCCGAGCGACCGCGCCAACATGGCCGGCCCTTATTACTCGCTGGGCGGCGGCTACTGGTCGGGCATCGCGTCGCGCTACGGCTTCAACGGCGGCTATATCGGGCGCGACGACGGCGTCGCGGTGGTCGGCAGCCTGATGGGCGGCAAGCTGGCCTACTCGTTTGGCGCGTTCGAGGGCAATACCGCGTTCCAGATCGCACCGGTGACGGTGGGCACGCGCACCGGCTCGGACGGCCTGATGTATGCCGGGCGGGTGCAGATGGATTTCTGGGACGCCGAGCCGGGCTACTACGGCACCGGCAACTACCTGGGCGGCAAGGACATCCTGGCCATCGGCATCGCGGGCCGCACGCAGAAGAATGGCGCGTTTTCGACCACGGCAACGGGTGACTATTCTTCCTACAGCATCGACTTCCTGATGGAGAAGAAAGGCGTGGGCCCGGGCGCGCTGTCGATCGAAGCGGCGGGTTACGACTACGACACCAGCGATGTCTTTCTCAGCGAACAGGGCACGGCGTACTCCGCCGGCATCGGTTACATCTTCGACCAGAAAGTGGGCTGGGGGCAGTTCCAGCCGTTTGTCCGTTACCAGAAGTTCAGCCCCGACAACGACATCGACACCAAGAAGTATGACGTCGGCGTGAACTACATCATCGATGGCTACAACGCCCAGGTGAGCACGGTTTACTCGAACACGGACGTGACCGGCGCCAGCGATGTGAGCGCAATCAGCGTCGCGCTGCAGGTCCAGTTCTGATGCCGCACGCCGGGCGCTGAGCCTGGCGTCGACAGCTTGAATCCAATGCCCTTTCCCTTTGTTTCACACAGGAGTTCACCATGAAAACCCGTCGTAATTTTTTGAAAATGACCGTGCTTTCCAGCGTCATGACCTTGTCGGGTCTGGCCAGCCTGTCAGCCCTCGCCGCCGATACCATCAAGGTCGGCATCCTGCATTCGCTGTCCGGCACCATGGCCATCTCCGAAACCGCGCTGAAGGAAACCGCGCTGATGACGATT
>NCCT01000156.1 GCA_002279795.1 Hydrogenophilales bacterium 12-61-10
GAAGAGCGCTACGACCTGTCGGCCGTCGGCCGCATGAAGTTCAACCGCCGTGTCGGTCGCGATGCAATCGAAGGTGCCGCCACGCTGTCGAACGAAGACATCGTTGACGTCATCCGCATCCTGGTCGATCTGCGCAACGGCAAGGGCGAGATCGACGACATCGACCACCTCGGCAACCGCCGTGTGCGTTCGGTCGGCGAACTGGCGGAAAACCAGTTCCGCGCCGGTCTGGTGCGGGTCGAGCGCGCGGTGCGCGAGCGTCTGTCGCAGGCCGAGTCCGACAACCTGATGCCGCACGACCTGATCAATGCCAAGCCGGTGTCGGCTGCAATCAAGGAATTCTTCGGCTCCAGCCAGCTGTCGCAGTTCATGGACCAGACCAATCCGCTGTCCGAGATCACCCACAAGCGCCGTGTTTCCGCGCTGGGCCCGGGCGGCCTGACCCGCGAGCGCGCCGGCTTCGAGGTGCGCGACGTGCACCCGACCCACTACGGTCGCGTCTGCCCGATCGAAACGCCGGAAGGCCCGAACATCGGTCTGATCAACTCGCTCGCCCTGTTCGCCCGCACCAACTGGTATGGCTTCATCGAGACGCCCTACCGCAAGGTGGTCAACCACAAGGTGACCGACGAGATCGAATACCTGTCGGCGATCGAGGAAAGCAAGTACGTGATCGCGCAGGCCAACGCCGATCTCGACGCCAAGGGCAAGTTCAAGGACGACCTGGTGTCGTGCCGCTACAAGAACGAATTCACCCTGTCGGCGCCCGACAAGATCGAATACATGGACGTGGCGCCGGCGCAGATCGTGTCGGTGGCCGCCTCGCTGATTCCCTTCCTCGAGCACGATGACGCCAACCGCGCGCTGATGGGCTCCAACATGCAGCGCCAGGCCGTGCCCTGTCTGCGTCCGGAGAAGCCCTTCGTGGGAACTGGCATCGAGCGCACCGCTGCCGTCGACTCCGGCACGGTGGTGACCGCGCATCGCGGCGGCATCGTTGACTACATCGACGCCGGCCGGATCGTGATCCGCGTACACGACGAAGAGGCACGTGCGGGCGAAGTCGGCGTGGATATCTACTCGCTGATCAAGTACACGCGTTCCAACCAGAACACCAACATCAACCAGCGTCCGCTGGTGAAGGTGGGCGACGTCATCGCCCGCGGCGACGTCATTGCCGACGGCGCCTCGACCGACATGGGCGAACTGGCGCTGGGCCAGAACATGCTGGTCGCCTTCATGCCGTGGAACGGCTACAACT
>NCCT01000011.1 GCA_002279795.1 Hydrogenophilales bacterium 12-61-10
GTCGCGGTTGGACGGGCTGCGCAGCAGGTCGCCGAGGAGGACGGTCCGGCCTTCGCCCAGCGCTTGCCAGATCGCCAGGGTGCCGGTTTTCGACAGTTCCCTGACCCAGACTTCGGGCACGGTGTCGCCCACCACGGCGGCGATGCGGCTGAGCGCAATATCGGCCCAGGCATCACCCTGGTGCAGCGCCAGGCTGAAAAACCGCGGCAGCAGCGGGGTGGTGAGCAGCGAGAGAAACTCATGCGCCACGATGCTGGAAGGCTGCACGGTGGCGTGGGCGGCAAAGCGCTCGAACAGGGCGGCGTTGGCGTGGCGGTTCTGCCGCAGCACGATGAACAGCCCGGGCTTGAGCTGGCGCGCCGTCATGGCGATGGACAGGTTGTTGATGTCGTCGTGGGTGCCGGCGACGATGCCGACGGCCTGTTCGATCCCGGCTTCGATCAGGGTGTGGGCTTCGGTACCGCGGCCGGTGACGGTGCGTTCGTGGTCGACGGGCGGGTGTTCGTCCACCACCACCAGCTGGTTGCCTTGCTTGTCGAGGTGGCGCGCGACCGCCTTGCCGAAACGGCCGTAGCCGCACACCAGCCACATCCCGCGCGGCGGTTCCATCGGCATCGCCAGCGGTTCGCCGGGCACGCCGGTGAGCCACTGGTAGAGCAGGTGATGGCCCGGATTGTTGATCGCGATGCCGAGGTGCTCGCCGAATAATTCGAAGGCGTTCACCACGTCCTCGACCCCGAACGAGGCCATGTTGGCCGCTGTATCCAGCAGATCGGCGCGGCACAGGATCGGCAGTTCGGGGCGCAGCAGCTTGGTTGTCACCGCCACGCTGAGGTTGACCGCGTCATCGTTGGTGAGCGCGATCACGCCGGCGCACTGCGGGTGGTGCAGGCCGGCGGCGATCAGGCTTTCCGGCAGGCGGGCATCCGCTGTGAGCGCTGGCACGTCGAGATGGAGCTGGCCGAGTTCCAGTTCGCTGGTCCGCGCCGCATCGATGTCGAGCACGACGGCCTGCTGGTTGCGGCTGTCCAGCGCATGCAGCAGCAGGACGCCGGTTTCGCCGCAGCCGGCGATCAGGTAGAACGGCTGGCGCAGGCGCCTGACCGCGGATTCGAAACGGTTGGCCCGGATCGCCCGCTGCAGGGCGGGGTCCTGCAACAGGCCGAGGATGGTGCCGATGCTGTAGAGCCAGACGATGACGGTGAGGTAAATGGTGACGATGGTCCACGCCCGCTGGGCGTCGCTGAACGCCACGGGAATTTCGCCGAAGCCGATGGTGGTGGCGGTGTAACTGACGAAATAAAAGGCGTGAAAGAAATCCAGCGGCGGCGCCGGCCGGCCGTCGGCGTCCACGCCTGGGATCAGCGTCATGCCGAGGATGGACACGGCATAACTGAGGATCAGCAGGATCAGCGGCGTACGCATGCGCCGCAGGATCAGGAACAGGGTGCTGTGCATGTCAGCGGCGGAACATCACCGTTTCTGCCAGCAGCATGATGACCGACAGCACGTTAGCCGCCAGCGCCCCGGCGGCCAGCGACACGATGCTGGCGGTCACCCCCGGCGTGAGGCCGGTGCCGGTCAGGTAGACGGCGGTGGCCCAGACCCCGGCGGCGGCGATCAGCTGCAGGTCGGCGACGAAGCTGCTGGCGAGGTGGATGGCGCCGATCTGGGTGCGTTCGCCGAACTTGAGCACGGTCGCGATGAGGTTGACCACGATGGCGAAAAACAACTCATACACGTCGTGGTGGGCAGGGTCGTCGAGGTCGCCCAGCACAAAGCCGAAATTGAGCGTCATGGCCAGGATGATGAAAAAACCGAAGATGACTTTTTCGAGGTTCATGTGCGTGCCCGGTCGAGTGGATTTGCGCGAATCATAATGCGCTTCGGCGAATGCGGGGTGGCGGGCACGGGTGCGGCACAATGCATATTCCAGTCTTCCCCGGTTTCATTGACATGATCGATCCTTCGTTGCAAATACTGTTCTGGCTGCTGGCCGCCGTGCTGATCGTGGTCGGCTTCGCCGGCCTGATCCTGCCGGCCGTGCCGGGTATTCCGCTGGTGTTTGCAGGGCTGGTGCTGCTGGCCTGGGCGGAGAATTTTGCCTACGTCGGCTGGTTGACGCTGACCCTGCTGGGCGTGCTGACGCTGTTGAGCGTGGGGGTGGATTTTCTGGCTGCGGCCTTGGGCGCGAAGAAGTTCGGCGCATCGTCGCGCGCGGTCTGGGGTGCGGCTATCGGCACCCTGGTCGGGCTGTTTTTTGGCCTGCCCGGCCTGCTGCTGGGGCCGTTCGTGGGGGCGGTCATCGGTGAATTCAGCGGCAAGGCCACCTTCAGCGAAGCGACCCATGCCGGGATCGGCGCGACGCTGGGCCTGCTGTTCGGCACCTTGCTGAAAATTGCGCTGGCGTTTGCCATGGTGGGCGTGTTTGTGCTGGATCGCGTGTTGTAGTCGGTATCGTTAATAGCGCACGCAAGCCACAGGGTGGCAAACCGCCGCACGGTCACGCGAGCAGGCTGGCTGGCGATTGATGCCGCTTGGACTATCCTTGACGCTGGGGGCTACAGATGAAACTGATTCGCATTTTTTTCATGGCATGGGGCGCGTGGGGTTTGCTTGCCTCACCGTTGGCGCAGGCCGATCCGTTCGATTTGCGTCCGCTGGTGAAGGTCGAGGCGAACCGGTCGTACAAGGTGGTATACGACATTCATTCGGATGCAATCGCAGCGGGAATCAGCAAGGGTTTGTATTACGCGCGTGGCTTGATCGAGGCGTTCGGCAAGCAGGACGTCAAGCCCGGGCAACTCGACATCCATCTGGTGCTGCATGGCGACGCTGCGCAATTTTTGCTGATCGACGACACCTACCAGCAGATGCTGGGCGATCCGTTTGCCGCCAACCTCAACGCCAAGATCGTGCACGATTTGCTGGGACTGGGGGTCAAGGTTGAAATCTGCCACAGCGTGATGAAAGCCAAAGGCTGGACGGCCGACGATCCGACGATGTGTTGCCTGGCGTGACCCTCGTACATGACGGCTATACCCGGCTGGTGAAATTGCAGAACGATGGTTACGCGTATATCGGCGGGTTTTGAGCGCAAGTGCCCTAAGGGCTGGACCCGCTCTGGCCTGAATCATGAAACGGATTCCAGCCGCTTCGGGTAAGCGCAATCCATCCAATGCCAGTCGAGGATTCAGCATTGCGGGCGTTCAATGCGTACCGCGTCTGCGGCTGGCCAGCAGACTGAAACGAAAGAAGGCGCGGTAAACCGCGCCTTCTTTCGTGCAGAACCTACGGCAGTTTAATTCCGATGGTCGCGGTCTCGATCCCCGTCCCGACCCTCACGATCCTTGTGCCGTACTTCTCTGGGGTAGCGATCCCTGGGCAGGTCTTTCCAGGGTCCGGCTTTGTCACGCGAATAGCTCCAGCGGCTATTGTTGTAATAGTAGTAATACCCACTGTGGTAGTAATAAGGCTCTACACCCAGTTCCACAACCACGGGTAGAGGCGGGGCAACAACATAGCCGGGCCCACGATCCACAGGTACCACGTAGCACGCAGTGAGCAGAAGCACTGCAGGCAGTACGGCAACCAGTTTTTTTTGCATCTCGACTCCAACTTTAATCCTATGCACCGGATGCTAGTTCAAGTGCGCTGGGTTACAAGCTTGAGGTGCCAGCGTGTCGAGTAGAAGGCTTGCTCTGGCGACAAAACCCCGGCAGGGATTCTCCGGCACGAACCCCTGTCTGCAAAGCGAGTCGTATTCTTTTCTTTTTCTGAATCGAGAAGCCAATGGCCATGAGTGGAATAACCCCGTATCGCACCCTGCACGAGATTGCGCGCGCCATGCCTGGCCTGGTGCGGCGTGCGGAAATTGAAGCCGCGCTGGACGAAGTGGAGTATCTGTTTGAGGTGATGCCGCCCGAGATGCAGGAATATGCCGAGCCGGTGATTGCGTCGTTGCGCGCCAAGCTCGCGGCAGCGACCGAATAAGCCTCGTGTTTTTATGACAGCATGCGTTTTTTTACTGTTGGAGTCCTGACGATGGACTCGCCGTTTTGCCCTGCTGTCAGTCTTTGCTGTTGGAGTGGCGCGCACGAGGGTCGCGTGGTGATGAGTCACCATGCAGCAAATGCAGCAGCAATACAGCCGTTAAGCCCGGGCAGTTCGCCCTTTCCCTGACCACGAGGTAATTCCATGTCGATCTTGCAACCTGCACATGCTGTTCTGGGGCTGTTGTCGCTCGCGCTGTTGTCCGCCTGCGCAACCTCGTCCCACCCACCGCTGCCAACGGTACAAAGCGTAGACCTGAACCGCTACTCCGGCACCTGGCATGAGATTGCCATGCTGCCGAACCGCTTCCAGGCGATGTGCGTGGCCGATACCCGGGCGCTGTATCGGCCGGATGGAGACGCCATCTCGGTGACGAACCAGTGCCGCACGGCCGACGGTAAAACCGAGCAGGCCGTCGGTGTCGCCAAGGTCGTGGATGGCAGCCAGGGCGCGAAGCTGCTGGTAAGTTTCTTCCGCCCGTTTTACGGCGATTACTGGGTGCTTGAACTGGACCCGGACTACCGCTGGGCGCTGGTCGGCGAACCGAGCCGAAAGTACGCATGGATTCTGGCGCGCGACACGTCGCTTGATCCGGCCACGCTCGAACGCTTGCTGGCGCGTGCCGAAGCGCTGGGCTTTGATCGTCAGGCATTCGTGCGCACGCCGCACACTGCGCCATAAAATTGAACGAGGTTGGCGCTGGCGCTGATACATGCGGTAACAATTCAGCGTGGTCCGGACACGCTGCAGATACATGGCGCGGCGAAACTAATCACCATGCCCAACCCATTCCGGGTGGGGTTTCGATACCGTCTCAACAGGAGAATGCAATGAAATCGATGATGACCAAACGTGTGGTGCTGGCTGCCTTGATCGCTGGGAGCGGCGTGCTTGCCGCGTCTGCTTTTGCAATGAACGGCGCTGCTGATGGCAAGCCCGGCTGCGAGATGCGCCACGGCCAGGCAATGCAGGCCAAAATGGGCGAAAGCCGGGATGCACGCATGGCTGCGCTGAAGGAGAAACTCAAGCTCGCGCCCACTCAGACTGTCGCCTGGCAAACATTCACCGACGCCAATCAAGCCCAGCCGCATCCGCAGGTGGCAGACCGCAAGGCGATGCGCGAGGCTTACGCCAAAATGAACACTCCGCAACGGGTCGACGCGATGCTCGCACGCGCCAACACGCGTCATGCGCACCAGGTCGCACGCGCCAATGCGGTCAAGGCCTTGTATGCGCAGTTGACGCCGGCGCAGCAAGCCGTGTTTGACAGCGAAGCGATGGCGCTTTTGGGCCGTGGTATGGGGGGACACGGCCATCACGGTCACCACGGACGGATGCATCAGGCGTCGTAATGCGTGGCATGTAAATCAGGAACGAGGGGCGGGCGACCGCCCCTCTTTCTTTATTTATGGCAGCATTTGCAGGAGCAGGACCGCAGCGTTTGCTGGTTTTCGTCAACCCCAAACGGCTCTGCACAGACTAAAGTCAAAAAACCAGGGAGAGATCACATGGCTACACCCGATACCCATCACATTGCCGTTTTTTGTGATTTTGAGAACGTGGCGATCGGCCTGAAAGAAGGCAATTACCCGGATTTCAAGATTCGTCCCGTGCTTGAACGGATGCTGCTCAAGGGCAGCATCGTAGTGAAGAAGGCTTATTGCGACTGGGATCGCTATAAGGAATACAAGCGTGACATGCACGAGGCGGCTTTCGAGTTGATCGAGATTCCGCACGTGCGGCAATCCGGAAAGAACTCGGCGGACATCCGCATGGTGGTCGATGCGCTCGACCTTTGCTACACCAAGACGCATATCGACACCTTCGTGATCATCAGTGGGGATTCCGATTTTTCCCCGCTGATTTCCAAGCTCAAGGAAAACGGCAAGAGCGTGATTGGCATTGGCGTGCGCGGATCGGCCTCATCGCTGCTGATCGGCAATTGCGACGAGTTCATTTTTTATGAAGACCTGATGCCGATCAGGGCCGCGCAGCCGAAGCCCGCAGCGGTCAAGGCCCCGCCCAAGACTCAGGCAAAACCCCGCGCAACGATCGCGCCGCCGGTGCAAGAGGCTGCCGTCGAGGCAGTCAAGACCGCGAGGCCTGCCCGGCGCAGGGTCCGTCCGGTGGTGGAAGCCGTCGCCGCTGGCGACTCGGTTCCGCTCGCGGCCAAGCCCGAGCCCAGCGCGGAAGACAAGAAAGCGCTTGCGATCGATATCGTGGTCAGCACCGTGGACCAGTTGGTGGCCGAGCGCGGAGGCGAGGGCGCCATTTCAGCATCATTGATCAAGAGCACCATCAAGCGAATCCGGCCGGGTTTCAGCGAGTCTGAATATGGCTATAGCGCGTTTGGCAAGATTCTCGACGACGCGCATAAAAACGGCGTACTGGTGGTGGACAAGAAAGAGGGCGGCGCTGTTGTCGTCAGCCTGCCGCCTTCCAGAAGTTGAGCGGGTCGGGCGGCTGGCCGTTCGCATGGGGGAGGGATGTGTACGGTCTGTCCGGAGGCTGACATGAGCAAGAAATCCTGCCCGCTGTCCAAGGTCTATGGCTTGCTGGAACCGGGCCCGGTGGTCTTGATCACGACGGCCAGCAAGGGACGGACGAATATCATGACGCAGTCATGGCATACGATGATGGAATTTGAGCCGCCGCTGCTGGCAGCGGTCATCAGCGCCCGCAATGACTCGTTCGCGTTGTTGATAGCCAGCCGGGAATGCGTGATCAACATCCCGACGCTGGAGTTGGCAGAGGCCGTTGTGGGCTGCGGCAATACGTCGGGGCGATCGGTCGACAAGTTTGAATCGTACGGCCTGACGCCGGTTCCGGCCGGGTGCGTTGCCGCGCCGCTGATCAAGGAATGCTATGCCAGCATCGAGTGCCGGGTGACTGACACCCGGATGGTGGAACAGTACAACCTGTTCATTCTGGAAGCCGTCAAGGCGTGGCTCGATCCGTCGCTGAAGAACCCGCGAACCTTGCACCACCGGGGCAATGGAGCATTCATGGTTGCCGGTGAAACCGTAAAGCTGGCGTCGAAAATGAAATGAGGATTTGAACTTAAGTCGGGTCGGCAGGGGGCTCGGGCAGGACGTCTGTTTCAGCCTCGGGCGGGGCCTCGTTGTGCGTGGCTTTCTTGTGTTCTTTTTCCGCTTTCTTTTTCTTTTTTTCCAGTTCTCTCTGGCGCTTTTCGTACGAATAATTGGGTTTCAATTGCCGGCTCCTTTCGATAGGGTCATAGACAATACCTCACATGGGCGACTCGCGGTGATCGTTCAGGTTCTGCGCGCCCCGGGTTGACGGGCTTCTCCGTTATGCTGTCGTGTGTCGTGTGCAAAAACCGAGGCCATTTGGCCGGTGCACCGGCTGTAAACCGCACTGCGCGCGCCATTTCAGGAAAATCATGAAGAAAACCGACTTGTACAAAAACGAAGGCCTGAAAATCAGCGGCCAGATGAAACAGGCGGGCACGCCGGATCGTTTTGGCAGCGCCGCCACTGCGGCATTGTCGCGCCGCGATCAGCGTAAACAGGAGCAGCAGCAGGGTCTGGTCGCGTTCGCGGTCAAGCTCGACGGCGAACTGGTGAAACAGATCCATGCCCTGGCTGAGGCACGCCAGACCGGGATCAACGAGACGGTTGCCGATTTGCTCACCCGGGGACTGGCTGGCTGAGTCGCCCGCGCGCGCTGCTTCCCTGCGTTGGACTGATATGACATGAACAAACTTCTCCTGATCGCAGCACTCGCCGTCGCTGCCTTTTTTTCGTTCGTGTCCGTTCCGGATACGCACGATCAACCCGCAACGGCCGCCCGCTCGGGCATGTCGGCACCGGCCGCCGACAGCGGCAACACCGCCATCGACGAGGCGTTTTCCAGCCGGCGAGGCAACCAGCAGGTCGAGGGGCAGGGCGCTGTGGTCAAGCTGCTGGCGGATGACAACAATGGCAGCCGCCATCAGCGTTTCATCGTGCGGCTCGAATCCGGCCTGACCGTGCTGATCGCGCACAACATCGATCTTGCACCGCGTGTAGATGCGCTGCGTGCGGGCGACGTCATCGCCTTTTCAGGCGAGTATGAGTGGACCTCGAAAGGGGGCGTGATTCACTGGACGCATCACGATCCGCAGGTGCGGCATCCGGATGGCTGGCTCAGGCATGCCGGGCGGCTCTATCAGTAAAGGGTTACTCGATGTCCGTTTTTGCCGCCCGCTTTAGCCTGCCGCAAGCCCTCGCAGCATGGGATACGCCCAGATTTGGTGGAGTTTTCAAGCAGGAGGTCGAGCAACTCGACCCCACTCTGCTGCCCTTGCAGCAGGGGCTGACCGGGACGAGCGCGGTAGCCGACGAACCCATCAGCGTGATGGTGCTTGGCGCCAGCGTGACGGCTGATGGCTTGCGGGTGAAAGCCGGGATTTTCTACGCTGGCGTGTTGAGCGGGTGCAGTTGTGCGGATGACCCGACCCCGCTGGAGTCGCAGCCTGAGTATTGCGAACTCTGGTTTGATATTGACCTGCGCAGCGCGGCAACCCGCGTTGAACCGGTCCCTCAGACCTGATTCAGCATTTTTGCCGCGAACAATCGTCTTTCCCTGATGCGGAAGGCGTGTCTGCTCACGCTCAAGCGACGCTGCCAAAACTGGGGTCGCTCGCCATGAAAGGCGCTTTCAGTCCCGCCAGACGGCAGCTCTGCGCGATAGGGCCACCCGGAAACAGGGTATAGAGGTATTTCAGGCCGCCTTGCAGGTGAAAGTGTTCATCCAGCGCGTCATGCAGTTCGCGCAGGCTGATTACGCTGGTCTCGTCGTGGTGCGCGTAATAATTCTGTAGCGCGCGAATGACCTCCCAGTGCGCGTCGGTCAGCTCAAGTTTTTCCTCACGCGCCGCTTTCCGGGCCGCTTCGGGTGTCCAGTCCAGCGGGGCGTAGGGAAAATCCGGGTGGGTTGCCGGCTCGCCAATCAGTTTGTTGATGTCGGTTGAGGGGTGCAACATGATGGTCTCCTTTGACGATGATGCCTTTATAAAATAGGCCAGGAACGCCGTGTTTCAAGTGCAGCCAGATTTGCGGATTCACGCCGGAATTTCGCTGAACATCGCTGCATCCCTTATGCTTGCGCCTGTTTATGTGTCGGGCGACGAGATTTGCAGTCAATGCCGGCGCCCAGCGTGAGTTGTATTTACCCGGAATAGACCGTACCCCATGAAAAAAGCCGATCTCGATCGCAACGAAGAATTGAAAATCAGCGGCAAGATGAAGCAGGCCGGCACGCCGGACCGCTTCGGCAGCGCGGCAGCCCCCAAATCCTCGCGCCGCGAGCAGCGCAAGCTCGAGCAGGCGCAAGGCCTGGTCGCGTTTGCCACCAAGCTCGATAGCCAGCTGGTCAAGCAGCTGCAGGACCGGGCCTCCGAGCGCCAGATCGGCATGAACGAGCTGGTCACGGAATTGCTGGCACGGGGACTGGCGGCAGATTGAGCCGCCGCCCGACATTGGCAGGCCGGCAATCAACAGGACTCATGTGAGCCGTGAGCGGACTGGAACAACGCATCGGCATAGAGCAGCTCAGGGTCGGGCTGTATATCCATCTGGAAGGCTGGACGGATCATCCTTTTCTGTTCAGCAGCTTCAGGATACGCAACGAAAAACAGGTGCAGGTGCTGCGCTCCCTGGGGATGACGCACGTACTTTACGACCCGTCAAAGAGCGACCAGTTGCCGTTGCCGCCGTCACCCCTCGCTGTCGAAGCCGTTGCGTCCGCTCCCCGTCCGGTCGACCCTGAAGTCGAGGCGATGTGGGCGGCGAAGCAGGCGCGCCGCGAAAAACTGACGCTTCAGCGCGAAGCCATGGCGCGTTGCGACAAGAAGTTTTGCGCCAGCATGACGACGGTTCAGTCGCTGTTGCGCAATCTGTTCTCACGTCCGGAAGAATCGCTGCAGCAGGCGCATGCGCTGGTGTCCGACATGGTCGACTCGATGCTGAACAACAAGGATGTGGTGTTGCATCTGATGAATGCCAAGTCTGGCGATGAAGGCCAGTATTTCCACGCACTCAACGTCACCGTGCTGGCGCTGATCGTGGGCCGGGAGGCCGGGCTGGATGCGGCAGCGATGCGGGCGCTCGGCCTGGGCACGCTGCTGCACGATCAGGGCAAGGAAAAAGTGCCGAGCCAGATTCGCCTGAAGAAGGCTCCCTGGACCACGGCCGAGCGAAATTTCTACCAGATGCACGTGGCCTATGGCCTGGAGATGTTGCAGCAACTGCCCGGCGTCGGCAGCACTGCGCTGGAGGTGGTGGCGAAGCATCATGAAATGCTCGATGGCAGCGGCTTTCCGGGCAAACTCAAGGCTCACCAGATCGGCCGCCTGGCGCGCATCGCCGCCATTACCAATACCTACGACAACTATTGCAACGCCATCAATCCGGCCGAGTCGATGACGCCCGCCGAGGCGCTGTCCTTCATGTTCAAGTATGACCAGGGCAAGTTCGACCCCGAATTGATGCAGCTGTTTGTCCGCAGCATGGGGGTGTATCCGCCGGGCAGCGTGGTGCAGTTGAGCAACGGCCAGACGGGTCTGGTGATGAGCGTGAATCCGCAGCACCTGTTGCAGCCTTCCGTCTTGATCTACGATCCGGACGTGCCCAAGGACGAAGCCTTATGGCTGGACTTGAGCGTGGAAAAGACGCTGGCGGTGACGAAAACCCTGCGTCCGCAGGAGTTGTGCAAGGCCGTGCTGGATTATCTCGATCCGCGCACGCGCATCAGTTATTACACTGACAACGTCCAGCCCGGCAGCGCCTCCACGCGCGCCTGAGGGCTAGCCGAGGCCAGCCGCAAGCGCCAGCCGGTAGGTCACGAAAGACGCCAGATACGCCAGCGCAAACAGATACGCTGCCATGATCAGCGGCATGGTCCAGCCGCCGGTTTCGCGCTTGACGGTGGCCAGCGTGGCCAGGCACTGCGGCGCGAACACAAACCACGCCAGTAACGACAAGGCTGTCGCCAGGCTCCAGCTGTGGGCGATCAGCGGCATCAGCGCCTGTGCAGTGTCGTCGCCGGTGGCCGACAGCGAATACACCGTACCGAGCGCGCTCACGGCCACTTCGCGCGCGGCCATCCCGGGAACCAGCGAAATGCTGATTTGCCAGTTGAAGCCGATGGGCGCGAACACCGTCGCCAGCGCGTGCCCGAGTTGCCCCGCCAGACTGTATTCGATGGCCGCGCCCGTAGCGCCCGCGGGCGGCGCGGGAAAGCTCGCCAGAAACCACAGCAGGATGGTGAGCACCAGAATGATGCCGCCGACCCGCTTGATGAAAATCGTCGCGCGTTGCCACAGGCCGATCGCGACGTTGCGCAGGCGTGGCCAGTGGTAGCTCGGCAGTTCCATCATCAGCGGGTGCATGAGCTTGCGCGCGGTAAAGCGCTTGAGCAGCCAGGCGACCAGCAGCGCGCCGACGATGCCCGCGACATAGAGGATGAACAGCACCAGTCCCTGCAGTTCGAACAGGCCTGCCACCTCGCGGCGCGGGATGAATGCGCCGATCAGCAGGGCATAGACCGGCAGCCGAGCCGAGCAGGTCATCATCGGCGCGATCATGATGGTGACCAGCCGGTCGCGCGTATTGGTGATGGTGCGCGCGGCCATGATGCCGGGAATCGCGCAGGCGAAGCTCGACAGCAGGGGAATGAACGAGCGGCCGGACAGGCCGACGCCGCCCATCAGGCGGTCGAGCAGGAACGCCGCGCGCGGCAGGTAGCCGGACTCCTCCAGCACCAGAATGAAAAAATACAGGATCAGGATCTGCGGCAGGAACACCAGCACGCCGCCCGCGCCGGCAATGACGCCGTCGACCAGCAGGCTGCGCACCCAGCCGTCGGGCAGCAGTCCCGTCACCGCACTGCCAAGCCCGGTGGTCGCCGTCTCGATCCACCCCATCGGCGCTGCGGCCCAGGAGAACACCGCCTGAAATATCAGGAACAGCACCACCGCCAGCAGCGGCGGCCCGATCAGCGGGTGCAGCACGATGCGGTCGATGCGGTCGCTGGCCAGGTGCGGTACCGCGCGGTCGAGCCCCATGCCCTGCAGGATGCGGCGCACGGCGTCGTGGTCGGCTTCGATGTTGGGGTCGTTGCCGGGCGGCAGGCTGCCAGGGGCGGCTGGGCTTGCCGCCGTATGCCGCCAGCGCTGCGGCTGGTCGAGCAAGGCCAGCAGCGCGTCGGCGCCTTCGGCGTTGACGGCCACCGTGTTGACCACCGGCAGTTCGAGCGCGGCCGACAGCGCCGCCGCGTCGACCTGGATGCCGCGCGCGGCGGCCAGGTCGGTCATGTTCAAGGCCACCACGCATGGCAGGCCGAGACGCTTGACCGCCAGCACCAGCCGCAGATTGCGGCGCAGATTGGTGGCGTCAACCACGCACACCACCAGATCGGGACGCTTTTCGCCTTTGGCGTGGCCCGTCAGGACATCGCAGGTGACCTTTTCGTCGGGTGAGCGCGGATGCAGGCTGTAGGTGCCCGGCAGGTCGAGCACGCGCAGGTGCGTGCCAGCGGGCGTGGTGAGCTTGCCTTCCTTGCGCTCGACGGTGACGCCGGCGTAGTTGGCGACTTTCTGGTGGCTGCCGGTAAGGCGATTGAACAGCGCGGTCTTGCCGCAGTTGGGATTGCCGACCAGTGCAACCAGCGGGCCGGCGGGATGGACGTAGACGATGGCGGTTTTCATGCGACGGCAGGATCCAGCGAGACCTGTACGCAGGCGGCTTCAACCCGGCGAAGCGCAAAGGTCGAATTGCCGACGCGCACCACCAGCGGATCGCCGCCGGGCAGCGCGCGGTTCATCACCATCGCCCGCTCGCCCGGCAGAAAGCCGATTTCCTCCAGCCAGTCATGCCATTCAGGGGCATCGGACGGCGCTGCGATGCGGTCGACCGTGCAAGGCTGATAGTCGGCGAGCTGGGCGAGGGTGAGCGTTGGGGCGGCGGTTTGGGTCATGAACTGGCTTGTTTGCTGGCGCGGGGGTGGGCTACGACATGCAGCTGCGGCGTCTGCTGCGGGCGCCGGGCGGGGCGCGGCGCACGGCGACGGCCGAGGCGAATGTGCGCGACAAGAATAACAGGCAGTGCAAGTCCTGCAATCCAGTGCAACAGCGGCAGCCAGGCGGCGTTGTCGTCGCTTGAAAAGTAGTACAGGGCGTAGCCGCTGGCCGCAAGCCAGAGCGTGAGCGTGAGCATCGGCAGGCCGCTCGTCATGTTCTTGCGGCGGTTCCACGCCAGCCGCATGTGGTTAGGCGCGAGCGAGCCGCCGAGCACCAGCGCGGCCATCGCCATCAGGCCGTGCAGGCGCAGCCACCAGGTTTCGAGCGGATGCGCTTCGGGGCCGAATTCGCCTTCGACGCGCAGAAAATAATGGAACGCCAGCCACAGCGCGCCGCTGGCCCACAACAGGGCGAAGCCGGCGTAAAGCAGCTTTTTGTGGCGCGGGCCGAGGCGGATGATGGCCTGGCTCATGCGGCAGCCTGGGATGAAACCGTGCGCCAGCCGGCGCCGTCGCAGATGTCAAGCGCGAGTTCGCCGGATGTTTCCACCAGCCGCAGCGCCTGGGCGTTGTAGCGTGCCAGCCGTGCGGGTGCACGCTCGGGGTCGGCGGCGACGACCTTGGTCAGTGCATCGGCCGTCATGCAATCGGGCGCGAGCACGCTGATGCTGTCGCGGCGGCACAGTTCGGCGCCCGTTGCGGGATGCCGCAAGGGGCTGGCGCCGTCCTGGTAATAGCCGGCCGAGGTGGCGACTGCGCCGTTTTGCAGTTCGGCCAGTTGCAGCCGCTGGGTGGGCTGCAGCGGGTGGCGCACCCAAACCGGCGCGGCGGCGTCGCCAAAGCGCGCGAGGTCGCCGCCGGCGTTGACGCGTGCGCTCGCCAGGCCCGCGTCACGCAGCAGCGCAAGCGCCGCATCGACCGCATAGCCCTTGGCGATGCCGCCCAGATCGAGCAGCAGCGGCTGCGCGAAGCGCACGCGGTCGCCGTCGAGCTCGATCGCGCGCCAGTCGGGCGCGGCATCGTTGGCGCAGCCGGGGTGGCGCGGCAGCTGGCCGCTGGCCACCAGCCACGGGGCGATGCTGGCGTCGAACACGCCGTCGCTGGCGGCGGCGAATTCGCAGGCGGCGGCGAGCACGCGTGCCATGTCGTCCGACAGCGCGACCCAGTCGCGTGCGGCGCTGTGGTTGACGTGCGAGAGCTCAGACGCCGGATCATGAAACCCGAGGGCGGCATGGATCGCCGCCACGCGCGCGAACGCGCGGTCGAGAGCGGGCGCGAGCGCATTGGCCGCGCCGCCACTGCCGGCGATCTCGACCAGGGTGCCGAGCCAGGGCTGGGCACGTTGCGTCGTCATGGCTTCTTCAGCGCGACTTCGTGGATCGCCAGCACACGGCGGACGCCTTCGCTGATGTGCTTGCACGACAGGGTGGCGCCGCTGATGTTCTGGATGTCGGCGCCGAGCTTGAGCGCCGTGCCATGGCGCGCGCCGTTGAACTGAGCGCGCCATTTGGGATTGCGTATCTGGCCGCCATGGGTTTCGCGGTAGTCGAGAATTTCGACGCCGCGCACCGCGCCGCTGACGTCGAGCGCAACGGCGTAGGTAATGAATTCGTGCTTGCCGTAGACCTCGTCCAGCACGAACCAGCCTGCGGGCTTGCCGCCGGCCATCACCTGCCACACCGGTTGCTCGGGATAACGCATCCGCACCTTCGCCGCTGCCTCGACGCGAGCCTGCTGCGCCGCGGTGAGCTTGACCGGATGCGACACGAAGCTGTCCGCCTCGGGAAACAACTGCTTTTGCGCCGCTTCGGCCGTCATGTACTGCACCGCATAGGCAGGGCTGACGGCGACGGCAGGGGCGATCAGGGCGGGGACGATCAACCAGGCGGGAGCATGGGACATGGCAGGAATCCTCAGAAGTTGTAGCCGAGTTTCAGACGCACTTCATGCTCGGTTTTTTCGATCAGGTGCAGGTTGCCGTCGGCCTGGTTGATGTACTGCTCCTTGCCGCCCTTGAGCTGCTCGAACCAGGTCAGCGTCGCCCACCATTTTTCGCTGCCGTAGTGCAGCGTGGGGCCGGCGAACCAGGTGTAGCGTTCCTGCCCGACCTCGGTCTCGAACTCGGTCTGGTACTGCGTTTCAGCGCCGATGTACCAGTTGGGCGCGAAGCGGTAGGACACGCCGGCGCCGAACGTGACTTCGAGTTCCATTTCGGGCTCGGTCGGCCATTCGAAGCTTGCGCCAGGGTCGCCCGTGAGCGCCTGCATCGCGCTGTCGGCGCTGGCCTGGGTCGCGGCGTCGAGCGGGTCGCGCTTGGCGTAGGTGCCTTCGAGACCGGCGTTGGCCACGGCGACCAACTGGTCGTCGAGGAAGAATTTCTGCAGCTGGAAGCTGACATCGAACGAGGTGGTCCTTGTTCTTGCCCGAATGCGGGTCGAGCCAGGCCTGCACCAGTTCGAACTCGGCCGACAGGCCGACCGGGTCCATGGCGGCGGAGAGGAAGTTGTATTTGCCCTTGAGCTCGATCCCCGACAGCTTGAAACCGTAGGACTCCGCGCCCGGCAGGTAGCCGTCGATCACCAGCCCGCTGGTGTCGATCGACTGGCCCATCAGGGCCGCTGCAGCGGTAAAGCGTGACGTTACGCCGTATTCGTATTCGAGCTTGGAGTCGTAGGCGCTGTATTCGCCTTGGGGGTCTTGGAGACGAGGTTGATGACGCCGCCGGCCTGGCCGCGACCAAACAGCATCGAGGCGGAGCCGCGCAGCACGTCGACCTGCTCGAGGAAGAAGGTTTCGCGGTTGTATTGCGCGGTGTCGCGGATGCCGTCGAGATAAAGATCGCCAAAGGTATAGAAGCCACGCAGCATCATGTTGTCGCCGGCACGGCCGCCTTCGGCCGCGTTGAAGGTGAGGCCGGACACGTTGCGCAGCGCTTCGCGCAGGGAGCCGACCTGCTGCTCTTCCATCAGCTGGTTGGTCACCGTGGTGATCGCCTGCGCCACATCGTGCGGATCCTGCTTGACCTTGCCGACCCGGGTTTCAGTGGCCTGGTAGCCATTGTTGACCGCCATCGGATCGGCGCTGTCTTCGACCTTGACCGTGGGCAGCGTGGTGTCGCCTGTCGTGCTGTGTGCTGGATTTGCGGTGGGCGTGGTTTGCGCCAGCAGCGAGCCGGGGGCCAGCATCATGAAAGCCAGCGAAGCCGCAGCGGGTGCGGCGGCGGGTTGAAGTCGAGCCAGCAACTGGCGCAGGATGCCCGATGGTGGGCAGGTGGAACGGTGTGACATGGTTTGCTCCTGGTTGGAAAAGGCGGCTGGCGGAGCAAAAGGCTTGGCTGGCTGGTGGTTGAAAAAAGACGGCTATCGCAGCAACGGGTTCAGCGTGCCGCGCCGGGATCGGTGACAAACCCCAGTTTGGTCAGGCCGGCGCGCGCCGCATCGGCCATGATTTGCGCGACATGCTTGTAGGCAAGCTCACCGTCGGCGCGCAGGTGGATTTCCGGCTGCGGCGTTTGCTGCGCGGCCGCGTCCATGCGTGTCTGCCAGACTGCGGCGGCGACCGGCTCGGCATTCCAGAACACCGAGCCGTCGGACTTGATCGATAGATTGATCGTCTCGGGCTTGATTTCGTTGGGTTGGCTCGCCGCCACTGGCAGGTCGACCTTGACCGCATGGCTCATCAGCGGCGCGGTGATGATGAAAATCACCAGCAGCACCAGCATCACGTCGATCAGCGGGATCATGTTGATTTCCGCGTTGTCGCTGTCGCCGCTCTCGTTTGTCAGTCCGCCGAAAGCCATTACGCGCTCCCTGCGACACGCGCGGTCGGGGCCGATGCGGTGTAGACCTGCGCCGCGTCCTTTTCAATGCGGGTGTTGTTGCGCACGCCGGTGGACATGAAGGCGAACAGGTCATGTGCAAAGCCGTCGACCTCGGACAGCATCTGTCGCTTGGCGCGGTTGAAGAAGTTGTAGGCGAGCACGGCCGGGATGGCGACGGCCAGGCCGAGCGCGGTCATGATCAGCGCCTCGCCCACCGGGCCGGCTACTTGATCGAGACTGCCCGAGCCGCTCATGCCGATGTTGACCAGCGCGTGGTAGATGCCCCATACCGTGCCGAACAGACCGACGAAGGGGGCGCTGGATGCAATCGACGCCAGCATGGTGTGGCCGTATTCCAGGCGCGCGGTGTCCTGGTTGATGGCGCGGCGCAGGGCGCGGGTCAGGAATTCGTCTTCCGAACCCGATTCGATCAGGCGCTGGCCGGTCTTGCTGCGGAATTGTTCGGCAGCCTTGAGGCCGTGGTGCGTCAGGTGCGAGAACGGGTCGTTGATGCCAGCTGCTTGCAGATAATCGGCCACCGACGCCAGCCCGGATGCATTCCAGAAGCGCTCAAGAAAAGCCTGCGCGTGCTTCTTCATGCGCCAGTTGGCGATGCTTTTTGACACGATGAGATACCAGGTGATCACCGACATCGTCAGCAGCACGATGAGCAGGAAGTGCGCGAGGCCGTCAGCCTGCGCGATGAAGTGCGTGAAGCCCAGTTGAGTGGGGTGGGAGGTTTCCATGATTTAACTCCTGAGGGTGAACTGAATCGGTACGGTGACCCAGCCGGCGACCGGCGTGTCGCCCAGGCGGGCAGGCTCGAATGTCCAGCTGGACTGAACGGTTTCCATCGCCGACTGGTCAAGGCGCGGATAACCGCTGCTCTTGACCAGCTCCAGTCGCACAACGCTGCCGTCGGCATTGACCAGAATCGAGAGGCGGACGGTGCCCACCTCGCCCAGACGCCTGGACAGTGCGGGGTAGGGGGGTTTGGGGTTGTTCAGGTAATCCGCCGCGCGCGGTGGCGACGGCGTGGGCAGCGGTGCAGGCGCAGCCGGGGGGGCTGTTGCCACCTCCGGCGCCGGCTGCGGCAGAAGTGCGCGTACGGGCTCGGGTTGGGGCGCGGGTTCAGGCGCCTTTTCAACGGTTTGCGGCGTCGGCAGCGGGCGCCGGATGGCCAGCACGGGAGGCGGCGTCAAGGGCTTGACCACGGCCCTGGCTGGCGTGGGAGCAGGCTTGACCTGGGGCGTTTCGATTTCCGGGACGATCAGGCTGACGGTCAGCGGGCGCGGCGGCGTGACCGGCTTGGGCACGGCGGTGGTGGAGAGCAACAGCGCCGCGAGCACAGCGGCGTGCGCCAGCGCCACGGCGGCAAGGGAGGTGCGCGACAGGCGCGGCGAATCCAGCAGCGAGGCGGCGCGCAGGCCCGCAGGGGATGCGCTGCTGTTTTCAAGAATGGAGGGGGCGCTCAACGAGGACGTCATCCAGTGCAATTCCGGTTGGGTTCAAGATTGCGGGCTGGGAATTCATGCCTGCTGAGTGCGGGCGTCCGTGGCTGGCGGTGCTGCGTGTCGGGCATCGCCGCGAGGTGCGGGCAGCAATGTTCAAACACTTATAAAAATGATAATGATTCGCATTAATTATGTCAAGTAAATGATGCGCGGTGTGTTGTTCGGGGTGGCGGCGTGAAAACGCCCTGGAAAAAGCCGGCGAAAACGGCCAGCTTGTTCCAGGGCGCGGTTTGACTGCCCAGGGTATCAGGCAGGTCGGGACGCTCAGGCCGCGATCGGGCTGCGGATCAGGTGGTCGAACGCGGCCAGGCTGGCCTTCGCGCCTTCGCTCATCGCGATGACGATCTGCTTGTACGGCACCGTGGTGCAGTCGCCCGCGCCGAACACACCAGGGACGTCGGTCTGGCCCTTGGCGTCGACCACGATTTCGCCGAAGCGCGACAGCTCGATCGTGCCCTTCAGCCAGTCGGTATTCGGCAGCAGGCCGATCTGGATGAAGACGCCTTCGAGCGCCACGTGCTGGGTCTGGCCGGTGGTGCGGTCGGTGTATTCGAGGCCGTTCACCTTGCCGCCGGCACCGGTGATCTGCGTGGTCTGTGCGCTCTTGATGACGGTGACGTTGGGCAGGCTGTAGAGCTTGGTCTGCAAGACGGCGTCGGCGCGCAGGGTGTCGCCGAATTCCAGCAGGGTGACGTGGCCGACGATGCCGGCCAGGTCGATCGCCGCTTCGACGCCGGAGTTGCCGCCGCCGACCACTGCCACGTGCTTGCCCTTGAACAGCGGACCGTCGCAGTGCGGGCAGTAGGCCACGCCCTTGCCGCGGAATTCGAGCTCGCCCGGCACGCCGAGTTCGCGCCAGCGCGCGCCGGTGGCGACGATCATCGCTTTGGACTTGAGCACCGCGCCGTTGGCCAGCCGCAGTTCGTGGTAGCCGCCCGCCGTGCCGGGAATCAGGGCGTCGGCGCGCTGCAGGTTCATGATATCGACCTCGTATTCACGTACGTGCTGTTCCAGCGCGCGGGCGAGCTTGGGGCCATCGGTCTGCGGCACCGAGATCAGGTTTTCGATCGCCAGGGTGTCGAGCACCTGACCGCCGAAGCGCTCGGCCAGGACGCCGGTGCGGATGCCCTTGCGCGCGGCGTAAATCGCCGCTGCCGCTGCAGCCGGGCCGCCGCCGACAATCAGCACATCGTAGGGCACTTTCTGCGACAGCTTGGCGGCGTCGCGCGCAGCGGCGCCGGTGTCGAGCTTGGCCAGGATGTCCTCGATCGCCATGCGGCCGTTGCCGAACACTTCGCCGTTCAGGTACACGGTCGGTACCGCCATCACCTGGCGCGTCTCGACTTCGTCCTGGAACAGCGCGCCGTCAATCATCACGTGCTGGATGTTGGGGTTGAGCGCGGACAGGGTATTGAGCGCCTGCACCACGTCCGGGCAGTTGTGGCAGGACAGCGAGATATAGGTCTCGAAGCGGTAGTGGCCGTCGATGCCGCGTATCTGCTCGATCTGCTCGTCGCTGATCTTGGGTGCGTAGCCGCTGGCCTGCAGCAGGGCCAGGATCAGCGAGGTGAACTCATGGCCCATCGGCAGTCCGGCAAAACGGATGCGCGCGGGCTGGTTGACCAGGCCGATGCTGAACGACGGCTTGCGCGCATCGACGCCGTTTTCCAGCAGACTGATGCGGTCGGAGACACTGGCGATTTCTTCCAGCAACGCCCGCATTTCCTGCGACTTGGCGCTGTCGTCGAGCGAGGCCACCAGTTCGATGGGGGCGACCAGGCGCTCCATGTAGGTTTTCAGTTGCGCTTTGATGTTGGCGTCGAGCATGGAAATCTCCGTTTGTTACAAAGTGAATGGCAATAAAAAGGCGTCGGCAGCCGTAAGCGGCCGACGCCTTTGTGTTGCGATCCGGCACTGGCCTCCCGGGCAGGGGAGGCCAGGCATTTAGATCTTGCCGACCAGGTCGAGCGACGGTGCCAGCGTGGCTTCGCCTTCTTTCCATTTGGCCGGGCAGACTTCGCCGGGGTGGGCGGCGACATATTGCGCAGCCTTGACCTTGCGCAGCAGTTCAGACGCATCGCGGCCGATGCCGCCGGCGCTGATTTCGATGATCTGGATCTTGCCCTGCGGGTCGATCACGAAGGTGCCGCGCTCGGCCAGACCGGCTTCTTCGATCATCACGCCGAAGTTGCGGGTGATCGTGCCGGTGGGGTCGCCGATCATCGGGTACTGGATCTTGCCGATGGTGTCGGACGTGTCGTGCCAGGCCTTGTGGGTGAAGTGGGTGTCGGTGGACACGGCATAGATTTCCACGCCCAGCTTCTTGAAGGTCTCGTAGTTGTCGGCCAGGTCGCCCAGCTCGGTCGGGCAGACGAAGGTGAAGTCGGCGGGGTAGAAGAACACCACGGACCATTTGCCCTTGAGGTCTTCGTCGGTAATGTGCTGGAATTTGCCGTTGAGGAAAGCTTCGGCCTTGAAGGGTTTGATTTCGGTGTTAATGAGAGATTGCATGGTGCGGGCTCCGGTTAAAAAATGGGGTGATTTGACCGGGCGAACTCTACTTAAGTAATCCGGAATATTCCAATTTAAAGTTTGAGGCGAGACGATTGACAGTTTCAATCGGCGGGTCTGGCATCGATGGATGCCTTGTGAGTGGCTATGCCTGCGTCAACCCGCATTGTGGACGGCGGAAAGTTGATGATGGACGATGGACAGCCTCAATGCCTGCCCAGGTTTAGACCTGCAATGTATTGCCAGAAGGCAGGGCGGATGCGAACGTGGGCGGTCGGGTGAGACTCGCTTTCCGTCATTGAGAACGGGCGGACTCACTTGGTGAGTATCAATTTGCCGTTTTTGGTGATGCGCAGGCGATAGTGCTCGCCATTGTGGTTGATCAGGACTTCCTGGGTTCCCTGGAATAAAAATGCAGTCGGGATGGCGCCTGGCGGCAAGGGATGCGTAGCGGATTCAACCGGATGACGGCCGGCGTCCGTGAGCGGGCCAGAAGCGGCGCGAGTTTGATCGTATTCCATGTCTTGGGCGTGTTTTTTGATTTAATTGTTACGAATAATAATGATTCTCATTTGTAAGTCAAGCATGGGTTTTTCAGGCATCGGTTTTTTGTCGATGGAAAAAGCCTCAGGAAGTGAGAGGAGGGTAAGGCGCGCGAACCAGCGGCACAGCGATCAGCGCCTCGGGTTGCAGGGTGACATGGCGTATGCCATGGCGGGTTGCGAGCGTTTGCCGCGCGCACGCGAGCAGGGTTGGCCACTCGGACAGGTCGCGAATTTCGAGATGCGCCGACAGCGCAAGGGTGCCGGACGACAAGGTCCACACATGAAGGTCGTGAACGCGCATCACGCCGGGCAGCACGGCAAGATCATGGCCAACGGTGTCGAGCTTGATGTTGAGCGGCACCCCTTCCATCAGCACATGAACGGCTTCGCGCAGCAGGCGGATGGCCGATACGCTGATCAGCAGGGCGACGAACAACGACAACAGGGGATCGATCGGCGTCCAGCCGGTGGCGAGGATGACGACGCCGGCGCTGATGGCTGCCACCGAGCCCAGTGCGTCGCCCATGACATGCAGCAGCGCGGCGCGGCTGTTCAACGTCTGTTCGCCGCGATGCAGGATCCAGGCGACGACGAGATTGATGATGAGGCCGACGATGGCGACGGCGACGACCGTGCCGCCCAGGATGGGCTGCGGCGCGCTGAAGCGCTGGATCGCCTCGTACACGATGAAGCCGATCAGCACCAGCATGGCGATGCTGTTGATCAGTGCAGCCAGGATTTCGGCCCGCACCAGTCCGTAGGAATGCACGAGCGATGGCGGGCGGCGGGCCAGCCAGGCGGCAGCGGCGGCGAGTCCGAGCGAGGAGGCATCGGTTGCCATATGGGCCGCGTCGGACATCAGGGCGAGCGAGCCCGACCACCAGCCGGCGACGACTTCGACAACGGCGAAACCCAGGGTGAGCACCAGCGCGATCAGCAGTCCGCTGTTGCTGCCGGCATGGCCCAAATGATGATGGGCGTGATCTTCGCCGTTTTCGAGCGAGAGGTCGTGGTCGTGGCCGTGTTTATGCGCGTGCACAGTAATCTGTCGGGTCGATTGCCAGGTTGAGGTTGCCCGAATCCAGCCCAAGCCCGGCAATGTGATGCAGGGCATCGGCATAGCGCGCGGACTCGCGCAGGGCAGTCATGGACAGCGGGTGAGGATGGCCGTGCATGCGTGCGAGCCGCGCGCGGGCTTGCGCGGGCCAGTCGACCTTCAGCCGCGCCAGCACCTCGTCGGCCAGATCCGGGCGGTTGCAGACCAGCGCCATGTCGCAGCCGGCGTCGAGCGCGGCCGTAACGCGTTCGACCACGCCGCCGACCACACCCGCGGCTTCCATGCACAAGTCGTCGCTGAAAATCGTGCCGTCAAAGCCGAATTGCTTGCGCAGCAGTTTTTGCAGCCAGATGCGCGAGAAGCCGGCAGGCAGCGAATCGACCTGCGGGTAGATCACGTGCGCGGGCATGATCGCGGCAAGACCCGCTTCGATCATCAGGCGGAACGGCACCAAATCGGCAATCGCGATGTCGGCCATGGTGCGCTCGTCGACCGGGATCGCCACGTGCGAATCCGCCACCACGAAGCCGTGGCCGGGAAAGTGCTTGCCGCAAGCGGCCATGCCGGCGTCCTTCATCCCCAGCATCACCGATTGGGCGAGTTCGAATACGGTGTGCGGCGTGCCGTGGAACGCGCGGTCGCCGATCACCGACGAGGCGCCGTAGTCGAGATCGAGCACTGGCGCGAAGCTGAAGTCGACGCCGTGCGCGCGCAGTTCGGCGGCCAGCACGTAGCCGGTTTCGCGCGCCAGATGCTTGGCCTGTTTCGGATGGTCGTTCCAGATTTCACCGAAAGTGCGCATCGACGGCAGGCGGGTGAAGCCTTCGCGAAAACGCTGTACCCGGCCGCCTTCGTGGTCGACGCCGATCAGCAACGGCGCCGACTTCAGGGAATGGATGTCGGCGGTCAGCGCCTCGAGCTGCGCCGGGTCGCGGTAGTTGCGGGTGAACAGGATGACGCCGCCCACGAGTGGATGCGACAGGCGCCGGCGGTCGTCGTCGGTGAGTTCGGTGCCCGCAACATCGAGCATTAAAGGGCCGAGCGTCATGGATGCTCCTGATTAAAGTTTGGCGTCA
This sequence comes from Hydrogenophilales bacterium 12-61-10, assembly GCA_002279795.1. Lineage (GTDB taxonomy): Bacteria > Pseudomonadota > Gammaproteobacteria > Burkholderiales > Thiobacillaceae > Thiobacillus. Next base: position 23,598 of record NCCT01000011.1, read on the forward strand.
TGCCGTTTATCGTGATTCCTGTTGCGGGTCGGATTGTTCCAGCACGACAAATGCCAGGACCCAATCGCCCTCATCCGATAGCGATACATGATGCCCGCCTACGCCGCGCGCCGCCAGCCAGGCGACAAGTTCGGGCGCGCATTGAAAATGCGGTTTGCCGAGCGCGTCGCGCGTCACGGCAAGGTTTTGCAGCGTCACCGGCGCGCGCAGTCCAGTCCCCGCCGCCTTGGCAAAGGCTTCCTTGGCGGCAAAGCTCTTTGCCAGAAACCGTCCCGGATCGCGGCTGCCCTGATAGCCCGCCTGTTCCGCCGGGGCAAGAATACGCTCGGCATAGGCTTCGCCAAAGCGTGCGAGGCCGCTGCGGATGCGACCGGCGTCGAGCAGGTCGGTACCGATGCCGTGAATCATCGCGCCGATCTCACAACGAAACCTTCACCGGCAGGCCGGCCGCGCGGATGCGTTCGGCAAAGGCTTCGAGCCATTCGGCAGGCAACGCGGACAGATGGCTGGCCTGCGGCTGCAAGGACGGCCGCGCCAGCCCATACAGCAACACGCCTTGAACCGGGATGTTGTGTTGCACGATGCGCGCCACTGCAGCCAGATAAGCGGCTTGTTCGACCTCGTCCGGCGGCGTGTCATCGCGTGCGAAGACGCAGGTTTGCAGCCAGGTCGGGCACAGGCCGGCAGCCAGTTTGAGGCGTTCGAACTGTTTGTCGGGGGAAATGCGGGTCTGGTTGATGGCGCGCATGCCGCTGGCCATCGCGCTGTCGAACTTGAACCAGACTTCGCCGTTCAGGGCCGCCATTTTCGCCAGGCCGTCCCGCACGCGTGGGCGGTCGATCAGGCTGCCGTTGGTGATCAGCACCAGTTTGATCTTGCCGATCAAATCGAGCTCGGTCATCACCTGGCCGATCAGCTCGATCACCTGCGGAAACGCTCGGGCACTGGTCGGCTCGCCGTTGCCCGACAGCGCAATGTCGTTCAGCCGCCGGGCGCCTTCCGGGACCCGGGTCTGCATGAAATCGCCGTGCAGGATGTCGGCGAGCAGCGCGCGCAGCTCGGCCTCCAGCTGCGCCAGGTTGATTTCCGGCGCCGTGCCGCGCACCAGATCCGGCACCTGGCAATACACGCACGCCCAGTTGCAGGCGTTGTTGGGATTGAGGTTGATGCCAACCGACACCCCGCCTGCGCGCCGCGACACGACCGGATACACATAGGTCATCCCCGCGCTGTCGCGGTCGTGGTTGACGGGAGTCAGAGGGGTGGTTGCAGTCATGGCGAGCGGTTCGGTGCGATACGACAGGATTCAGTAAGGGTGCGGCTGGGCGACAATGAAACAGGCCGCTGTCCGTAGCGGCCTGTTTCGATTTGGACATTCGATTTATACACCAGAAGACCGCCACGTCAGGCGGCGGTCCGGGGTTATAGCACTTCGGCCGCGAAATCGGCCAGCCTTGAACGCTCGCCGCGCTGCAGGGTGACATGACCGTTGTGCGGCCAGCCCTTGAAGTGGTCGACCACATAGGTGAGGCCGGAACTGCCTTCGGTGAGGTAGGGCGTGTCGATCTGCGAGATGTTGCCCAGACAGACCACCTTGGTGCCGGGGCCGGCGCGGGTGATCAGGGTTTTCATCTGCTTGGAGGTGAGGTTTTGCGCCTCGTCGATGATCAGGAACTTGTTGAGGAAGGTGCGGCCGCGCATGAAGTTCAGTGATTTGACCTTGATGCGCGAACGGATCAGGTCCTGCGTCGCGGCACGGCCCCAGTCACCGGCCTCGTCGTCGGTCTTGTTCAGCACGTCGAGGTTGTCTTCCAGCGCGCCCATCCACGGCGTCATTTTTTCTTCCTCGGTGCCTGGCAGAAATCCGATGTCCTCGCCGACCGGGACGGTGACGCGGGTCATGATGATTTCGCTGTAGATTTTCTTGTCGAGCACCTGGGCAAGTGCGGAGGCCAGCGTCAGCAGCGTCTTGCCGGTGCCGGCTTGTCCCAGCAGGCTGACAAAATCGATCTCGGGATCCATCAACACGTTGAGCGCAAAGTTCTGCTCGCGGTTGCGCGCGGTAATCCCCCAGACGTTGTTCTTCTGGTGGCTGTAGTCCTTGACCGTGACCAGCTCGGCCTGCTTGCCTTCGACCTTGAGCACCTTGGCATAGAGCGGGTTGGGGCCTTCCTGATAGACGAATTCGTTAGGCAGAAAATCTGCCGCCATCGGTCCTTTGAGGCGGTAGTAAGTGTGGCCGGCGGCCTGCCAGGATTCCATGCCCTTGCCGTGGGTGTCCCAGAAGTTGGCGGGCAGTTCGAGCACGCCGGGGTACAGCAGGTCGGTGTCTTCCAGCACCTTGTCGTTGGAATAATCTTCGGCAGGCAACCCCAGGGTGCGTGCCTTGATCCGCATGTTGATGTCTTTCGACACCAAAATGACCTGTCGCTTGGGGAAGTGCCGCGACAAGAACAGCACCACGCCGAGAATCTGGTTGTCGACCTTGCTGGTGGGCAAACTCAGCGGGATGTCGCCAGTGATCGCCTGCGTCTGCAAAAAAAGTTTGCCGGTCGCAGCGCCGTGGCTATGCGGGGCGATCGGCACGCCTTCCTCGATGGTGTCGAGCTTGCTCACCATTTCGTCGAGAAAGCGGCTGGCCTGGCGGGCGTTGCGCGACACCTCCGTCATGCCCTTCTTGTGCTGGTCTAGCTCTTCCAGCGTGGCGATCGGCACGTAGATGTCGTGCTCTTCAAAGCGGAACAGACTGGTCGGATCGTGCATCAGCACGTTGGTATCCAACACGAACAGCTTGGTCTTGGCAGGGGCTTTTCTCGGCATGATTTTCGTCGGCTGGTCTCGGGTGGGTGGAGGGTGGCTTCAATCCTATATCAGGCTGAAGGCGGGGTGTTTACAGCAACCGGCAGGGCTGCCGAGGCGGCGGCTATCGAGCGCAAACCTGAACCGGTCATTCGGCCGCACCGGCAGGGGCTTCACCAGTCGTTGCCGGGATGCGGCGCGCGCCGTCGAAGCGGTCGCGCCAGTAAGGGTCGTTGAGGCTGGACACCATGACCTTGCCGGTCCGGCTACTGGCGGCATGCACGAAGCGGTCATCGCCGAGGTAAATGCCGACATGGGAAAACGCGCTGCGCAGCGTGTTGAAGAACACCAGATCGCCCGGTTGCAGTTCGGACTGGGCCAGCATGCGGGTGGCCTGGCTGATGGCGATACTGGTGCGTGGCAGCAGCACGCCCAGCGTTTGCTTGACGACATGACCCACGAAGCCGCTGCAGTCGAGTCCGGTGTCGGGTGAATCGCCGCCCATGCGATACGGGCTGCCTACCAGGCTGACGGCGTACATGGGAATGTCTTCGGGCGGCGCGTCGGCATGGACGGCGGACGTCAGCAGTAGCGCCAGTAACAAAAGGGCAGGCTTCATCGGATACTAATCTGCTCTATATTGACAGCAGGCAACGGCCATGAGCGAAGGATCTTGAATCCCGGCCGGCACGCTTGCCTGGCCGATTAAATCTTGAGGATCGAACCATGAATAGCACCTCCACACCGGACGAAAGCAGTATCCCGGATAACACCCAGCTCGCGCAATGGCACGATGAAGCGGAAGCCGCCGCAGCTACGCCCGATCTGCACGAACGCGTGCGCGACCTGACGGCGCGCGCGCTGCGCGACCGGCGCTTGACGCTGGAAGAGTTGCGCGCGATTGTCGGCGCGATCAGTTCGGGCGTCGGCAGCGGCCTTGCCGCACGCGGGGGCGAAATGAAAGAGGGCCTGAAGCAGGCCGTGTCCGGGCTGGATGAGGCGGTCGGCAGCGCGGCTCAAAACATTTCCTACACCTTGCGCGAAGCTGTCAGCCAGGGCAAAGCCTTCAAGGACGAGGAACTCAAGTCCAGCCTGGAACAGCTGCGCGACCTGGAAGCCCAGTTTGTCGACACGCTGAAGCAGACGGCCAGACAGTCGGGCGGCAAGCTCAAGGAAGAGCTCGAATACCTGAGCGACCATCTGAAGCACAGCGGCACCCGTACCGGTGTACAGGTGCGTGAGGCCCTGCAGCAAATGGTGAGCGGACTGAAAAGCAGCGGCGAGGCCGGGCGTTCCGGCTTGTCCGAATCAGCCAGCACGGCCACCGAGCGTTTGTCCAAGGTGGCGAGCGGCGTGCTGGAAGCCGTGTCGGAATCTCTCAAGCGGCAAAGCGATCGCCTGCGCTCCTGACAGCGGCGCTGTGGGTTTGACGGTTCCTTGGTCAAGCCTGACTGGCCGACAGCGAAATGCTGTCGGCTACACTCCGGGTCATGACTGACTCCGCTAATTAATTTCAATGCTTTGGGAAACCATTTCGGTCGTGCGCGACCTGCCGCGATTGCACGAAATCGCCTCGGTGATGATCAGGTATGGCTGGGGTGACCTGGTACGCGTGCTGGGAATCAGCGGCGTGCTGGAGCGGGCCGGGCGCATCCTGCACTGGCACAGCACCAGCGAAATCAGCCAGCTCGAAGCGCCCGTGCGCATTCGCCGCGCGCTGGAGGAGCTAGGTCCGACTTTCGTCAAGCTGGGGCAACTGCTGGCGACGCGGGTGGACATGTTTCCGCCGCACTGGATCGTTGAATTCGAAAAGCTGCACAGCCAGGTGCCGCCCGTGCCCTACGAAGCCCTGCACGCGGACCTGGTGGCGGCGATCAAGGGTGAACCGGGCGAGATGTTCGCCTCGTTCGATCCGATCCCGCTGGCCGCCGCTTCGATTGCGCAGGTCTATCGCGCCACCCTCAAGGATGGCACGCCGGTTGTCATCAAAATCCGCCGTCCCGGAATCGAAAATGTGATCAAGGCGGATCTGCGCATACTCGAGCACATTGCCCGGCTGCTCGATAGTGAAATGCCGGATTCCCGGCGATACGACCCGATTCATATCGTCGCGCAGTTTGGCCGCTCGCTGAATCGCGAACTCGACCTGGCGAAAGAGGCGCGCAATATCGACCAGTTCGCGCGGCATTTTGCCGACGATCCGCTGGTCAAGATCCCCAAGGTGTTCTGGGCGTTCAGCAATAGCCGGGTCAATGTGCAGGAAGAGATCATCGGCAAGTCGGGCGTGTCGCCGGACAAGCTGCGCGAAGAAGGACTCGACCCCAAGTTGCTGGCCGCGCGCGGTGCCGACCTGGTGTTGCGGATGGTGCTCGAACACGGCTATTTCCATGCCGATCCGCACCCGGGCAACGTGCTGTTCCTGCCGGACAACCGCATCGGCATGATCGACTTCGGCATGGTCGGCATGCTGACCCATGCCCGTCGCAACCAGATCGTCGACCTGCTGCATGCCCTGACAGCCAAGGACGAGCAGGCGCTGCTGCAGGTGCTGGTCGACTGGAGCGGCGACTCGGTGCTGGACGAAGACCGGCTGGCTTACGACGTGGCCGAGCTGATGCAAAGCTATGACGATCTGCAATTGAAGGATGTACAGATCGGTGCGCTGCTCAACGACATCACCGCGCTGATGCGCGAAAACAACCTGGCGCTACCGGCCGACTTGACCCTGCTGTTCAAGACCCTGATCACGCTCGAAGGACTGGGGCAGCAACTCGATCCAGAGTTCCACATGATCGACCATGTGACGCCGTTTGTGGAACGCATCATCCACCAGCGCTTCACCCCGCAGGCACTGCTGGCGCGCGGTCGTAAAAGCCTGCGCGAGACGCTGGAAGTGCTGGCTGATGTGCCGCGCGATCTGCGCACGTTGTTGCGCGACATGCGGCGGGGGCGGGTCAAGATCGATCTCGACCTGAAACGGCTGGACAGCTTTGGACAGCAACTCGACCGCGCCAGCAATCGCCTGACGATGGGGATACTGACGGCTTCGCTGGTGGTGGGTTCCAGCATCATCATGACCGTGCAGGGCGGCCCTCAGCTATTGGGCTTGCCGTTCTTTGGCTTGCTGGGTTTTTTGATCGCTTTTTTCAACAGTCTGTGGATCCTGTTTTCCATCTGGCGGTCGGGCAAGCACTGAGCGGCGGATTCAATCTGGCTGCGCGTCACCGCTTTTAGTTGCGGCAAGATGCGCAATCAGCTCATCGAGTGGCAGCGGGTGCGCCAGCAAAAAGCCCTGAACGTGCGCGAAGCCCAGGCTTTCGACCAGACGCAACGCTGCTTCGGTTTCGACGCCTTCCGCAGTCAATGAATAGCCCGCGCTGATCATCATGCGCGCAAAGTCCGCCACGACCTGCGCGCCACGGCTGCTGTCTTCCAGCTTGCGGATCAGCGAAATATCAAACTTGATCACGTCCACCGGCAAGTCGGCCAGGTAGCGCAGCGGCGAATGCCCTGTCCCGAAGTCGTCCATCGCGATGCGGTATTGCGCCGTGCGCAGCAAGTCGAGATAGGCGCTGGCCTCGGCTACCTGGGTGATCAGCGAGGTTTCGGCGATCTCGATCATCAGCGGGTGGCGCGTGTTGTGACGTGATAGCTCCAGCAGATAAGAGACGATTTCAGGCTGCGAAATGCTTTGCGCCGTCAGGTTGATGGCCACGCCGACACCGGCTTGCAGCCGCTTGGACGACAGGTCGAGGTCGACCTGCTGCAGCACGGCAAGATCGAAGCCCGTTTCCAGCCGCCGGGTGCTGACGACCGGCAGAAACGCTTCCGGCAGGATCAGGGTGTTGTGGTGGCGAATGCGCGCCAGGGCTTCGTAGTATTTGATTTCGAGGCTGGGCAGGCTGTGTATCGGCTGGTAATGCATTTCGATCATGCCGGGCGTGGCCAGGGCCTGGAACACGGCACTGGTTTCGCGGCTCGCCACCAGGGTTTGCGAGGCACGCTCAACATCGTCGCCAAACAAGGCCACGCGGTTGCGTCCGGGTTGCTTGGCGGTGTACATGGCGATATCGGCCTGTTTGGGCAGATCGTCGATGTGATTGATCTGATCGGCCTCGCAAAAGGCGATACCGATGCTGATGCTGATGGGCTCGTTGATGCCCAGATCGCTGAATTTCTTGGCGTCGAGCAGGCTCTGGCAGCGTTGTGCGATCTGCCGGGCCTGAGCCGGCGTGGTGCGCAACAGGATGGCAGCAAACTCGTCCCCACCCAGCCGGTACAAACGGTCGTTGGCACGCAGCGCCATGACCAGTGCATCGGCGATGAGCGTGAGCACGCGGTCGCCTTTTTCGTGGCCATAGGTGTCGTTGATGCTCTTGAAACGGTCGCAGTCGAACAGCAAGAAGGCCACGCCCTGCGGAACCGCTTTGACTTCTTCGCGCAAGCGCGTCCAGTCTTCTTCGTAGGCGCGCCGGTTGTAACAGTCCGTCAGGACATCGTGACGAATGTTTTCCAGTTCGCTGACCTGCATCGAGCGGGGCGGGTCGGGAACCGGCTCGAACCGGCCCTGACGCATGGCATCGATGTCCTCCGACAATTGCCGCAGCGGCCGCACCAGCAGCCGGTTGTGCGCGATAAAACCCAGCAAGGCCGTCAAGATCAGCAAGACAAGCAGGGCCAGCAGCGCGCGCGAGAACACGGCCTGGAAACGCGTCTGCTCGGGGCTGACGCGGGCATCGAAGCTGATTTTGTCGAGCAGTTCGGCGCTGGGCAGGCTGGCGCCGGGTTGCAGCTTCAGCTTGATGCTGGCGGGGTCGGTAAAGCGGAAATTGCTCTGGTTCAACAATTCCGGCATGTAGTTCAGGCGGATCAGGCCGTGCCCGCTCAGTGCCAGCCGCCGACCATCGCTATAAACCGGGAATGCGTAATAAAGCACGACGCTGCCCGCCTCGTTGCGCAGCCAGCTGGTCGGGAAATGCGGAGAAATCTCGTTCGGCAGTCTGGCCGGAAAGCTGTTTTTCGGGTTGTGGGCAGCCAGCAGGGCATCTGTTTGATCGTAAAGCGCGATCTGTGCAAAGCGGCTGAGCATGCCGCTTTCATAGACGCGCTGATCCCGCCAGTAGGCGTAATACTCAGGCACGGCCAACTGTTGACGGGTTTCATCCCAGCGGGCCAGCGTGTCGGCCTGGTTTTTGATGCGGCTCGACAGCTGTTCGACGGCCGTGGCCAACTCGGCCCGTGCTGCAGCCTGGTTGGTGTGCATCAGGTTGCGCGAAATGCCGCGCATCTCGTGAAGTGCAAATCCGCCAACCAGGCTCATCAGCAACAGCGCGCTGCTGATGAAAATCAGGGCGAGTTGCCTGATCGGGACCGAGGTGGGCCACTTCATGAGGCGGCGGGGAGCGTCTTCAGGAAGTTGAGGTTGTGTTCGAGCAGGTCGAACTCATGTTCGGCATCCATGAAATGGTTGGCGCCCTTGACGTAGACCATCGGTGCCTGCACGTGCTGCAAGGCCTTGCCCCAGTTGCGGCCGATCAGCTGGTCGGCATCGCCCATGATCAGTTGCATGCGAACGGGAACGGTCTTCACGGCGGCCAGCGTGCGTGGCTGGTCCCACTCGACATAGGACAGCAGGTCGCCAGGCGGCGCAGCGTATTTGTTGCAAAGTGAAATGTTCTGGGTGACCAGCGCGTTTTGCTTGCGTTGTATGCGGTCCTTCAACTGGGCGATCAGGGCGCTGCGCGAAGTGGAGCCGATTCGGGTCTCAATCAGCGAGGTTCCGACGTAGGCCTTGACGGCCGGATCGGGGCGGGCGTTCAGATAAGCCAGCAGTTGCAGGCTGCCAAAGCTGTGGCCAAACAACACGATGCGCGGGTGGCCCCGCGATTTTAGCCAGGCTACCCAGCGCGTGATCTCGGCGATGTCTTCCTCCATGTTGTGATGGTGGATGGCTTCACACGCCAGGCTTTGTCTTCGGTTGGGGATGTTCAGGCTGAGCGTGGGCAGCAACACCGTATAGCCTTCATCGTGCAGGCTGCTGCCAACTGTTGCGACGGTGCGGAACTCGCGTGTCTGCAAAAACCCATGCAGCAGCAGCACAGCTGGCTTGCTGCGGTCACCGACCAGGTATTCGGCGCTGGCGCGGATTCCCGGCCGCATGTCGAGATCGACGATCGCAGCGTGGGCCACGAAGGGAAACAGCCAGAACAGCAAGAAAATCGATCGAATACGCATATTGGAGTGATCTGGGTTGGAAGCCTGCATACAAGATTACGGCATAAACCCCCAATTTCTATAGGCTGATTTCATCGCGGCAGGCGCCGCTTGGGGGGGTGTTACACTCCAGCCCGAAATTTGGCGTAAGTAATGTCTGGCCTGGATGTCTGATCTCAAACGGTTTTTTTCTCCTGATGGCGCGTGCGCCACGGTTTTGCCCGGCTGGCGTTCGCGTCCGCAGCAACTGGCTATGGCCGAAGCGGTCGAAAAAGCGATTGCGGAGCACGGCGTGCTGCTGGCCGAAGCCGGCACCGGCACCGGAAAAACCCTGGCCTACCTCATCCCAGCTCTCCTGTCGGGCGGCAAGGTCGTGATTTCGACCGGCACCAAAGCCCTGCAGGACCAGCTGTTTCACCGCGACCTGCCGGCCGCCCGGCGTGCATTGAAGTCGCCGGTCAAAATCGCGCTGCTCAAGGGCCGCGCCAACTATGTCTGCCACCATCACCTGCAACGCAACTTGAGCGATGGCCGCTTTGCCAACCGTGACGACGCGGCATGGCTGCAAAAGATTGCCCGTTTTGCCGAAACCAGCAGCAGCGGCGACCGTGCCGAAGCGACCGGCATTCCGGAAGACGCCACCGCCTGGTTCTATGCCATTTCCAGTCGCGACACCTGCCTCGGCAGCGAATGTGATCATTACAAGGACTGCTTTGTGATGGCCGCGCGCAAGGCCGCAATGGAGGCCGAGGTGGTGGTGGTCAATCACCATCTGTTCTTTGCCGACCTCTGGCTAAAGGACGAAGGCGTTGCCGAACTGCTACCCGCCTGCAACACCGTGATCCTCGACGAAGCGCACCAGCTTGCCGAAACCGCTGCGCAGTTTTTTGGCGAAACGCTGTCGGTGGCGCAACTGCTCGATCTGGCCGGCGATACCAAGCGTCTCGCGGCGGTGAAGGCGGGCGACTTTCCGGCACTGCGCCGCGCCGCCGAAGACCTGGGCAAGGTGGCGCGCGACCTGCGGCTGGCATTTCCGCAAAACCCGGTCAAGGCCACAGTGACGGAACTGACGCGCTACGACAAATGGCCGGACGCGTTGAAGGCCTTGACCGCATCGCTGGACGAATTGATCAAGCTGCTGGAAACCCAGGCCGAGCGCGACGCCGATCTGAAAAACTGCTACGAGCGCGCGCAAGGTATCGAGGCCACGCTCGCCAGCTGGCAGCGCGCCGACGATCCGGCGAACCCGCGCGTGCGCTGGCTCGAAACCACCATGAGCTCGCTGCTGCTGCACGCGACGCCCCTGTCGGTCGGCGCGATGTTCGGTGCCAAGCTGACCGAGCGCGCGCAGGCCTGGATCCTGACGTCCGCCACACTCGCCGTCGGCGGCGATTTCACCCACCTCAAAACCCGGCTGGGCATTGAAGAAGCCGAAACCCTGTGCGTCGACAGTCCCTTCGACTATCCGCGTCAGGGCGTGCTGTATGTGCCGCAAGGCCTGCCCGCGCCCAACACTCCCGAGTTCACCGACGCCGTGGTCGCGGCCGCCTTGCCAGTGCTGGAAATCAGCAAGGGGCGCGCATTCATCCTGTTCACCAGCCTTCGTGCGCTGGAAAAAGCGCGCGGCCTGCTGGTCGAAGCCTTCAAGCAGCGCGGCTGGGACTATCCGCTGCTGGTGCAGGGCGACGCGCCGAAGAACGAACTGCTCGCGCGTTTTCAAAGGGCCGGCAACGCCGTGCTGCTGGGCAGCCAGAGTTTCTGGGAAGGCGTCGACATGCCGGGCGACGTGCTGTCCGTCGTCATCATCGACAAGCTGCCGTTCCAGCCGCCGGACGACCCGGTGGTTGCCGCGCGCATCGCGCTGGCGGAAAGGAATGGCGGCAAGCCCTTCATGGATTATCAGTTGCCGCACGCCGCGATCAGCCTCAAGCAAGGGGCCGGGCGTCTGATACGGACCGAAACCGATCGCGGCGTGCTGATGATTTGCGACACCCGGCTGGCGGATAAGCCTTACGGCAAGCTGCTGCTGAACGCGCTGCCGGCGATGACGCGGACGCGCAAGCTGGAGGTGGTGGCGCGATTTTTTGCGGCGATGCCCGAGGCGCGGGCTACAGTCCCGGCGGGTGCCGAGTAAGGAATCCTGCAAAGTGCAAGCTGCATAGTGATGCCTGAATAGACATCAAAAAGTCATTTACAGAATATACGGCATTGCCGTATATTCGCCCTATGCTTACCGTCGTTGAAACCGAAGTGTTTATCCGGGCAGCATCCGAAATCTGGACGGATGCCGAGCGCATAAGCTTCATCAACTGGTTGGCCGCCAACCCGGAGGCGGGCGATGTGATCCCGGGTTCCGGCGGTTGCCGCAAGGTTCGGTGGAACCGTGCTGGTATGGGTAAGCGCGGCGGCGCTCGGGTGATTTACTACAACCAACTTGAAAGTGGAGAGATTTGGCTGTTGATGGTTTACGTCAAAGCCAAATTCGACAATCTGCCCACGTCTTTCTTGAACCAGTTACGAGAGGCTATCGATCATGGATAAGGAAATGGAAAAATTTCAGCAGGACTTGCTCAAATCTGTTCGGCAGATGAAAGCGGGCAAGGCGGCGCGGACGACCCAAGTGGTGTTATCTCCTATCGCCGAAGCGCGCAACCGGCTCGGCATGTCGCAATCAGAACTCGCGGCCCTGATGGGCGTCTCCCCTCGTACCCTGCAAGACTGGGAACAGGGCCGCCGCAAACCCACCGGCGCTGCGCAGACCCTGTTGCGCGTGGCGATCGCGCACCCGGAAGCCTTGCGTGATTTGAAGGCCGCGTAATTAGAGAAGGTTTTCATACGCGCTAACGATTGCGCTTTACACGGAATCAAGAACACACATGGCAACTTGCTTTGTAATACAACCATTCGACTCGGGAAAGTACGACAAGCGCTTTCAGGACATATATAAGCCCGCAATCGAGGCCGCTGGTCTTGAGGCGTATCGGGTTGATCAAGACCCAAGGGTTCTTGTTCCAATCGAGTCAATCGAGAAGGGTATCCGTCAGGCCGCAATTTGCTTGGCAGACATCACTGCGGACAATCCTAACGTTTGGTATGAACTTGGTTATGCATTTGCTTCAGATCGACCGGTTGTCATGGTTTGTTCTGAGGAACGCACTGGCAAGAAGTACCCTTTCGACATACAGCACAGAAGCATCATTCCTTATAGTGCCGATGCGCCAAGCGATTTTGACCGCCTTCGTGAGAGCCTAACAGCGAAACTCAAAGCCATTATCGAGCGCAATGAGGTGCTTGATCAAATTGCTGAATCTGACCCAGTAACGCCAATTGAAGGACTTACGCAAGTGGAAGTTCTTGTCCTGGCAGTAATCGCTGGGGAGGCATATATGCCAAATAACGCAGTGGCGGTTAACGGTGCTAAGCGTGATGCTGAACGCGCGGGGGTCACAAACATGGGCTTCAATCTCGCGGTGCGAAAGCTCACCACGAAGAAATTTGTTCGCGTAGAGGAGCTTTGGGACGAAAGGGATGGGGAGTCTTACAACGGGCTAGCAGTTGATGAAGACGGCTGGAAATGGATTGAAGCCAACGAATCTATGTTTGTTCTGCATCGTCAAGACAAAAAAAAGGAAGAAGACATTCCGTTCTGAGCCAAAAAAGCCAGTCTATTCGATCACTCCGCCCGCAGCGCCTCCACCGGATTCAACCGCGCCGCGCGCAACGCTGGCACCACACCTGCAGCCAAACCAATCAACACCGACGCCAGCAGCGCGCCGATTGCGTATTCCCAGGGAATGTTCACCGGTAATCCGCTGACGGTGGTTTTCAGTACCCAGGCCAGCCCCGCGCCGAGCGCCAGTCCGCCGAGTCCGCCGAGGCTGGCGAGCAGGGTCGATTCCATTAAAAACAGGGTGCGGATCTGTGCCCGCGTGGTGCCGAGCGCGGTGAGCAGGCCGATTTCGGCGACGCGTTCGGCGACCGCGATGTGCATCAGCGTGACCATGCCGACCGCACCGACCAGCAAGGAAATACCGCCGAGCGCGGCGACGGCAAAGGTGAGCACGTCCAGCACGGTGCCCAAGGTTTCGAGCATCTGCTGTTGCGGCGTCACGGTGAAATCCTCGCGGCCGTGGCGGGCAAGCAGAATGCGATGGGTGTCGGCGACGACGGCGTCGAGCGGTGCGCCGGGGCGGTAAGCGATGTGGATTTCCATCACGCCTTCGCGGTTGAAGACTTCGAGCGCGCGCGCGGTGGGGATGTAAACCGTGTCGTCGAGGTCGAAGCCGAGCACCTGTCCCTTGGACTCCATCACCCCGATGACGCGAAAGCGCGATGCGCCGACCTGCAGGGTGGCGCCGAGCGGGTTGGCGCTGCCGAACAGTTCGCTGCGCACCTTCGACCCCAGCACCGCATAGGCGCGCGGATTGCGCGGATCGTCGGCGGGCAGGAACTGGCCGACCGCCACCCGCATGTTGAAGGCGCGTGAAAAGTCCGGCCCCTCGCCGTAGACCGTGACGCGCCGGCTGCGGCCCTGGGCGCGGATTTCCGCATTGCCCATCACGCCGGCGTTGGTGTATTGCGCGTAGCGCGAAGCCTTGAGCGCCAGCGCATCGTCCACCGTGAGCAGGCGCGCGCTGCTGATCGAACCGACCGCGGTGCCGTGAGTGCGGGTCTTGCCGGGGGTGACGGTGAGGATGTTGGTGCCGAACTGGGTGAACTCGGCCAGCACGAAGCGGTGAATGCCGTCGCCGATAGAGGTCAGCAGGATCACGGCGGTGATGCCAATGCCAATGCCGGACATCGACAGCAGGGTGCGCAGCGGGTGCGCGGTGAGCGCGGTGCGGGCATAGCGGAGAGTGTCGAGCAGGGTCATGCAGCATTCCCTTTTTTGTCCACGCAGGACGCGAAGGAACGCGGAGAAACATGTGTAGGGCGGATGAGCGCAGCGTTATCCGCCGAATGCAGGCACTCCATACGGCGGATAACGGCCTGCGGCCTCATCCGCCCTACAGAACTGTAGCCGGCGGGTTTCCTTCGCGTCCCTTCGCGCCCTTCGCGGATAAAGATTTTTCCCATCTTCACTTCCCGCTCAACGCCCGCACCGGATCGAGCCGCGCCGCGCGCGCGGCCGGCAGCAGGCTGGCGACGATGCCGGTGATCAAGGCGGTGGCGATGCCGGCGACGCTGGCCCAGGTCGGCGGCCAGGCCGGCAGGGTGGGGTAGGCCAGGCGGATCGCCCAGCTGCCCAGGTGGCCGAGCGCAAAGCCGAGCGCGCCGCCCGCAATCGACAACCACAGCGCTTCGGCCAGGAACAGGTGGCGGATGTCGGCGGCGGGCGCGCCGATGGCTTTCAGCAAGCCGATTTCCGAGGTGCGTTGCGTCACTGCCACCAGCATCACGTTCATCACAAGGATGCCCGCTACCGCCAGGCTGATCGCGGCGATGCCGGCCACCGCCAGCGTCAGCGCGGAGAGGATGCGGTCGAAGGTGGCGAGCACGGCATCCTGGGTGATGACGGTGACGTCTTCCTCGCCGTCGTGGCGCTGTTTCAGCACGTGGCTCATCGCCTGCTTGAGCGGTTCGATGGCGCTGCGGCTGTTGGCTTCGACCAGGATGCGGAACAGCGTCTCGGTGTTGAACAGCGCCTGCGCGTCGTCCACCGGAACGATCACGATCTCGTCGGTGTTGAAGCCCATCGACTCGCCCTGCTTCGACAGCACGCCGGACACCCGAAAGCGGCGGTCGCCAAGTCGCACGCGCTGACCGATGGCGTCCCCCTGGGGAAAGAAGTCGCGCGCCAGCGCGCTGCCGATGACGACCTGCGCCGTCGTGCCGTTAAAGCGGCCATGTGCCAGCGCCATGTGGCGGATCGGCAGCAGGTCGGCGTTGCTGCCCAGCACGGTGACTTCGCGCAGACGGCCGCCGGATGCGAGTTCGGCAATGCCGACGTTGAGCGGCGCATAGCGTCGCACGCCGGGCAACAGGCCGACAGCCTGCGCATCGTCGAGGGTGAGGTCGCGTGGCGTTTGCCCGAGCGACGCGCCGACCAGACCGCCAGTGGTTTCAGCGCGCCCCGGCAGCACGATGACGAGGTTGGTGCCGAGCGAGGAAAACTGGTTCACCACATAGCGCCGCGCGCCGTCGCCCAGCGCGGTCAGCACCACCACCGCGCCCACTCCCAGCGCCATCGCCAGCACGATCAGCAGCGAGCGCGTGCGCGTGCTGGCGATGCTGGCAAGCGAGAGGGTGAGGGTGTCGCGCAGTTTCATGCTTGGCCGCTATGCCTTGCCTTAATCGTTGATGAGGAGTTGGCTCATGCGTGTGTTCCGTGAAGTCCTGGAGCTTACTCAGGCGGAAACCGCAACCTGGAAAAATTGCGTCCAGCCAGAATCGCTCGCCGCTCGATCTCCGCCGCCGACTCAAGCCAGCCTTGCTGTTCTAGAAAAAGCAGGAACGCCCGCGTGCTGACCTTGCGGCAGTTGTCTGGCAGCAGAAAGCTGGCGCGGGCGATTTTGTGATCTTCAAACAGGAACACGCCGGTTTTTTGCGGCTGGTCGAGGGTGAAGTCGTTCATGGTTTCCTGTATCGCCAGTTCACCGAGGTGGGCGGTGCGGGCAGCAGCAGGGTTGGCAGCGAGCGTTTGCTGATGGTGCTGGAAGGTGCGGGTGGTGCGTATCGATAGCTTGCTGGCAGCGGCGTGGGCGGCGATCCATTGCGCCAGCTTCTCGCTGGTGGGCGTCGGGCTGCGCGTGAGTTCGTGCAGCACCATATCGACCAGCACAATCGGCCAGCCGGGTTTGAACAGCAGGTCGAGCGCGTCGGCGTAGGCCATGGTGATGAGCGGGCCGGCGTCGGGCAGCAGAACGGCGGTCGCGGCCATGTCGTTTGCTTAACCTGCCAGCGATTGCAGTTGATCGACCATGTCACGCGTGACGGCGTCGGGCAGTCGCGGCATCGGCAGGTGGGCTTGCGCCATCAGCAGAAAGAGGTCTTCCTCGCTGTCGATGCCCAGCGCACGCATGGCGGCGTCGCCAGCCAGCCGCCCGAGCGAGAAATCGAGCAATAGCCGGTAATTCTGGTTGCTGCTCGCCTCGGCTGCTTCGAAGGTATCGACCAGGTGGCGCAGTTCGGCGTTGAACAGCGCGTTGACCGAGGTGTCGGTTTTGGCGGCGATGATCTTGGCGCGCTTGAGCAGGTCGCGATCGACTGCGCCGGTGAAATTAACGGTGGATGCCATGTTTAACCCCTGGAAATACACACATAAATAAGTGTAGCACTTGAGTGTGTGTCTCTGTTGGCGCTATTTTTCGTCCCCCACGATCTCGCCGTCGCGCATCGCAATGTGTCGATGCGCGCGCGCGCCAAGTTCGCGGTCATGGGTGACGATGATCAGCGTGGTGCCGCTGTGGTGCAGGCCTTCCAGCAGCGCCATCACTTCGGCGCCGATGCGGTGATCGAGGTTGCCGGTGGGCTCGTCGGCCAGCAGCGCGGTGGGGCGCAGGATGGTGGCGCGGGCGATGGCGACGCGCTGGCGCTGGCCGCCGGAAAGCTCGGCCGGGCGGTGGGTGGCGCGGTCGGTGAGGTCGAAGGCTAGCAGCGCCGCATCGACCCGCGCGCGGCGTTCGGCCGGGGCGATGCCTTCCAGGATCAGCGGCAGCTCGACGTTCTGCGCGGCGGTCAGGCGTGGCACCAGATGGAACGACTGGAACACGAAGCCGATTTTTTCGCGCCGTACGCGTGCCTGTTGGGTTTCCGACAGCGCGGTGACGTCGCTGCCGTCGAGTTCGTAGCGGCCGCTGTCGGGGCGGTCGAGCAGGCCGATGACGTTGAGCAGGGTGGATTTGCCGGAACCCGACGGCCCCATGATGGAGACGTATTCGCCGGAGGCGATGTCGAGGTTGATGTTGTCCAGCGCGCGCACTTCCTGGTCGCCCATGCGGAACACGCGGGTGATGGCGGTGAGACGAATCATGGCGCGGTTGGGGTGTTTGACGCGGCTTTGGCGCGGACCTTGACGCCGGCCTTGACGGCTTCGTCGTCGAACGACAGCAGCACGCGGTCGCCAGCCGTCAGGCCGTCGAGCACTTCGGTAAACGCCCAGTTGGCGAGGCCGGTTTTCAGTCGGCGTGTTTCCAGCTTGTCGCCCGCGCCCAGCACCAGCACGCTGCCGTCCTGCTGAATGGCCTGGGTGGGCACGCGCAGCACATTGTCGCGGCGTTTGATGATGGCTTCGACGTCGGCGCTGTAGCCAACCAGCAAAATCTGCTTGGGTGGCGTGTCGAAATCGACTTCGACATCGACCGTGCGCGCTTGCTTTTCCACTTCGGTGACATAGGGCGCGATGCGCCGCACGTGGCCGCTGAACGACTGGCCAGGCAGGGCGTCGAGGGTGATGCGCGCGGACTGGCCAGGCTTCAGTCGCGGCGCGTCGACTTCGTCCATCGGCGCGCTCACGTACAGACAGCTGTCGTCGATCAGGTCGACCGCGGGCGGGGTGGGAATGCCGGGCGGCGAGGGCGTGGTGTATTCGCCGACTTCGCCGGTGACTTTGGCCACGATGCCGGCGAACGGCGCATGCAGCGTGGTGCGTTCGAGTCCGGCCGCGGTGACGCGGATCTGTGCCTGCGCGCGCTTGACGTCGGCGCCAAGCGCGTCGCAACTGGCCTGGCGCGAGCGCGCTTCGGCACGTGCGTTTTCGCTGCTTTGCGGGCTGACGAAGCCGCGCGCCGCAAGCTGCTGCGTGCGGTCGGCATCGCGTTTGGCGTTGTCGGCCAGGATGCAGGCTTCGCGCAGGCGCGCTTCGCTGGTGCTCAATTGGCGGCTGGCCAGTTCGCGCTGGGCGGTCAGGTCGCGGTTCCACAATTCCAGCAAGGGCTGGCCGGCTGCCACGCGCTCGCCTTCTTTTGCCCACAGCTTGACGATCTGTCCGCCTGCCGCCGGTGCCAGTTTGGCGCGGCGGCAGGCCTTGATCGTGCCGGCGCGGGTGTTGACCACGGTGGCCTCAACGGCGCCGCGGGCGAGGGTGACGAGTTCGACTTCCGGCGCCTGGGGCCGGCTGAAATGCCAGGCCGCGTAGCCCAGCACGGCGATGATCAACAGGGTCAAGCTCAGACGCAGCAGGGTTTTGGTTTTGGACATGATGGAAAAGCAGGAGGTGACAGGGTCAATGTACCATCCGGCCATGCTGAAAACACTCCTTCCTGCCACGCTAGAGTTCAAGGAGGGCGTGGCGTATTCCGCCAGCTTTGGTGATGTTTATCACTCTGCCGAGGGCGGCGCGGGGCAGGCCCGCCATGTTTTTTTGCAGGGCTGCGGCCTGCCCCGTCGCTGGCAGGGACATGCGAGTTTCGTCGTGCTGGAGACCGGCTTTGGCACCGGCCTGAATTTCCTGACAACGTGGGCGGCCTGGCGCGCCGATCCGGCACGCTGCGCAAGGCTGCACTACTTATCCATCGAGAAGCATCCGTTTCGGGCGGCAGACCTGGCGACCCTGCATGCGCAATGGCCCGAGTTCGCCGTGCTGTCGGCCGAGCTGATTGCCAACTGGCCATTGCTGGTGCCGGGCTTTCACCGCATTGCGCTCGACGGCGGCCGGGTGCAGTTAACGCTGATGCTGGGCGACGTGCGCGACTGCCTGCCGCAGCTGCGGGCCGGGGTCGATGCGTTTTATCTGGATGGCTTCGACCCCGGCAGCAATGCCGACATGTGGCAGCCGAAGGGGTTTTACACCTTTGCGCGGTTGGCCCGGCCCGGTGCGCGGGTGGCGACCTATACGGTGGCGGCGGCGGTGCGCCTGGGGCTGGAACGCGCTGGCTTCGTGTGCGAAAAGCGCACGGGCTATGGCAACAAGCGATACAGCCTTGCCGCGCGTTTTTCCGGCAGCGTGCAGCAGTCAAGAACCTCAGTGCCGCGCCATGTCGCGGTCATCGGTGCCGGCGTGGCGGGCGCCGCCGTGGCGCAGGCGCTGGCGCAGCGCGGCGTCGCCGTCACCGTGCTGGAGCGCGCCGCTGCGCCGGCGCAGGCGGCTTCGGGCAACCCGGTGGCGGTGTTTCGCCCGGTCATTTCGCGCGACGACAACCGTTCGACGCGCTTTACGCGGGCGGCGTTTCTGCATGCGATGCGCGCGTGGCCTGCCCTCGGCGACAGGCTGACCTGGTCGGCCTGCGGCGTGCTGCATCTGGCGCGCGATGCGGAGGTGGCGCGCAAACAGCAGCAGGCCCTGGCCGAAACCCGGCCGCCCGCCGAGTACGCGCGCTGGGTGGGGCAGGACGAGGCGCGCGAACTGGCGAACTGGCCGGTGGCGGCGCCCGGCGTGTTCTACCCGACCGCAGGCTGGGTGGAGCCGGGCAGTTTGTGCCGCGCCTGGCTGGATCACCCCGCCATTGCCCTGAAAACCGGTTGCGCCGTTGCGCGCCTGCAGGCAGGCCCGGGCGGATGGCAGATGCTGGCCGATGACGGTGCGCTGCTGGCGGAGGCCGATGTCGTGGTGCTGGCCAATGCGTTCGACGCGCTGGGTCTGGTCGCGCACGCGAACTGGCCGATGGAAATCGTGCGTGGCCAGGTCACGCGCCTGCTGCCGGGGAGCCTGCCGGAGATCCACCGCGTGATTGCGCGCGAGGGCTATATCGCGCCGGCTGCGGGCCAGCCGGTCATCGGCGCGACGTATGAAAACAACGACGACGATATTGCTCCGCGCCAGGCGAGCGACCTGCTGAATCTGGAGAGGCTGGAAGCGATCTTGCCGGGCGCGAATGCGCGCCTTGGGGCGGACGCCAACGCGATCAGCGGGCGCGCCTCGCTGCGTGCCACCCTGCCGGACCGCCTGCCGATCGTGGGGGCGGTCGCCGGGCATGCCGGGTTGTATGTGGCGGCGGGCTATGCCTCGCGCGGCATGGTGTGGGCGGGCTTGCTGGGAGAGGTGCTGGCGGATCAGATTACGGACGCACCGTGTCCGCTGGAGGCTGACCTGATGCAGGCGATTGCGCCGGACCGTTACAGCCGGCGCTGATCAGGCGGCGGTAAGCGGCTTGCCGGTGTGTGCAGCAACCGACTGCCCGGCCTGGTCGTACAGCCCGCCTTGAGTGGTCGTGGCATGGATCAGGACATTGAGCGCCTGGCGGGTGGTGGCGAGGCGCATTTCGATCAGTTTGCCGATACGCAGATTGATTTCCCGCGCTTGCTGTTCCATGTGGCACAACTGCTGCCACTGGTCGCGGTGTTCCGGCAGCCCATGTTGCGTCAGCCACGCGTTCATACCGATGGGGTCGGCGCTGAGGCCGGCAGCGAGCAAGGCTTGATGGCGCGCGCTCGCCAGATTGTTCAGGGTGTGCAGTTGCGCCAGCTTGGAGGCGGTCAGGCGCGTCAGCAGGTCGGCGTCGCCGTTGATCAGGGCCTGCTCCTCTTCACCCATCACGTTCAGCATGGCCTGCCAGGCCGCGCGCTCCGTCGCCAGCTGGGTCAGGCGGCCGGTGTCGGGCACGGCCTCACCTGGCGGCATTGAGCATGTCTTTCACGGATTCGAGCAGGCCGCTGGCGATGTTGCCGCTATTGATCGCATATTGCCCGCTGGCGATGGTTTCCTTGATGCTTTCCACCCGTGCGCGATCGACCATCGGGATGGACGCCAGCTGTGATTCCATTTGCGCAAGTTCGGATGCGCGTGCGCTCAGGCGGACGTCGGTCTGGTCGCTGGAAACGATTTGTTTAGCCTGCGGCTGGGCGAGGCGGCCTTCGCTCGATGCGAGCGGGGCGATGGTCAAACCGGGATCGATTTTCATGATGGGTTCCTTCTGACGGGGCGGGCGGAATCGGATAATTCAGCCTAAAGCTACATCAGTAACGACAGTTTGCAAACCTTCCTTGAGCGGCGCGCCAGATTCAGTAAGCAACGACGATTTGCTGACCATCCTGGGCGATGCCGCTGACTACCTGGCCGGAAGCCGTCTTGACCCGGATACGGTCGCCGCGGCTGCCATTCGCCAGCGCCTGTCCTTCGCTCTGCACCGTAAAGCCCGGGCCATTGAGGACGATGCGGGTGGGCTGCCCTTGCTGCACCACCAGCGGCGAGCGCAGCAGGCTGGCGCGCAACGGCGCATTGGCCGCCAGTCCGGACACCGTGCGGTAACCCACGATGGCATCGGCATCGCCGGCGACGTCCGGCGTCAGCAGGCCGAGGTCGCCCTCGCGCAGCATCAGGTCGGATGCGGTCAGCACATGGTTGGCCGGCAGCGGCTGGCGGGTGGCCACGTAGCGGCCGATCAGCTTGACGTGCGCCGGCAGGTACACCGTCCACTTCGACGGCGCCAGGCAGCGCACCCCCACCGTGGTTTTGCCGATGGTCCGGCTGCCGGGGGGCTGAAACGCTTCCAGCGCGTCGCAGGCATCGAACGTGCTGCGCGGTGGCTTGACGCTGACGCTCAGCGTGCCCGGCAAGCCGTTGGCCTGCGTTTTCAGGAAACGCTCTGCGTGCGCCTGCAGCGCCGCCAGGTCCTGGCCGGCCGCCTGCGCCGTGCCCGTCAGGCACAGGCCGATCAGCACGGCCTGGCCGAACGCAGCCCGCATGGCCTGGATGGATGGATATGGCATGTCAGCTCCCGCAGTCAGACTTTTACACCGTGCCAGTGTAGGCAGGCGCGCTCCCGTTCAAGACGCGAATAGCACGGCCTTTCTGCCGCTTATCCGGCGATTGGATGGACAGGTACGCGCCTAGGATGCAGTCATCGCAAAAAGGCTTTGCAGCGACGGCGGCAAAGCGAGGAGGTCAAGACCATGTTGAGCCGCTTAGATCAAATGTTGAACTTTCACCAGCAGGCATTGCGCGTGCGCGACCAGCGCCAGCAGGTGCTGGCCTCCAACATCGCCAACGCCGACACGCCGCATTACAAGGCGCGCGACCTCGACTTCAAGGCCAGCCTGCAGGCTGCCATGGGCGGGTCGGGCACACCTGGCGGCGTGGCGCTGGCCACCACTACAGCGGGCCATCTGGCCGGCAAGCCTGGCGCGGGACAGGCAGGGTTGCTGTACCGCACGCCGGCGCAGGGCAGCGTGGATGGCAACACGGTGGATATCGACGCCGAGCGCGCCGCCTTTACCGAAAACGCCGTGCAGTACGAGTTCAACCTGACCCGGATCACGCAGCAGATCAAGGGCATGTTGACGGTTATCCAGGGGTAACGGAGGGAATCATGTCTTTATTCAATATTTTCAACGTCGCCGGTTCGGCCATGAACGCGCAGTCGCAACGGCTCAACGTCGTCGCCAGCAATCTGGCCAACGCCGACAGCGC
>NCCT01000012.1 GCA_002279795.1 Hydrogenophilales bacterium 12-61-10
TTGTGTGCGCAACGCAAGAAATCAAGCGCTCACCCATTGCCACCTTGATGGGCTGGCGCATCTACCGCAAGCGGTAGCGCGTTCCAGAGGCATGCGCCTTTGCTGTCCTTGCTGATCGCCTCCAGCACACTGTCATGGATGCCCTGTTCTTCGGCAGAGGCCCGCAGCAAAACCGGTTTTGGACGTGCACGCGCGGCAGTCCGCCCCGCTTCTTCACTGCGGGTTTCCAGTCCGATGGACAGGCTTTCCTGGCCACGCGTCAGTGCAAGATAAACCGCCGCCAGCAGTTCGCAGTCGACCAGCGCGCCATGCAGCGTTCGCGCCGTGTTGTCGACGCCAAAGAATTTGCACAGCGCATCCAGATTGTTGCGCTGACCGGGACGCAGGGCCTTGGCCATGGCCAGGGTGTCGATGACGCCATCGCACCAGTTCGGAAGCGGCTTCATCGCCAGCAGCCGCAACTCCATATTGAGGAAGCCCACATCGAACGGCGCGTTATGAATGATCAGTTCAGCGCCCTGGATAAAGTCGACGAACTCCTGCGCCACGTCGGCAAAGCGCGGCTTGTCCTGCAAGAATTCGGGGGTGATGCCGTGCACTTGCATCGCCCCGGCGTCGATATCGCGGTCCGGATTGACATAACGATGCAGGTGATTGCCCGTAAGGCGCCGGTTGACCATTTCAACCGCAGCGACCTCGATGATGCGATGTCCCTGATTGGGGTCGAGCCCCGTGGTTTCGGTATCCAGAATGATTTGTCGCATGGATTCAGCCCGGCCTTATTGCGCCTGCAATACGCCCTGGTTGGCCAGTTCGTCCGCGCGTTCATTTTCAGGATGGCCGTTGTGGCCGCGCACCCATTTCCACTCAATGGCATGCAGCTGGCTCAGGGTTTCCAGTTGCTGCCAAAGATCCTGGTTTTTCACCGGTTTCCCATCGCTGGTGCGCCAGTTGCGGCGCTTCCAGCCGGGCAACCATTCGCTGATGCCTTTTTGTACGTATTGCGAGTCTGTGTGGACTTCGACCGTAGAGGGGCGCTTGATCGATTCCAGCGCACGGATCACGGCTGTCATCTCCATCCGGTTGTTGGTGGTATCTCGCTCGCCGCCGCAGATTTCCTTGCGGTGGCCGTCCGTGACCAGCAGCGCGCCCCAGCCCCCCACGCCGGGATTGCCCTTGCAGGCGCCATCGCTGTAGATGAAGATGGTGCTAGAGGTCACGACTGATCCGATGCTTGTTGATATTGATGACGTTTGAATTCATTACTTTTGCTGCCGGCGCCAGCAAACGCGGCGCCACGCTTCTTTTCCACTGCGGCAGAATGACATGCATGCCCTGCACGCGCTTGACCGCCTGCAAAAAATAGACGCCGCCACCCATCGCCCACCAGCGGTCACCCGCCGGTTCCATGAAGCGCAACCGCCGCAGCCAGTTTTCACGATTGATGGGCGGACGGTAACAGCACATGCTGCCGCCCGCCACCTCCAGTCCCAGCAAGACCATCCAGTCTTTTACCCGCGAAATATTCAAAAAATTGCCGTTCCAGGGGTAGCCGCGCTCATTTCCCTGCAATTGATGCGCCAGACCCCACAAACTGCGCGGATTAAACCCCGCCAGCACCAAGCGGCCCTCCGGGCGTAGCACACGCTCGGCTTCGCGCAAAACCTGATGCGGATTCGAACTGAACTCCAGCACATGCGGCAGCAGCAGCAAATCGAGCGACTGCCCCTCAAACGGCAAAAACATCGGATCGGCAAGCACCTGGGCGGGCGCTTCCACCGCACAGGTCACGCGCAGCGGGATACGGCTGTTGCGCAGGAAGTCGATATGCGGCAAGCCAACCTGCACCGCATTGAAGCCAAACACGTCCGATACGGCCTGATCGAAATAGCGCTGTTCGCGGAACAGCAGATGTTGTCCCAGTGGGGTTTCAAACCATCCGGTATCCAGCTTGGATAACATAGCCCTTCTCCTGTTTCACCGACTTGCCATGTTGACACTCATTTCCCTGCCTGCGTTCGACGACAATTACATCTGGGTGTTGCACGACGGCCGCCACGCCATCGCTGTCGATCCGGGCGAACCGCAGCCCCTGGTCGCGTTTCTCGACACCCACGAACTCAAGCTGACAGCTATCCTCAATACCCATCACCACCGCGATCATACTGGCGGCAACCTCCTGCTGCGTCAACGCTACAACTGTGCCATTCACGCACCGGACAATCCCCGTATTCCTGGCGTCACGCACACGCTGCGGGGAGGCGATACGTTCATGCTGTCTGAGCCCGAATTGCATCTCGATGTACTGGCCACCCCGGGCCATACGCTCGACCACATCAGTTTCGTCGGACACGGTTATTTGTTCTGCGGGGATACGCTGTTCGGCTGCGGTTGCGGAAAACTGTTCGAAGGCACGCCGGCCATGATGGCTGCCAGTCTCGACGCCATTCTCAAGCTGCCCGATGCTACCCGAGTCTGCTGCGCGCATGAATACACCTTGAGCAATATCGACTTCGCCAAAACCATTGATGGCGACAATCAGGCGCTGCAGGCACGCGAACGCACTGACCGGGCATTACGCGCACAGGGGCAGCCTACCCTGCCCTCGACCCTGGCGCAGGAAAAGGCCACCAATCCTTTTCTGCGTTTTCATGAACCGGACATGACTGCTTTTGCCGCTGCCTACCTGGATCGCAAGAACCCTGATCCAGCGGAGGTGTTCGGAGCCATTCGCGCCGCCAAGGATGCATGGGATCGGTAAACAGCGGGCAAAGCGGTTAAAATGCTCACATCATTGAACACGGGAGCCAATCTTGCCCGGTATCAACTTGATTCAAAAGACCTTGACCCAGCTCTCCGTTGCAATGCTGGCCGCCTGTTTCAGCCTGACGGTCAATGCGGAAGACGTGTACACCAGCACCCAGTCGCTGCAATGGAGCGAAAGCGCCGTTGAAGCCGAAGCCGATAGCAAAACGATTAATGATCTGAGCCAGGAAGATGTCTGGCTGCGCATACGCAACGGATTCAAGATCGACGACGGCGCTTCAAATAACCCGCTCGTGGCTGTTCACGAATCCTGGTATGCGGCACGGCCAGAATCCATCCTCCGCATGGTCGATCGGTCGCGGCGCTACCTCTATCACATCGTCCAGGAAGTCGACCGGCGCGCCATGCCGATGGAAATCGCCCTGCTGCCGATGATCGAAAGCGCGTTCAAGTCCACCGCGCTTTCAACCTCGGCCGCTTCCGGCATCTGGCAATTCATTCCATCGACAGGCCGTCACTACGGACTCAGGCAGGATGCTTGGTACGACGGCCGCCGCGACTTTCCCGCCGCCACCAATGCCGCACTGGACTACCTCAGCAAGCTCTACCTCGATTTTGGCGATTGGCAGTTGGCCCTTGCGGCCTACAACTGCGGTGAGGGCTGCGTCGCCCGTGCGATCCAGAAAAATGTGCAACTGGGCCTGCCCACCGATTACGCCAGCCTGACGCTGCCTGCAGAAACGCGTAACTACGTCCCCAGACTGCTGGCCATCAAGAACCTGATCCGCAACCCGGATCAATATGGCCTCGTGATCGACAGCCTGCCCAATCAGCCGTATTTCAACCAGATTCCGGTTCATGCCAATCTGGACATGCACTCAGCTGCGCGGCTGGCCAACATGAACAACGATGAGTTCATGGCCTTGAATGCCGCGTTTCCACGCAAACTCATTCGTTCCGATACGCCCGTCAACCTGCTGGTTCCCGTCGACAAGGCTGACCAGTTCCAGCGCAATCTGGAGGCTGGCAACTGGGATTCCTGGCAACCCTATGCCGCAAAAAAAGGCGAGCGTCCGGCTGATATCGCCAAACGTTTTGATGTCAGCGTCGAGCGTCTGACTGAACTCAACCAGTTCAATCTCAAGCGCGGAAAACTTGCAAACGACCAGACCATCCTGGTTCCGGTCAGATTACGTGGCGGGGTGGCGACGCTTGCAGCAGACCTACCGCAAGCAGCCGCTCCCCTCCATCCGAATCCGCAAAGGCATATCGTGCAGCGCGGCGAGACCTTGTTCGGCGTCGCTCGCCGTTACGGACTCAGCGCGGCACAGCTCACTGCGGCCAATCCCGAACTCGATGGCAACCTCAAAGTCGGCCAGCAAATTCTGCTGCCGGCAGACATGTCATCATACGTCAGGGACGTGTCCTTTTCCCGGCAGGATGCCGGGGCGCCGCGCACGCAAAAGTCCGCTGCCCGGTCCACTCGCTATACCGTCAAACGCGGCGATACCCTGCATGCCATCGCCCAGCGCTTTGACGTGAAGCTGTCTGAAATCAAATCGTGGAATCCTGACCTGAAAGATGGCGGCAAAGTCCAGGCGGGTCAGACCGTCATCGTCAACAAATCCTGACAAGCGGAATCAGTCGGGCGGCGGCGGCTCGCCCGACTTGTCCGACATCAAAAGCCAGACTCCCAACGCGGCCAGCGCCATCCATAGCACTGCCGCCCAGATGCCCAGCGCATCCGACAACTGCCCCATAAAAATCAACATCAGCATGGCGACCGTCAATACGGCATTGCCGAGCCAGAAATTGCGTTTACCTGTATTCAATTGAGTCTCCGTTCTGAAATGTGATTGGGTGCCAGGGCGTGGCCAAAACGACAGCTCAAACCTGTGTCGCGACCCAGTGGCACCGCACCCAATGCCCGTCTCCCAGATCGGTCTGGTCGGGATACGTTTGCCGACAGACCGCGCTGGCGTGTGGGCAGCGCGGATGGAAATGGCAGCCGGCGGGCGGGTTGAGCGGCGACGGCTGATCGCCAGCGAGGCGGATGATGCGCTCCCCACTGTGAGGCTCAATGCGCGGTACGGCACTCACCAAAGCCTGCGTATAGGGGTGACGCGGCGCGCCCAGCACGTCGGCAGCGCTGCCGTGTTCGACGATGCGGCCGAGATACATGACCGCCACCGCGTGTGCCAGGAAATCGACCACGGCCAGGTTGTGGGTGATGAATAG
Organism: Hydrogenophilales bacterium 12-61-10; assembly: GCA_002279795.1. Classification (GTDB taxonomy): domain Bacteria; phylum Pseudomonadota; class Gammaproteobacteria; order Burkholderiales; family Thiobacillaceae; genus Thiobacillus. The sequence goes on from NCCT01000012.1 coordinate 5,005, forward strand.
ATAAGCCAGCCCGAGTTGTTCCTGCAGGTCTTTGAGCAAATTGAGAATTTGCGCCTGCACCGAGACGTCGAGCGCGCTGGTCGGCTCGTCGCAAATCAGCAGGCGCGGCGCGACGGCGAGCGCCCGCGCAATCGCGATACGCTGGCGCTGCCCGCCGGAAAACGCGTGCGGATAGCGCCCGCCTGCATCGTCCGGCAGCCCCACTTGCCGCAGCAACTGCGCCACGGCATCGCGGCGTGTGCTGGCTGCGCCGATGCGCAGGGCGTCCATGCCTTCGAGCAGGATGTCGGCCACCCGCATGCGCGGATTGAGCGAGCTGAACGGATCCTGGAACACCATCTGCATCTGCCGCCGCAGCGTCGGCACGTTGTGCGCGCCCAGTATTTCGCCCTGCAGCGCCACGGTGCCCGCCGTCGGCTCGATCAGGCGCAGCAGCGCCTTGCCGACGGTAGTCTTGCCGCAACCGGATTCGCCGACCAGCGCCAGCGTGCGGCCGGCTGCGATCGACAGCGACACATCGTCGACGGCGCGCACGAATCCGACGCTGCGCTGGATCAGGCCGCGCCGGATCGGGAAATGCACCTTGAGGCCATCGACCTCCAGCAATGCCTGCGTCGCAGGGGCGGAAACTGTCTGCGCGTCGGCCACCTGCGCGGCACGCGGCGGCAGGCTGCCCGCGAGGTGGCAGCGCACCTGCTGGCCGTTGAGGGTCTGCCACTGCGGGGACTCCAGGCGGCAGCGCGCGATGGCAAACGGGCAACGCGGCGCAAAGCGACAGCCTTGCAAAGCGGCATCGAGTCGCGGCACCTGGCCGGGAATTGTGGTGAGCCGGCCGCCGTCGCCGGGCCGCGGCAGGGCATCGAACAGCATGCGGCTATACGGGTGCTGCGGCGTGGCGAAGAAGTCTGCGCGTGCGCCCTCCTCCACCAGTTCGCCGGCGTACATCACCCCAACCCGATCGGCATTTTCCGCCACCACGCCGAGGTCGTGGGTGATCAGCAGCATGCCCATGCGGCGCTCGGCACGCAGGGTGCGCAGCACGTCGAGCACTTGCGCCTGCATGGTCACATCGAGCGCCGTGGTCGGCTCGTCGGCGATCAGCAGTTTGGGCTGGCCGGCCAGCGCCATCGCGATCATCACCCGCTGGCGCAGGCCGCCCGACAGCTCGAACGGATAGCTGTCGAGTCGCCGTGCTGCGTCCGGCACCCCCACGGCATCGAGCAGCCCGCGCGCGGCATCGGCCATCGGCTGACCGCGCAAGCCCTGATGCAGGCCTAGCGCCTCGGCGATCTGCTCGCCCACCTTGATCACTGGATTCAGGGCCAGCATCGGCTCCTGGAAAATCATCGCCATGCCGCCACCGCGCACGCGGCGCATCGCCGACTCGGGCAGGGCCAGGATGTTTTCCCCGTCCAGGCTCACGCTGCCTGCGGCAATCCGCCCGCCGTCCGGCAGCAGCCGCATCAGGGAAAGTGCCGTCATCGACTTGCCACAGCCCGATTCGCCGAGCAGCGCGTAGGTTTCGCCGGCGTCGATGTGGAACGACACACCGTCGACGATGCGCACCGCACCGATCTCGACGGCGAGCTGGTCGACCTGCAGCAGGACGCTCATCGCCCGCCCTCCCGCCGCGGGTCGAACGCATCGCGCACGCCGTCGGCAAACAGGTTGGCGGCCAGCACCAGAGTGAACATGAAGGTGAACGCTGCGCCCAGCTGCCACCAAACGGCGGGCTCGCGCGCAAGCTCCAGCCGTGCGCCGTTGATCATGTTGCCCCAGCTGTGCATGCTGGGATCGACGCCGACGCCGACATAGGACAGCACCGCCTCGGCCAGCACCAGTCCGGAAAAATCCAGCACGATGGCGATCAGCACCAGATGAAATACGTTGGGGAAAATGTGGCGGCTGAGGATGCGGGTGTGGGACACGCCGAACGCACGCGCAGCATCGACGTAATCCAGCGTCGACAACTTGAGCGCCTCGCCGCGTAACAAGCGCGCCAGCCCGGTCCAGCTGGTCATCCCCATGATCAGGCAGAGCGCCAGCAGGCGCACGTCGGCGCGCGCGGCGGCATTGTCGAACAGCTCGGGGTTGGATTCGATATAGCCCTGCACGATCAGTACCGCCGCCGCGATCAACAGCACGCCGGGAATGGAGTTGAGAACGGTGTAGACATACTGGATGACGTCGTCCACCCAGCCGCGAAAATACCCCGCCGCGATGCCTAGGCTGATCGCCAACGGCAATGTCACCAGGGTGGTGAGCGTGCCGATCACCAGTCCGGTGCGGATGCTCTTCAGCGTGATGTAAAGCACGTCCTGTCCCACTTTGTCGGTGCCGAACACGTGGTAGCCCGCCGCCAGATGCATCAGCACGCTGGCCAGCATCAACAGCAGCATCAACATGCCCACCACGGTGCGCCCGGGCCAGCCGAGGTTGCCGCTGCCCCAGCGCGCCAGCCACGCGCCCAGCGTCATCTGCGCACGACGCGACTGCCAGACTGCCATCATGCCGAACAGCAACAGACCCGCTGCCAGACCCTGTGCCAGGCCGATGGCGCCGCGCCGCACGAGATCCGGTCGCCGTTCGGCTGCATCGTCAAGGTGCGCGCCACCGTATTGCAGACGCGGGTAGTCGCGCACCGTCACCCCATCGCGCTCGACGAATTCTTTGGCGTACAGGTGCATCGCCAGCGGGGCGGAATAGGTTTTTTCATGTCGGGTGCGCAGCGTGCCCACCAGCGCGTCGAATACGGACAAGACCTCGACCGAGTATTGCGGCTTGTCTGCCGGGCTGTCGGCCAGCTTTTCACGGTAATGCAGCGAATCGAGCAAGCCGATCGCCACGAACACGCCCAGCACCAGCGCCGCCCCCATTGCCATCGGCCGCCGTCCCACCGCCGCCCACGGCGCGCGCAGGTGTTCCTGGCGGCTGATGCCCCAGGCCAGCGCAAGCACGCCCGCCAGCAGCGCAAAGATCAGGCCATCGGTCCACAGGATGACGGGCTGGATGTCCATGAAAAATGCGCTCATTGCAGCCGCACCCGCGGATCGACCCACGAATAGGACAGGTCGGTGAGGATCAGGCCGACGATGTAGAGCACCGAACCGAGAAACACCATCGCTCGCACCACGGCAAAATCCTGCGCCTGGATCGCATCGATGGTGTAGCTGCCCAGACCCGGAATGCCGAAGAAGGATTCAGTGATGAGGCTGCCCATGAACAGCGTGGGAATCACCACCACCGCCCCGGTGAGGATGGGGATCATGCCGTTCTTCAGTACATGGCGGAACAGCACGCGCAGCTCGGACAGACCCTTGGCGCGCGCCGTGCGCACATAGTCCTTGCCGATTTCTTCGATGAAAATGGTCCGGTACCAGCGCGATCCGCCGCCTATTCCCGCCACTACGCTGACCAGCACCGGCAGCACGATGAACGGCAGGCCGTTGATGCCCCCGGCAAACCCCGAAATCGGCAGCAGCTTCCACAGCGAGGCAATGAAGTACTGCCCGGCGATGATGTAGAACAGGCCCGAAATCGACATCAGCACCACGCACAGCACCACCCCCCACAAGTCGAGGTAAGTGGCGCGAAAAAACACCATCAACAGGGCGAAGGTGATGTTGACCAGCAGCCCGATCACGAACACCGGCAGCGCAATCGCCAGGCTCGGCCCCATGCGGTTCTTGATCTCGGTGCCGATATCGCGGCCATCGTCGCCCTTGCCGAATTCGAACACGAACATCGCCGCCGAATGTTTGAAAAAAATCGTGTCGGTGAACTGCGCGCTGCCCTCGGCCGCCTTGTTCAACAGCAGCGGCTTGTCGTAGCCCTGCTCGGATTTCCAGCGCTCGATCGCTTCCGCCGTCACATGCTTGGCGCCGAGCTGCAGCCGCGCCATGTCGTCCGGCGTGTTGACGACGAAAAACAGCGCGAAGGTCAGCAGGTTCACCCCGATCAGGATCGGGATCGCGTACAGCAGGCGGCGCAGCAGATAGGCGAACATCAGGCAATCGTCCTTTCGCGTCGCCGCCACGCAATTGCCGCCGGCGCAATCAAGGCCAGCAACCCGCCCAGCATCAGCGCAATCGGCCACAGCACCGGCTGGTTCCAGGCTTCGCGCTGGCGTGCCCGCATTCCGGGGTCGACGCGGCGATATTTAAGGGTGTTGTTCGCCATCAGATTGGGTTTGACGTTATGCACCCAGCCGTGGCGCAGGCCGAAGGACTTGGGGTAATAGGCAAAGATCCACGGCGCGTCGCGGCGCACGATCTCCAGCATCGCGTCGATCACTTTTTGCCGCGCGGGGCCGTTGTCCATGTCCTTCATCTGCTCGAACAGGCGATTGAATTCAGGGTTGTCGTAGTTGGCGGCATTTTCGCCGCCGGTGGCGACCTTCTTGTGCGGGCCGTAGAGCAGGAAGAAGAAGTTTTCCGGATCGGGGTAATCGGCGTTCCAGCCCCACTCGAACAACTGCGCGTTGCCTTTGCGGATCTTGTCCTGGAAGCGGTTGTAGTCGGTGCCGCGCACCACCAGCTGCACGCCCAGCTTGTCGAGCTGCTTCTTCATCCAGTCGAGACGCGATTTGGCGTCCGGGCCGCTTGCCATGGTGTCGAAATACAGCACCAACGGTTCGCCGGTTTTGGCGTGGCGGCCATTGGGATAGCCAGCCTCGGCCAGCAAGCGTTTCGCGTCCGCCAGCGGGCGCCGCACGATCTGCTTGCCGCGCGCTTGATAGACGTAAGGATTGAGGCCGTCCAAACCCTCGACGTAGCCGAACAGGCCCGGCGGAATCGGGCCCTGTGCGGGAATGCCACGGCCGTTGAGGAAAATCGAGATGAACTCGTCGTAGTCGAAGGCGATGGACAGCGCCTGCCGCAGCTTCTGGCGATCCTCGCCAAGCCCACCGACCACCGGGTCGAGCATGTTGAAACCGACGTACCAGATCGACGCCGCCACCGTAGTGATGAGGTGGATGTTCTTGTCGCGCATGCTGTCGGTGGGTTGCGGCTCGCCACGGGCGGAAAACTGCACCGCCTGGTCGAAGCTGTCGGAGCTGATGCCCGAGCTGTCGTAATAGCCCTGCATGAACTTGCTCCAGTAGGGAATGGTTTCCTTTTCCAGACTGAATATCGCTTCATCCACCAGCGGCAGGGTCTTGCCCGCGTCGGCTAGCAAGCCGGCTTGGCGGTCGGCCGCATCGCCGTCGGCGGGATAGGTTTCACCGTGAAAATACGGATTTTTTTTCAGGACCATGCGGCGGTTGGGATCGTTTTCGGCCAGATAGAACGGCCCGGTGCCGACCGGCTGCCAGTCCAGCGTGAGGTTGCGGTCGGCCATGCCGGGCTGGGCATAGAACGCTTCGGCTTCCCATGGCACCGGCGCAAAGAACGGCATCGCCAGCCAATAAATGAATTGAGGATATTTGCCCTTGATGCGGATGCGATAGGTGGTGCGGTCGACCGCCTCGGCGCCGGCGAGCGGGAAATCGTTCAGGTTCAACATGGCCCCCGGTCTGGCTTTGGCGGCCTGCTCAAGCGTTCCGCCCAATTCCCTCAGACCGACGATGTGCTCGCTCATCAAGCCAAATATCGGCGAACTGAGCCCGGGATGCGCCAGCCGCTTGATCTGGTACACATAATCCGCTGCGATCAATTCGCGGCTACCCGTATGGGCAAAGTCGGCCAGCGTGGCTTTGTCCGCCAGCGCATGGTAGCGATAACGCCCCGCGGCATCGCGCGCAAATGCCGGATGCGGCTGGTAGCGAATGCCAGGGCGTATCTTGATTTCGTACACGCTTTCGGCAATCGCGGCCGACGGTGCGTCGTCCGGCAAGGGCTTGCCTGCGGCGTCGTAAAAACGCGGCTTGGGCACCGTCTCTGCTGTCAGCGGAATCAGCGTGTAAGGGCGTTTGAGAAAGTGGTATTGCAGCGGCGGCTCGTAAATCTGGCCAGTGAATTCGACTTCGTTGGAGGCATACGAACGTGCCGGATCGAGATGCTTGGGGCGCTCGGAAAAGGCGCTGTAAACGGCATTGGCACCCTTGTCGCTGCCGGGGTAAGGCGTGTTCCAGCTGTCGGAACAGCCAGCCATTCCCGTCGCCAGCAGAACTGCAAGCATTGCAAACAGAATCGTGCCCAACGGGAAGGTGCCCAAACGCGTCATGCCGGGAGTTTACCCAAGCCCACCTCCAACGTCAGCCGTTATCAACGAAGCCGGTGTCTACTTCGAATCCGTTTCGGGATTTTCAGGCGGACGTCGCTAATCGAACTACCCCTTGATGTACTGCCAGCCTTGCTTTTGGCGGTTCACGATATGGACGGCCCCGAACGGCACGACCGTCACGCCCGAGGCCAGGTCGCTATCTGCCAGGTGTTCAGATTTGAGGGAACGGCCACAGGCGATCACGCGGATGCCCTCGTCCAGAACTTTCTGCACGAGCGGTGCTTCATCGCTGAAAGCCGTCAACAGCTTCACATTGGCTCCATAGACCACAACTTCGAACGTCGCCTTGGGCAGAGCTGCGCGCATATTCGATGCCAGCATCAAGGCTCTTTTAAAATCGACTCTGTCGCCAGTCACCTGAACCACTACTGCCTCGGACGTTGGCAGCTCATCTGCCGACGCCATAGTGGTTAGTCCAAAAATCATCAGCAGTGCGAGCATGGCTTTTTTCATCACATCATTCCTTTAGTTCAAAACTCATATTTCGCCACGAAGCGCTGTGGCAGTCGTTTTCGATCCCCCATCCATACATGGCGCGAAAGGGGGCTGTGGGGTCGCGGAAACTTGGTGGTTATTCAGTTCACTGAATAACCTGTCAGGCTTAGCGCGGGCCAAGTATCGTGGTCAGCATCTCGCGCGAGGGCGCGCCTTGAATTTTTTGCAGCTTGCCGCTGGCATCCTTGTAGACGATCGTGGGGGTAGCCGCAGCGCCGAGTTGCTGCATCAGTTTCTGGTTGGCAGCGAGTTGCGCACGGATTGTTTCAGGCACCTGGCCAAGGGGTTTGACCCCGCCCCTTGCATGTTGCAGTTCATGTTGCGTCAGGGCTACTTGTTTATCCCTGGCCGCGAGGATGGCTGCCGCTTTGCCCGGGCTGGTGGGTCCGAGGATGGCGACCATGACATGGCGCAACTGCACTTTGCCGGACGTGACCCAGGGCCGGGCGTCTTGCCAGAACTTGTTGCAGTAGGGGCAGTTGGGGTCGGTGAAGGTGTAGACGATGCGCGGCGCAGTGTTTTTGCCATCACCTATCCAGGTGCTTTGCTCAAGCTGCTTCCAGACCCGGTCGGTCATCGGTTTGCTGACCAGTTGCTCAAGGGGCTTCTGGCTCAGGTTGTTGCCTTTGCCGTCGATCATGGAACCGACAATTGCCTGCTTGCCGTCGGCGGTCAGGTAGATGGCCAGCGGCTGTTGCTCCATCATGCCGGCATAGCCGGTCAGCCCGCCGGGCGCCTTGAACGTGCCGATGACCTCAACCCCCTGGGCTTCGAGCGCCTTGATCGGCGCCGGCCAGTCTTTGGCCTGCGCGCTCAGGACCATGCTGCCGAACGCCGTCAATAAACCGGCAAACAGGAAGGATCGTTTTTTAATCATGGTGTTTCTTTCCTTTACGTTGAAAATCGAAAAATCAATGCGCGCGCAACTGATTCAAGTTGCTCGCCAGCGAAGTAGCCGATAGCTCACCCCGGCGGCTAGCGACCAATTGCCCGCTGGCGTCATAAAACAGAGTGATGGGCAACATTCCCGAGCCGGCTACGAAACCGAGTGTGGTCTCACGGTCCAGCAGGACATTCGCCAGATCAAGCCGGCTGGCGGACAAATAACGCTGTACGGTCGCCGCGTTTTCACCCTGATTGGCGAAGACAAAGCGCACGCCGGTTTCGCGTTGCTGCGCGGCGGCGAGCAGCGGCATTTCGCGGCGGCACGGCGGGCACCAGGTCGCCCACAGGTTGACGACCAGGGGTCTGCCGTCGGCCAGCGCAGCGAGGTTTGTCGATTCGCCGGACAGCAGCGTCACCTGCATTTCAGAGAGCGCCGGTTTATCCATCAGGCGCAGACCGCCCAGTACCCCCTGCCATGCCAGCACCCATAACGCCAAGGTCAGGAGGGTTCGCTTGCGTACCGACAAGCCGCGCCAGCCGCGTCGGATCGCGCCTGGCATTGCTGCAATAAATGGACGTGGGTTTTTGCTCATCGCGTCTCAATCTTTGCCCGAAGCAGCGGCGGACGCGCGCAACGGACTTAATTTGCTTGCCAGCGAGGCCGCTGAGAGTTCGCCCAGGTGGGCAGCGACCAGCCGTCCGCTGGCGTCATAGAACAAAGTGGTAGGCAAGGCCCCCGAGCCGACTTCGCGACCGAGCGCGGCGGCGGGATCGAGTAACACGTTGGCGAGACCGAGTCGCCCTTCAGTAAGGAAATCCTGCGCCGTCGCGCCGTCTTCGCCCTGATTGACGAATACGAAATTCACCCCGGTTTCGCGTTGCTGCGCGGCGGCGAGTACCGGCATTTCGCGCCGGCACGGCGGGCACCAGCTCGCCCACAAATTGACGACCATGGGTTTGCCGTCGGCCAGCGCGGCAAGTTTGACCGGATCGCCGGCAAGCGTCGTCAACGAAAGTGTCGGCAGCGCCGACTGTTCCCTCATGCGCTGCGCACCGAACAGCGCGCCCCACACCAGCGCGCCTGCCGCCAGCCCAAGCAGCAGCGGTTTGCGCAGTGTTGGCTGACGCCAGCCGCGCCAGAGCGCGACCAGCAGCGCCGCCGCGACTCCGGGCCACACCATGAAACCGCCGTCGCGGATATCGAGCATCGACCACGGCGCGCTGCGGTACGTGTCAAACCAGAAGGCGACAAAGCCGAGGCGCGCTACCAGCACCCCGGCGATCAGCATGTCGCTCAGGGTATTGACGATGCCCGTTTGGTGGCGGCGCCCGGCGAGGTGACCTACGCCCGCCGCGACCAGCCCGGCGGCCAGCAACAGCAGCGCGCTGACGGGCAGCGCCAGGGGACCAATATTCACTGACAGCATGTATTCATCCTTTCCTTGCCTGTGCCAGGCGGGCGAGAAATGCGTCCGCACTGAGTTCACCGATGATGCGCTCGACACGACGCTCCTTGCCGTCCGGGCCGATCAGCAGCAGCGTCGGCGGGCCGAGAATCTGGTGTGCACGCATCAGCGCCTGGTCCTCCGCATCATTGGCGGTGACATCCGGACGCAGCAATTGCATGTCGGCCAGCGCCTGCTGCACGCGCGGGTCGGCAAACACCTCGTGTTCGATCACTTTGCACGACACACACCAGTCGGCGTAAAAGTCCACCAGCGTCCACTGGCCGCGCTGTCCGGCCTCGGCTACGCGGGCGGCGAGCGCCTGCCCGGTCTTGACGGGGACGAAGCGGGCCATGAAACCATTCGCGACGGCAGTCTGCGCGGATGCAGCACTTGCCGTTACAAACGCCAGCGGCTGCAGTGGATTTTTTGCACCACCGGCCGCGCCGAGCACCATCGCCCCGCCCCACAGGCCAAGCAACAGCGCCAGATAGCGCGACACCAGGCGGCCTTTTTCACAGCCAAGCTTTTGAACCAGCGCCAGCAGGCTGAGGGCAATCGCCAGCAGCCAGGCGCCCCACAAGCCCAGCGTCAGGGCAGCCGGCAATACCCGCGACACGAACACAATCGCGGTGCCGAGCAGAATAAAACCGAACAGCACCTTGACCCGGTTCATCCAGTCGCCGGGACGCGGCAACAGGCGCGCGCCGAGCGTGCCCACCAGCACCAGCGGCGCCCCCATGCCCAGCCCCATCGCAAACAGGGCCAAGCCGCCGGTCAGCACATTGCCGGTATTGCCGATATAAAGCAGCGCACCCGCCAGCGGTGCGGTCATGCAGGGTCCGACCAGCAGCGCCGACAGCACGCCCATCGTTGCGGCGCCGCCGACCGTGCCGCCGCGCTGACCCTGGCTGGCATGGTTCAATCGGTTGCGCAGCACCGCCGGCAGTTGCAACTCGTAAAATCCGAACATGGCCAGTGCCAGCACTCCAAACATCAGACCGAACGTGCCGAGCACCCAGGGGTTTTGCAGTGTCGCCTGCAGATTGGCGCCAGCCAGTGCCGCCGCAGCGCCCACCCCGGCATAGGTCAGTGCCATCGGCAGCACAAAGGCCAGCGACAGGATGAAGCCGCGACGGGGGCTGGCCCCGCTGCCCGCAATCAGGCTGGACAGGATCGGCAGCATCGGCAGCACGCAGGGGGTGAAGGTCATCAGAAAGCCGAGGCCAAAGAACACCAGCAGCATCCAGCCCGGGTTGACACGCGACAGGCGGTCGGCCAGGGCCTGGTCGGCGCCGAGCGCGCCGCTTGAGGCCGACACGGCATCGCCTGCGGATGTGCCCGATGCCGCGACGGGCGTGGCGGCGACATCGTCCAGCGTCACGCGCAGGGTCTGCGGCGGGTAGCATATTCCCGCCTCGGCGCAGCCCTGCCAGCTGACGTTCAGCGCCTGGGCACCGGGCGCGTTCACCTGCACCGCCAATTGATCGTGGTAGACCTCGGATGCGCCAAAAAACTCATCAGTCTTGACGATGCCGGGCGGCAAGATGACCGCTTTGACGCTGCCTGCCGGATCGCCCACGACCTTCACCTGCTTGCGATACAGGTAGTAGCCTTCGCTGATTTTCCAGTTCAGCCATACCTGACCGTCAGCGTCCTTGCTGACGCCGAGACGAAACGCCTGCTCCACCGGCAGAAAATCTTCCTGAGCTTGCGCCGGCAGTGCCCACAGCAGGGAGAGCACCACCACCGACCAGAACGAACGCAGCATGAGCGCCTCCAAATCAACGTGAGCGCGCATCTTTGCAAGGCGGAATTAAGGCCACATTAACAATGCTATTCTCGACGCACGATAGGGTGCCGGGCACGGAAGAGAACGTATGCGGGTATTGCTGGTTGAAGATGACGATCTGATTGCCCATGGCATTCAGGCCGGTCTGCGTGCACGCGGCCTGATGGTGGATGGGGTGAAAACCGCAGCGCAGGCCGCGGCCATGCAGTCGGCCGTGCATTACCAGGTGGTGATTCTCGATCTCGGCCTGCCCGACGAGGATGGCATGAGCCTGTTACAGCGCTGGCGCGCGGACGGCATGGCCTTGCCGGTGCTGGTGCTGACGGCGCGCGACGCGGTGGAAGACCGCGTTGCCGGGCTGCGCGCCGGGGCGGACGATTACCTGCTCAAACCGTTCGATCTCGACGAACTGGTTGCGCGCCTGCATGCGCTGCTGCGCCGCGCCGCCGGGCGCAGCGTGGCCATCATCGAGCAGGGCGCGCTACGCCTCGACCCGGAGCGCGGCGAAGTGACCCTGCATGGCCGTCCAGTGGTGTTGTCGCGGCGCGAACTGTCGCTGCTGGCCGCGCTGCTACATGCACGCGGGCGCATCCTCAGCAGCGATCAACTCAAGGACAGCCTGTACGGTTTAAGCGAGGAGATCGAGAGCAATGCACTCAATGTGCATATCCATCATCTGCGGCGCAAGCTTGGCGCCGACCTGATCGAGACCGTGCGCGGCGTCGGCTACCGCCTTAACAGGGTGGACACATGAGCCTGCGCCTGCGTTTGCTGCTGATGATCGGGGTATCGCTGAGCCTGCTGTGGGGCGGGGTCGCGGTGTGGATGCTGCGCGATCTGGACGATGAAATGCGCCGCACGCTGGATCAGCGTCTCGCGATGTCGGCGCGCATGGTGGCCGGGCTGGTCTCGCAGAACCCGGCCGCGTGGGACACGCGCAGCGGGACAACCGGCATCTCCACCCTGACCGTGCCGGCAACGGCAAAAGGAATCGCCTGCCAGGTCAGTTCGCTGCGCGGCGAGGTGTTCGCGCGCACCCCGGGCACAACGCCCGCCGCCATCGCAACGACCACGCCCGGGTTTGCCGAGCGCGAAATCGACGGCGAGCACTGGCGCAGCTACACCGTCGAGGCGTACGGTTTTCGCATCACCACCGCAGATCGTCTGACCGAGCGCGACATGCTGCTGCGCGATGTGATGGCGGCCGCCATCGTGCCGTTCGTGGTCGCCCTGATCGGCAGCCTGATGATGCTGTGGATTGGCGTTCGCAGCGGTTTGGTGCCGCTGGAACGCCTGCGCCAGACGCTCGCTCGCCGTGCGCCGGATGCGCTGACGCCCATCCCCAACGCGCCGATGCCGCGCGAGTTACAGCCGCTGGTCGATACCCTCAACCAATTGCTGGCACGAATGCGCGAGGCCATCAGTCGCGAACGCCGGCTGACCAGCGACGCCGCACATGAATTGCGCACGCCGCTTACTGCGCTTAAAACCCACTTGCAAGTTGCCCGCATCACCCACGGCAAGGATGCCGAAACGGCACTCGATTACGCGGAGGAAGGCGCGTCGCGGCTGCAGCACACCTTGCAGCAGCTGCTGACGCTGGCGCAGGTGGAAGGGCCCTTTTCCTGGGACGAGGCGCAGCGCACGGATGCCGGCGAAGTCGCCCGTTTGGCGATGCGCGATGCCGCACCCAATGCATCCGGGCGCTTTGTGCTGGTGAACGATGAACCTGGAGTCGAACTGGCGCTGCCGCAAGCGCTGGCTGTCACTGCGCTGCGCAATCTGCTCGACAACGCGCTGCGTCACGCACCGGCGGAACACCCGGTCAGTCTGGAAATCCAGTCCACGCAAGACACCGTCTGTTTCCGCGTGTGCGATAGCGGCTCGGGACTCAGTGCCGATGAGCTGACGCGGGTCACGCAACGTTTCTGGCGGCGCGACGCAGGCCGGGGCAGCGGACTGGGGCTCGCCATTGTGGTGGCCATTACCGAGCGCTGCGGCGGATCCCTCGCTTTGGCGCAGCGGCCCACGGGTGGGCTGGAAGCGAGATTGTCGCTGCCAAGAACGAAACGGATACAAGCTGATAAATATCGAGCGAGCGGTAAAGCGTAGCCGCCTGAGCGCGTCATGTCGGGAGTCAACGCACTCAGGCTCGCAACGTCAGCCGTTATAATCGCGGCCTACTCAACTTTTCGAGACCATCATGGGCTTTCTTGCAGGAAAACGTTTGCTGATTACCGGGGTGATTTCCAACCGCTCCATTGCCTATGGCGTTGCCGCTGCCTGCAAGCGCGAGGGCGCCGAACTTGCCTTTACCTACCAGGGCGAGCGTATCAAGGACCGTGTCGCTGAATTTGCCAAGGAATTCGGCTCCGATCTGGTGTTCCCGTGCGATGTTGGCAGCGACGACGAAATCAGCGCGCTGTTTGTCGAACTCGGCAAGCATTGGGACGGCCTCGACGGGCTGCTGCATTCGATCGCGTTCGCTCCGAAAGAAGCGCTGGCCGGCGATTACCTGTCCTCGGTCACCCGCGAAAACTTCCGCATCGCCCACGACATCAGCTCCTACAGCTTTGCCGCGCTGGCCAAGGCCGCGCTGCCGATGATGGAAGGCCGCAACGCCGCCCTCCTCACCCTGTCCTATCTCGGCGCGGTGCGCTCGGTGCCCAACTACAACGTGATGGGCCTGGCCAAGGCCAGCCTCGAATCCAGCGTGTATTACATGGCGCAAAGCCTCGGCCCCAAGGGCATCCGCGTCAACGCGGTGTCGGCCGGACCGATCAAGACGCTGGCGGCTTCCGGCATTTCAAAGTTCAATGAAAAGCTCGATCTGGTGGCGAAAAACGCCCCGCTTCGCCGCAACGTCACTATTCATGAAGTCGGCAATGCAGCCGCCTTTTTGCTGTCCGATCTGGCTTCGGGCATCAGCGGCGAAATCACGTATGTGGACGCAGGCTTCAATACCACCGCAGGCGCCGACGACTGATACGCTTGCGGCTCCCCATGAAAAACGCGTCCCGACATTCAGGGCGCGTTTTTCATGTCTGCAGGCTGCGCTTGACCATCAGGCTTGCTGCTTGTCGTCACCCTGTATCCAGGCGTTGAGCAGCGTATAGGTCACGGCGAGCACCACCGGACCGACGAAAATACCCACCAGCCCGAAGCTGACCATGCCGCCGATCACCCCGACAAACATCAGCAGCATCGGCAGGTCGGCGCCTTTTTTGATCAGATAGGGACGCAGGATGTTATCCAGCGTGCCCACCACCAGCGTCCACACCAACAGGAAAATTCCCCAGCCGGTATCGCCGCTCCAGAACAGCCAGCCCACTGCGGGAAGTAGAACGAAAACCGGGCCGAGCTGGGCAATGCACAGCATGAACATCAAGGCCGTCAGCACCGCGACCATCGGCACGCCGGAGAGAGCCAGCCCGATGCCGCCCAGAATCGATTGCACGACCGCCGTCACCACCACGCCCAGCGCTACGCCCCGTATGGCCTGCCCCGCCAGCACGACCACGTTTACGCCGCGTTCACCCGCCAGCCGCAGGCCGAACTGCTTGATCCAGGCAGCGGCCGACTCGCCTCCTGCGTAGAGAATGCCGGCGATCAGCACCGTCAGCAGGAACTGGAAGAACACCATGCCGAAGCCGCCGACTTCCGCGACGAACCAGCGCGTGATGTCCTTGGCGTAAGGCGCCAGCTTGACGGCCATATCCTGGATGCCGCTGGCGACAAATTGCAGCCAGAATTGCTGGATGCGCTCGCCCACAAGCGGAATGGTGGCGACCCAGTGCGGCGGAGGCGGCACGCGGGTTTGCGCCAGCCATGCCGACCAGCCCACGATGCGGTCCGCGTTGTCCACCAGCGTGACGATCGCCAGCGCCATCGGCACCAGCAACACCAGCAGCAGGCTCAACGTCATCACCGCGACGGCAGGCATGCGACGGCCACCGAGCCGCGCCTGAACCTGGAGCATCACGGGCCAGGTGGCGACCACCACCATGGTGGCCCAGATCAGCGCCGACAGAAAAGGCCGCACGATCCAGAACGAGGCGGCGATCAGCAGGCCGATAAACAGAACGGCAAGCGTGGTCTGGGTCAGGTCGCGCTGCGTGGGGTTCATGGATGCTCGCTTGAAATGAGTCGCGTAAATAATGAAGGGGACGCAGCAAGCGGTGGACGATCAAGCATCCGGCATCACCCGCGCAAAGCTGTCGATCGCGATGAAGTCTTCGCAATCCTTGTGCGGCTGGCGCGAGTCGGGATTGCAGATTGCAAGCAGGTGGGCGATGCCGTAGGCGCGCGCACTGTTCAATACCGGCAGGCTGTCGTCGACAAAAAGGGTACGGGTCGGGTCGAACGGCTCGACGGCCTGCAAGCCTTGCCAAAAATCCGGATGCTCTTTCGGCAGGCCAATCTGGTGCGATGAAATCAGCGCATCGAAATACGGCTCCAGACCGGTTTCACGCATTTTCAGATCGAGGCTTTTGGGATGCGCGTTGGTCACCATGGTGATGCGCCGGCCGGACGCCCGCACTGCCTGAAGGAACGCCGGCACATCGGGGCGCACGGCGATCAGGTGCGCGACCTCCTGTTTCAGTTGGACGATGTCCAGCGCAAGTTCGCGCGTCCAGAAGTCGAGGCAATACCAGTTGAGCGTGCCGGCGTGACGTTCGTAATGCGTATCCAGATGCGCCTGTGCCACCGCTTCGTCAAGGCCGTGATATTGGGCGTAGCGGCGCGGCATGTGCTCGCGCCAGAAGTGGTTGTCGAAATAGAGGTCGAGCAGGGTGCCGTCCATGTCGAGGAAAACGGTATCGATCCGATTCCACTGCGGCATCACGCCGCGATCCGGTTGGCTTGGCTGCGCCATGCGCTCAGAACAACTCGTCTTTGGACATGCCGCGGCGGCGCAACAGCTGCCGCAACACGCGCAGCGACTCCATCTGGATTTGCCGCACGCGTTCGCGCGTCACCTGCAATTCGGACGCCAGGTCTTCCAGCGTGCAGGCTTCCAGCCCATTCAGGCCAAAACGCCGCTCGATCACCCAGCGCTGCTTGTCGTTCAACTGCTTCATCCACTCGGTGACGTGATGGCCAATTTCCTCGAGCTGCAGCATTTCGTCCGGCAGATGAATGTTGTCGTCGGCAATCGCCTCGCCCATCGACAGCGTGGGGTCGATGTCCAGCGGCGCGTCGAGCGAGGTGACGCGTTCGTTCAACAGCATGATGCGCCGGACATCTTCGACGGGATGACTGGTGAGCGCCGCGATGTCCTCCATCGTGGCATCGACGGTGCCATGGGTTTCGAGATGGCGCTTGGCGCGCAGGTAGATGTTGAGTTCCTTGATGATGTGCACCGGCAGCCGGATCGTGCGCGACTGGTTCATGATCGCGCGCTCGATGTTCTGCCGGATCCACCAGGTGGCATAGGTCGAAAAGCGGAAACCGCGCTCGGGGTCGAATTTTTCCAGCGCGTGGATCAGGCCCAGGTTGCCCTCCTCCACCAGATCGAGCAGCGTCAGGCCGCGGTTGGCGTAGTGCTTGGCGATGTTGACCACCAGCCGCAGGTTGCGCTCGATCATGGTCTGCCGCGCGTCGAAATCGCCCTGCACCACAAGCCGTGCCAATGCCGCTTCCTCGACCGCCGTCAGCAGCGGCGACTTGCCGATTTCGTTGAGATAAAGCTGGGTGACGTCGACCTGCGACTCGCCGAGGATGGCCGATGCCAGCTCTTCCGCACTGTCCACCGCAGCGTGCTCCGGCTCATCCGCTTCACTCAGGGGCAGGTCGTCGGCTTCTTCGATGGGGTCTTCACCCGGGTCATGTCTCATGAACGCTCCGGCAGGTAATCAAGGGGATCAAGCGGCTTGCCATAACGACGGACTTCAAAATGCAGCTTGACCCGATCTGAATCACTGTCGCCCATCAAGCCAATTCTTTGTCCGGCCGTCACGCTGTCGCCTTCTTTGACCAGAATGGTTTCGTTGTGCGCATAGGCCGACAGAAACTCGCCCGCGTGTTTGACGATCAACAGCTTGCCATAGCCACGCAGGCCGCTGCCGCTGTAGACCACTTTGCCTGCGGCGGTCGCGATCACCGGCGTATTGCGCGCGCCGACGATATCGATGCCCTTGCCGCCCGCTGCGCCAAAGCGACCAGCGAGCGTGCCCTCGGCGGGCCACAGCCAGCTGCCTTGAGCCACCACAGCAGCGGGCGCCGCAGGAGCAGGTGAAGGAGCAACCGAGGGGGCAACGGCAGGCACCGGCGGCTTGACGGCAACCGTTGCCGGACGCGTGATCTGCGCCCAGCTGGCGTCCGAGTATGGCAGCAGGACGGCTTGTGGCGTTTGTAACAGGGTGGGTTCCGCCAGCGGCCGCGCTTCGATCCTGGGGCCGTCGTCCAGTGGCTGAATTTCGACCGCGCCCGGCGGCGGCGTCAGCCGTAGTTCCTGGCCGACGAAAATACGGTCGACCGATTCGACGCGGTTCCAGCGCGCAACATCGCGGTAATCCAAGCCATTGGCAAAGGCAATGGCATACAGGGTGTCGCCGCGCTGCACAGTATGGCGGCCCGTGGTGGAGGGGGTGATTGGCTGCGTACGCGGGCGCGTGGCAGCGGCCTTGCTGCTGCTGGCGGAACTGGCGGTGCGATCGCTCACCGGTGCAGTACCGCTTGACGCGCAACCGCCCAGTCCCAGCACCACCAGGCCGAATGCCATGCCGGCCAGACCGTGCAGCGCCCGTATCATGCGACCCCCGGCAGCAGGGGCACGAACTTCACTCCTTCCAGCAGGCGCTCGGTGTAGGTATCGCCCTGGCGTTCCACCACGCACAGGGTCTGGGTCAGGTTGCCCAGCGGCATCACCAGCCGGGCGCCGTCGCCAAGTTGCTGCAGCAGGGCTTGCGGGACCTCGCCAAAAGCGGCTGCAATGACGATCGCGTCGAATGGGGCAAAGTCCCTGGCGCCGTTCATGCCATCGCCATGCTTGGGTTTGACGTTGTTGACGCGTAACTCGCGCAGCCGCACCCGGGTTTTGCCGACCAGCGCGGCGATGCGTTCCATCGACACCACTTCGCGTGCCAGCTTGCCCAGCACGGTGGCCTGATAGCCACAGCCGAGACCGATTTCCAGCACGCGGCCGAGCGGCCGTCCCTGCCCGGCTTCGCCATGGCGCGCCAGTTCGGCCATCCGCGCCACGATGTGGGGATTGGAGATCGTCTGCCCAAAGCCGATCGGCAGCGCTGTATCTTCGTAGGCACGCGATTCCAGCGCCTGATCGACGAACAGGTGGCGCGGCACTTGACCCATGGCAGACAACACCATTTCATCCTTGATGCCAAGTTCGCGCAGGCGCTCGACCATGCGGCCCCGCGTGCGCGCCGACGTCATGCCGATGCCGGCGCGGGGATTCAGGGTTTCAGCCATGCGTTGACACTGTCCATCTGGTTGTAGCGGGTCAAATCCATCTGCAACGGGGTGATCGACACCTGGCCATTGGCCACGGCGAAGAAATCGGTGCCCTCGCCCGCATCGGCCGCCGCGCCGGCAGCGCCCACCCAGTAAACGGTCTGGCCGCGCGGGTTGGTGGTTTTTACCACCGATTCGGCCTTGTGGCGCTTGCCCAGCCGGGTCACGCTGGTGCCGACGAGATCGTCCCAGCTGCAATCCGGCACGTTGACGTTGAGCAGCATGGGCTCGGCCGGCGGTTGTGCCTGAATGCGCCGCACCAGATCGGCCACCACGCGCGCGGCGGTATCGAAATGCCTGGCGTTATGGCTGGCAAGCGAGACCGCAATCGCCGGAATCCCCAGCAGATAGCCTTCGGTGGCGGCAGCAACCGTGCCGGAATAGATGGTGTCGTCGCCCATGTTGGCGCCGTGATTGATGCCGGAAATCACCATGTCAGGCAGATGGTCCAGCATGCCGGTGACAGCCAGATGCACGCAATCGGTCGGCGTGCCGTTGACGTAATAAAACCCGCTCGGCGCCTGCCGCAGCAGCAGCGGCCGGTCCAGCGTCAGCGAATTGGACGCGCCGCTGCGGTCGCGTTCGGGCGCCACCACGGTGATGTCGGCCAGTTCGCGCAGCGCGTCGGCCAGCGCAGCCAGCCCCGGCGCAAAATAACCATCGTCATTGGAAAGCAGGATGCGCATCAGCAGGTGCCTCGCGGCTGGAGAGACTCAATATGCTGGACATTCATGGAGAAAAAGCAGGCTTCAAACATGCGGGCGATTCTAACACCGGGCTGCAGCTGATTCAGTCTGAACCGGGCATCGGGGCCGTTTGCTGCAGTCATCAGCGCGCCCCGGCTGCCATTCCCGGCCACCCCGCAAATCAGTCGTATTCGATCGTGTAAAAAACATCCACTCCGGTCGCCGTGCCGGTGGTCGCCTCGACCCGGATTTTGGACGAAAGCTGGTAGATCGCCTTGACGACCTGTTCCAGTCCATCGAGGCTTTGCCCATAACTCATCATCAGCCTGGAGTTGATACGCTTGCCCACGCTCACCACGGTGGTCGCCAGGTCTTCCGGATTGCTCCCTTCGCGTATCTCGAAGCTGTCGATAGACAACGCCTCGGCCAGACGGCTTTGCAGGCTGACGGATTCCGCCTGGCTCAACAGCGCGCCGGCCATCAACTGCAGCATGCCGAATTGCGCGCTGTCTCCCGAGTCCAGCCCATGTCCGAACACCATCCATGAAAGCGTTTCGGTATCTGGCATGCCGGGCTCGGAATACAGCTTGGCCCGTGGCCGCTCGACCGTGCCGCTGACCTTGACGCCGGCAATGACGTCGCCGGTCTTGCGCACGGCAAGAATGTCGAGGTTGGGGTTGTTGAGCGGTCCGGTAAAGCTGAGGATGCCGCGCGTGATGTCGAGCGTTTGCCCGTACACCGAGTAACGCCCTTTGACCACGCGGATACTGCCTTCGCCGCGCAGCAGCTCGTTGCGGGTGAACACGCGAATGTTGCCGCCGAGACGGGCATCCAGTCCGGCACCCTTGAACAGGAAATCGTCCCCCAGATCAAACCGCAGGTTCAGATCCAGCGGGGTGCGCCGGGTCACGGACTCGGAACGCGGCGGTTGCCCGACCACCACCACATCGTCCGACAGCTGCGGGCGGCTCGCTTCCGGCCGCTCCAGACGGGCCTTGTCGGCACGCAGATCGCCGTCCAGCGTCACGCGCCCGTCTGCATAGCCCAGCCGGGTGTTGCCTGACAGCCACAGCATGCGGTCGCTGCGCGTAAACATCGCAAACTGCTCGAAGTTCAGCGTCAGGCCGCCAGCAGGGTTGCGCCAGGACGCTTCGCCCGTCAGCAAAATGCGGCCACTCCTCATCCGGCATGCTGAAGCGGATGCCGCTAGCCGTCAGCGCGCCGTTCAGTACCGGTGCCGCCAGCGTGCCGCTGCCGGCGAGATCGAACGCGAGTCGCCCATCCGCCTTGACTCCCGGCGGCAGCAACAACTGCAGCGCGCGCAGGTCTGGCAGCATGGCCTGGGCGGTCCAGTTCGTCGGCGCGCTGCGCAGCAAAACCAGCTTGGCGCCCTCGCGCGTCAGGCGGGTGCGGCCTTCTGCATGCAGTTGCCCGGTTGCGTCTGTCTTGGCATCCAGCCGGGCGCTGACCTGATTCGATACCGCCTGCAGGTCCAGATTGAGCGCGGTCAGGCCGAGCTTGAGCGCCGGGTCGGTCAACGTCACATCGCCCGACTGGCGGCGCAATGCCACACGGCCATCCAGCGCGTCGCCCAGCCGGACATCCCATTCGCCGCTCAGCCGCAGGTCGGTGCGCAGCGGCGGTGGCTTGTCCAGCAGATCCAGCAAGGGCGCGATCGGCAGGTCGCCCAGCTTGCCGCGCGTCTTGATCTGGCCGGCCTCGAGCGCGAGGCTGTCCAGCGTGATGTGGCCCCCCGCCAGGCTGAATGCGGCCGCATCGATGCGTTGCGCCTGTCGACCCAGACTCAGGCTGGCGGGTGCCAGCAGGCGTAGCGGCCAGGCGCCGTCGAGTGTCGCCTGTTGCAGGTGGCCATGCCACACCTGCGCGGCGTCCAGCCCGCCTTGCGCGCGCAGCATGAGCTGCCAGTCTGGCAGTCGCGCATCGAGTTCGATGCGGTGGGCGTTGCGCCGACCCTGCACTAAGGCGCGGGCCGATGAAACCGATTGCCCGCCCAGCGCCAGCCCGCTGCCCAGCACCTCGCCGTTGAACACGCCACTTGGCGACGCCTGCATGTCAAGGCGCAGGTCCAGGCTGTCGGCAGCAATGCCGCCGGGCAGCCGCAGCCCGCGCGCTTGCGCCTTCATCTTGATCTGCGGTTGCCTGGGGTTGCCCGACACGCTGCCTGCGCTGTCGAGTTGCCCGGCCAGTGCCACGCCCAGATAGCGCGTTCCCAGTCGGGCCAGCCGGTTCAGCGCCGGCGCGTGGATATTCCATTTCGCCTGAACGCGGGATTTTGAATACTCGCCGCTCAGTTGCACCGTATTGCCTGCCAGATTCACATCGACCTCGGTATCGAACAGACGGCCCGCGGCAAAATTCAGCCGGCCCTTGCCCACCACCGGATGACCTTCAAGCTGGCCTGGCGGCAACTCGAAACCCGCCTTGAGGCGGATGCCCGGTTTAAGCGCGCCCGAAACCTCGCCCCGCGCATTGAGACGGGCCTGCGGAAACGCGCCGAAACGTGCCGGATTGAAGCGCGCGATATCGAATTTGGCGCTGAAAGCCTGGGTGCCGCCCAGATTCATGCGTCCCGACGCTGCCACTTGGCCGCCGTGTTTGCCACTCAAATCAAGCGCTTCCAGCAGCAGCGAGCCCGCATCGTGCGTCAGCGCGAATTGCCCCTGGCCATAGTTGCCGTCGATTCGGGCGTGCAGGCGCTGGCGGGCGCTGTCGCCGCTCAACTGCAACGCCGTTTGAATACGGCTGGCATACAGGCTGCTATGCAACCCGGCCAGATTCCCGCCGCGCCAAGGTCGATTTCCAGCGCGCTGAAATCGGCGCTCTGGGCATCGCCCAGTACCGCGCCGACCAGCTGCATCAGCGGCAAGCGGCCGCTATCGAGTTTGCCGGCATCGGTGTTGCTCAAACTGAAACTGCCCAGCAGGCGCTGGCCCGGCTGCTGCTCGAACACGCCCGAAAACGCCAGCCGGGCGGTCGGCGCGCCCGCAACCCATTGCGCCGGGTTGATGCCCTGCCCCGCCACCAGCAGGCGCGGCAGCAGCAGGTCGGCAAACGGCGCAACTTCGCCCGACGCCAGTGCGTTCATGTCCTTGGCCGTGGCGTCCAGCTTGAACTGGATCGCGTCCAGCCTGCCCTGCAGATCAAGCCCGGCTTGCGCCGGCAAGGGGTCGCCACGCAAGGCGTCAAAGCGTCCCCTCAAGGCGAACGGCGCGTCCTGCGCGATGCTCGCCTGCCCGCGCACGCTGGCCCACGGGGTCACCAGCGAGTCGAGTTGTAACTGCCATAAGCCGAACGGCAAGCGCAGGCTGGCAGGCAGCGTCGACGGCTCGACGCTGGGTTTGAGCATTTCCACCACGACCCGCTGCGCACTGAGCTGCTGAATCACCAGACGGCGCTGCCACAGCGCACGCGGCTGCCAGTCCAGCCGCGCCTGTTCAACCCGGATGCGCTGGGTGGCGCTGTTGAATTCCAGGGTCCGCACGGCAAGCGAGGGACTCAGCAAATGGCCTTCGACGCCTTCGATTTTGAGTCTGCCCTGGCTCAGGCTCGACAATTCGCCGGTCAGCCAGCGCATGCCGTCCGGGGTCGCGGCCAGCCAGCCCAGCCCGCCGAGCAAGGCCAGCAGCAGCAAGACGAGCGCGACAAAAGTCCACAGCAGGCGCTTCAAAATGCCACCCCCAGCTGAAACTGCAGCAGCACATTGCCGGTTTCCTTGCCGTAGGCCAGATCGACATTGATCGGACCGATCGGCGATTTGTAGCGCGCGCCCACACCCACCCCGAGGGCCGGCACCAGTTCATTGAAACTGTCCGCCGCATCGCCGGCGTCGACAAACACGGCGGCGCCCCAGGTCGGGGTAAAGAAATAGTTGTATTCCACACTGACTGTCGCCAGGTTGCGCACCGGTTCCACGCCGCCCGGCACGTCGAGACCCAGGCTCTGGTACTGATAGCCGCGCACCGAGTTTTCACCGCCGGCGCGAAACAGGAAATCGGAGGGAATGCCTTCACGGCCGTCCGCCAGCACCGCGCCGAGTTCGCCGCGCAGGATCAGCCGCTCCCGGGGTCCCAGTCTGAAAAACTCGGTATGGCGGCCATACAGCCGCACGAAGCTGGCGTCGGACAGCAGCGCGTCCGACGCCCCCGCCACCTGCAAATGCGTGATATGGCCGCGCACCGGATAAAACGCCCGGCCATCGGTTCGGTGCGTCCACGCATAGCCCAGACTGAGCGCCTGATTTTGCGTGCTCGCCGTCTGGCCCACCGTCTGATTCTCGATCTGATATTGCAGCGACAGCGTGGCATCGATGCGGTCGCGCTTGCGATTGCGGCTGACCCCGGTTTTCCAGGTCTCGGTGACCAGACCTTCGATATCTTTCTGGATGTACGACACCGACGCCCGGTTTTCATAGCCCCGGGCTGAACGCGGCCAAGCCAGCTCGGCCAGCCCGGAGTTTTCTCCGGTCTCCAGCTTGAGTCCCAGCTTCAGTCGCACCCCTGCATCGAACATATCGCGGTGCAGATACGTCGCCTGCACCCGGGCGCCGGTATCCGTGCTGTAGCCGACACCCAGGCTCACCTGCTTTTCCTTGCGCTCGATCACCGACACCCGGATCGGAACCGCCGCCGCCTGTGCGGGATCAGGGTCAACCTGCACGATCACCTGGGTAAAGTAGCCGCTGGCATCCAGTGCCTGCTGAAAGTCCTGCAACTGCACCTGGCGGAAGGGCTCACCGGGCGCAGTCGGGTTCAGCGCCTGGATCACGCTGTCGGGATAACGCTCGTTGCCGCTGATTTGCAGCGGGCCATAAAAAAACGCCGGGCCGCTGTCGACGACCAACGAAAGCGTGGCGTGCTGTGTCGCCGGATCGACCTTGGCCTCGCTGCCGGCCAGGCGTGCCGCCGGGTACACATTCAGCAGCAGCGGCCGCAACGCCGCCAGCTTGGCCGCATCCCAATCCGCCTGGCGAAAGGGCATGCCCGGCTTCAGCGCAAAGTTGGCCTGGATCCGCTCACGCAAACGCTTGTTGCGCGCGTCCAGCCCGGCCTGGCCAGTCTCGTCCGGACCCGTCCCGGCAATGGCTCCTTCGAAACGGATGCTGACTGCCTCGATCGAGGTGCGCGGCCCTGCCTCCACCGAATAGCGCACGACCTGAGCCGCACCCGCACCCTCGATAACCGAACTGATCCGGGGAGAGAAATAGCCTTCGGTCGCCAGCAACTCATGTGCCGTTTTCAGGCTCGCCTGCTGCAGGCGCTGCAACTCCTCCGCCGTCACGTCCTCACCCTGGCGCGCCGCACGAGCGGTTTCAAGGTACTGCTCCAGCATCGGCCTCAATTCATCAGGCGCATCAACCCGCACCTCCAGCGCATGCGCGGAAGTGGAAACCACCCCGATCAGGGACAGCAATGCGAGAAGGAAAAG
Source organism: Hydrogenophilales bacterium 12-61-10 (assembly GCA_002279795.1). Taxonomy (GTDB): domain Bacteria; phylum Pseudomonadota; class Gammaproteobacteria; order Burkholderiales; family Thiobacillaceae; genus Thiobacillus. The sequence goes on from NCCT01000012.1 coordinate 29,451, forward strand.
ATGGCGTCGCAAGTACTAAAGTGGAAAAGCAGGACAAGGCAGGATTTTAGGCGAGAACCCAGCCCCCCAAGCCAAACGGCGAATGCGTTCGTCCCGATCCCGGATATCGATGCAAAAAGCCCGGGGAACTTTTATTCAGGGAGCGGCTCAATGCAGTACACTTGAAGCAGCAACACAAGGGGGCGACCTGGTTTCGACGGGGGTCGCGAAGCAGCGCAGGGCATACCGAGGGTCAGAGTACCTCGTAAATCCAACTGAAAATCGTTTAAACGCAAACGACGAAACTTACGCTCTAGCCGCTTAATTGCGCTAGACCCTACACCAGCCAGCATACGGGTTGGGCCGGGCAACCGGCAGTAGGGTAATCTCAGTATGATCGTGGCTGTCCGGGTGGCTTGGGCAGACATTAAATCAAGGCCACTCGCCAAAGTTCAGCCTGTTCGGCGGGCGTAACCCAGGTTAAAGCAATAAATCACCGGACTAAGTATGTAGATCTGTCTGTAGAGGGCCTTCGGACGCGGGTTCGATTCCCGCCGCCTCCACCACGAATTCCTCCTGTAGTACCTTGCGCCGTCCACGAGACGGCGTTTTTATTGGGCTTGGGCGGGATTTCTGTCCAATATCGACTTGTATCGTCCAGCACCTTCCGGCCATAACGGGGTTTCAATGGGGGCACCACCCCAAATCGAACTGGTGAAAAAACCATGGCTGGGGGTATTGGCGACGAAATAACATATATAGGCGTTAAGGCGTTAATCGGGAATGGTGGTGGCTCTGGCGAGGTGGGCACCAAGGCGGTTGACTTGGTGTTCATCGTGGGGCTCCTGGGTCGTCGGATGACGCCACCTTTCACGCGTGGTCAATCAAGAAGCCACGTCTTGCCAAATGGGGTAATTCTTCACTTATCAGGGTAATGGAGAAGCCATATACCCCAATTAAGGGTAGGATTACCCCATTTTCGGCCCCTGAAACCAACCATGCACTCACTCTCGCCCGACTACCTCGCCAAGCTGCGCTTTGACGCCCAGCAACTGGCGACGCTGCGCGCCCTGGGTGAGTACCGGGGCAAGCAGTTGCTCTACGTCGCCCAGTCGCCCGAGGTCTTGAGTGACCTGCGCCAAGTGGCCGTCGTCGAATCCACCGAGTCATCCAACCGCCTTGAGGGTGTGGTGGTAGCGGCGTACCGGCTTAAGTCGCTGGTGCTCAAAAATGCCACGCCGCAAAGCCGCTCCGAACAGGAGGTGGCAGGCTACCGCGACGCCTTGGGCCTAATCCACGAAAGCGGCGAGCAGATGCCGTTTTCAGAAGGCACTGTCCTGCAGCTCCACGGTATTTTGTATCGCTACATGCCGCAGCCGGGCGGGCACTGGAAGGCCACCAACAATGACATCGTCGAGCGCCACCCCGATGGCAGCTCGCGCATCCGCTTCCGGCCCGTGGCTGCGCATCTCACGCCCATGGCGATGTCCGACTTGATTGCGCGTTACCGCACGGCGCTGGATCAACATCTGGCCGACCCGCTGGTGCTGGTCCCGCTGGTCATCCTCGATTTTCTCTGCATTCACCCCTTCCCGGATGGCAACGGCCGCATGGCGCGGTTACTGACCCTGCAGTTGCTCTACCACTTCGACTATGCCGTGGGTCGTTTCATCAGTCTGGAGCGCATCTTCGAAGAATCGAAAGAGAGTTACTACGAAACGCTGGAGACCAGCTCGCAGGGCTGGCATGACGGTGCCCACGATATTGCCCCGTGGCTGGACTACTTCTGGGGGGCGCTGCTGCGGGCATACAAGGAATTCGAGGAACGTGTCGGCACCCTCTCACGGGGTCGCGGTGCCAAGGGCGACCGGGTGCGCGCCGAAATCCTCAAGAGAAACCTGCCGTTCTCGATTTCGGAAATCGAAGAAGCCTGCCCCGGCATCAGCCGCGACATGGTGCGCGTCATCCTGCGTGCCATGAAAGCTGAAGGGCTGATCACGCCAACGGGCAAGGGACGTGCTGCCAAGTGGGAACAGGTGCGACAGCCCACCGGGCAACCCGCTCCAGTCCAACCAAATTCATCAGGGAAAAAGCAATGAACCCCATCGAACAACAATTCTTCAACGACCTCGAAAAAAAGCTGTGGACCGCCGCCGACAAATTGCGCTCAAGCCTCGACGCATCTGTTTACAAGCACGTGGTGCTGGGCCTGATCTTCCTGAAATACGTCTCCGATGCCTTCGAAGAGCGGCAAAAAGAGCTGCGCGAGCAGTTCACGAACCCTGACCACGACTACTACATGGCCCCGGAAGACTACGCCGACGATTACGCAAGCCACATCGCCGCCGAACTGGAGGTGCGCGACTACTACACCGAGAAAAACGTGTTCTGGGTGCCGCAGGAAGCGCGCTGGCAAACCCTGCGCGACTGTGCCCAGCTGCCGCCCAAAGCGCCGCTGCCCTGGAACAAGCCCGGCAAAGACGAGCCGGAAGAAATGCGCAGCGTCGGCTGAAGAAGCGGTTGGAGACGCGCTTTAAGGACGCCAAAGACACGCTGAAGCTGGTGATCGTGCGCGACATGTGGCTGACCGGCTTCGATGCGCCGTGCTGTCACACCATGTACGTGGACAAGCCCATGAAGGGCCACAACCTGATGCAGGCCATTGCACGAGTGAACCGCGTTTTCAAGAATAAGCCAGGCGGTCTGGTGGTGGATTACATCGGCATCGCCAACGAACTGAAGGCGGCGCTCAAAACCTACACCGAGGCTAAAGGCAAGGGCGACTCCACGCACAACGCCACTGAGGCCTTGGCCGTGTTGCTGGAGAAGATGGACATCGTGCGCGGCATGATGCACGGCTGCGACTACAGCGGGTTTGAAACCAAGGCGGCCACACTGTTGGTGCCATGCGCCAATCATCTACTGGGCCTGAAGGATGGCAAGCAGCGGTTCCTCGACACCATGGTAGCGGTGGCCAAGGCCTATTCACTGTGCGGCACGCTGGATGAAGCCGCCGCGCTGCGCAAAGAGATCGCTTTCTTCTCGGCCATCAAGGCGGCCATTACCAAGTTCACCACGGTGGACAAGAAACGATCCACCGAAGAGAAAAACAGTGCGCTGAAGCAGATCCTGGACAACGCCATTGTTGCCGACGGCGTGGCAGACATTTTTGCGCTGGCGGGGCTCGACAAGCCGAACATCGGCCTGTTGTCAGACGAGTTTCTGAAAGACGTTCGCCAGATGGAGAGCCGCAACCTTGCGGTGGAGTTGCTGGAAAAGCTGCTGCGCGACGAGATCAAAGCGCGGGCACGCAACAACGTGGTCCAGGAAAAGAAGTACGGGGACCGTCTGCTGGAAACCCTGCGCAAGTACCACAACCGCGCCATTGAGACGGCCCAGGTCATCGAAGAATTGATCCAGATGGCCAAGGAATTCCTTGGCTGTGCTGGAACGCGAAGCCGCGCTGGGTTTGGGGCAGGACGAGATTGCCCTCTATGACGCCTTGGCCAACAACGAAAGCGCGGTGCGTGAACTAGGTGATGACATCCTGAAGAAGATCGCCATCGAGATCACAGAAAAACTTCGGGCCAGCACGACGGTGGATTGGCAGGTGCGCGAGAGTGTCCGGGCGCGGCTGCGCATTCTGGTGCGGCGCTGCTTGCAGAAGTGGAAGTACCCACCCGACCAGCAGGCCGATGCGGTCGAGTTGGTGCTCAAGCAGGCGGAGTCGCTGTCGAACGAGTGGTCGAAGTGAATCGATGATGGCTGGACGATAGATAGTCAGCGAAACAGCCGGTTGCTTTTTAACATTTAAAACTTCTATCGCCCATGAACCTGCGACCCCAACATCGGCGATGGGCGATAGAAGCCAGTTATTCGAATAATTCGTTGGAGTCCGCACCAACCCGCGTCAGTGCTCATAAGCTCAGGAGGTGAGTCGGCATCTGGTCAACCGTCCTCCACCACGAATTCCTCCTGTAGTACCTTGCGCCGTCCACGAGACGGCGTTTTTATTGGGCTTGGGCCTGGCATCCCTTCAGGGTCCGCCAGCAGCATCTCACGCTCAGATTCCCGTCAGCATCGCCACGCCGCTGGCCGCAATGGCAAGGCCCGCGACCTGAATCGCAAAGCGGCCGAGCAGGCTGCCGGCGATGCCCAGGCCATGCAGCAAAGCCGTTGCCAGCACGAAGCCCAGGCCATAGAGCACGGGCGACGCGGCCTGCGGTATTTCCAGCCCGTGAGCATAGCCATGGAACAGCGCAAACCCGGCGGCGATGGCCATACCCGCTGCCACCGGCAACCGGCGCCGGCTGGCGATCAGCCCGCCCGAGACCAGCACCGAGGCTGCGATGCCGGTCTCGACCTGCGGCAACGCCAGCCCAGCCCACGCCAGCCCGCCACCCAAACCCATCGCAGCGACAAAAGCCGCCGGTACCGCCCACAACGCCCGGCCGCGCTGTTGCGCAGCCCATAGACCGATCGCGATCATGGCGAGCAGATGGTCAAGCCCCAGCAACGGATGCGTCAGTCCGCTGCTAAAACCAGCGATCCCATGGCTGCCGGGATGCGCGAAGGCGGTGCCTGCGAACAGGCAGAGGGTGGTCAGGGCGATGGCTTGAACAGGTTTTACCGGTTTCATCAAGGGTTCTCCCGTTGTTCAATTCAGTCAGTTCGGTTCGGCCGGGTTACTTGATCTTGACCTGCACCAGTTCCTCGCCGTCGGGGTCGGTCACATGCACGGCGCAGGCGATACAGGGGTCGAACGAGTGGATGGTGCGCAGGATTTCGAGCGGCTGTTTGGGGTCCGCCATCACGTGATTGTCCTGCAAGGCTGCCTCGTAGGCGCCGGGCTGGCCTTGCGCGTCGCGCGGGCCGGCATTCCAGGTACTGGGCACGACCGCCTGATAGTTGGTGATTTTGGCATCGTCGATGACGATCCAGTGGGAGAGGCCACCGCGCGGCGCTTCCATCAGGCCGACGCCCTGCATGTGCTTGGGCCAAGTCGCGGGGTCCCAGTACTGGTCGTTGAAGGTGCGCACGTCGCCGGCCTTGATGTTGGCGATGAGTTGGTCGTACCAGCCCTGCATGGCGTCGGCGATGATTTTTGATTCCAGCGCGCGCGCAGCGGTGCGGCCGAGGGTGGAAAACAGCGCGTCGACCGGCACGTCGAGCGTTTTCAGCGTGGAGCCCACCAGTTCTTTTGCCTGTTCGTTGCCGCTGGCGTACAGCATCAGCACGCGGGCGAGCGGGCCCACTTCCATCGACTTGCCCTGCCAGCGCGGCGACTTCATCCAGGAGTATTTTTGCGCCACGTCCAGATGTTCGTAGGGCGGCTTCGGCCCGGTGTAGTCGAGCTCGGTTTCGCCCTTGAACGGATGCAGGCCCTTGGCATTGCCCTGGCTGTATTTGTACCAAGAGTGGCTGACGAATTCCTGGATCTCGTTGTCCTTGTCCAGATCAACTGGATGAATCCGGGACAGGTCGCGGTTGAGGATGACGCCACGCGGGATGAGATATGAGTCTGTATCCCAAAAGCCTTTCGATGGCAGGTCGCCAAACGACAGGAAGTTGCCGAGGCCTTCGCCGCGTGTGGCCCAGTCCTTGTAATAACCGGCAATCGCCAGAGTGTCCGGCACATACACCTGATCGACGAACTCGCGCATCTGGCGGATGACGTTCTGCACCGTCTGCAAGCCGACGAGGTTGAGCGCCGTTGCATCCTGGCCGCCGCGATAGTGCGGCCCCTTGCCGTGTCCGGGATGATCCACATGCACCGAAATAGCCGACGGCACGCCGCCGACGACGAAGTTGGGATGCGGGTTCTTGCCGCCGAATATGGTGTGCAGCTTGACCACGTCGCGCTGCCAGGCGAGCGCATCGAGGTAATGCGCCAGCGCCATCAAATTGGCTTCCGGCGGCAGCTTGTAGGCCGGGTGGCCCCAGTAGGCGTTGGCAAAGATGCCGAGCTGGCCCTGTTCGACGAAACTTTTGACCTTTTTCTGCACGTCGGCGAAATAGCCGGGAGACGAGCGCGGATAGCCGGAAAGCGATTGCGCCAGCACCGAGGTCGCCTTGGGGTCGGCCTTCAGCGCGGACACTACGTCGACCCAGTCGAGCGCGTGCAGGTGATAGAAATGCATCACGTGGTCGTGCACGTGCTGCGCCGCAATCATCAGGTTGCGAATCAGTTCGGCGTTCTTCGGAATACTGTAGGCCGGGATGGCGCGGTGCAGCGCGTCTTCCACCGCACGCACCGAGGCAATGCCGTGCACCAGGGTGCAGACGCCGCAGATGCGCTGGGCAAAGGCCCAGGCGTCGCGCGGGTCGCGGCCGCGCAGGATGATTTCGATGCCGCGCACCATGGTGCCGGCGGAGTAAGCCTGGGTGATTTTTCCGCTGGCATCGGTTTCGGCCTCGATGCGCAGGTGGCCTTCGATCCGGGTGATGGGGTCAACGACGATGCGTTGTGCGGTGGTCATGGCGTCAGGCTCCTTCTGGCTTGGCAACCGCTTGCGGCGCGGGTTCGGGGAGGTGGCTGGCGACCAGCTCGGTCAGGCCGATCACCGGAATGTCCATCCTGTAATGCTCGAGGCCTTCTTCCAGCACGATGCGACAGTTGGCGCAGGCGGTCACCACCCGATCGGGCTTGACGGCGTCGAACTGGGATTTCTTTTTGCGGAATGCTTCTAGCCGCAAGGCCTCGCCCTCCTCGACCGCCGAGGCGCCGCCGCCCCCGCCACAGCACCAGTTCATATAGCCGGCGTCCGGCATGTCGACAACATTGTTCGCCACCCGCTTCATCAGCGCGCGCGGCTGCTCGATCACGCCGCCCCGCCGCACCAGCTGACAGGGGTCGTGAAAAGTCAGGCGGTCGGTCTCGAAGCCTTCTGTTTTCAGCAGCCCATGCGCCTGCAACTCGTCCAGCACCTCGATGATGTGTTTGACCTCGAAGCTGAATGGTCGGCCGATCAGGTTGGCGCCATCCCAGCGCAGCGCGGTATAGGCATGGCCGCACTCGGGACTGATCACGGTCTTGACCTTGAGCTTTTCCGCGCCCTCGACGATGCGCGAGACGATCACTTTCGCCAGGTCGGAATTGCCGATCTGGATGCCGGCGTTGGTCGCCTCGAACGCGGTCGAGCACAGCGTCCAGGTTTTGCCGGCTTGGTGCAGGATCTTGGCGACGGCACCCAGATACTCGGGAAAGTTGATGATCTCCATCGACGACAGCACCACCAGGTATTCCGCGCCCGCACGATCGAGCGGAATCGGCAGGCCATAGTCGGCTTCCACGTGCTTCATTTGTGCCAGCACCGCGGGCAGCTTGACGTTCATCGGGCTGCCCGTGGTGACGGTGCGGCTGACTGCGCCCTTGATGCCTTCCGGCGCATGGCCCGAGGCCGACATGCCTTCGCGGAACTTGCGCACCATGTAGACGATGTCGTTGCCGACCGGGCAGACAGCGGAACAACGCCCACACAGGGTGCAGCTGTTGTAGACCAGCTCCTGCCACTGATCGAGTTCATCGTCGGTGACGGCTTTGGACAGCCCGAGCCTCTTTTTCAGCCGCCCCAGCAGCGTGTATTCCTGCTCGTAGACGCGGCGCAACGGCTCCAGCTTGTAGATCGGCGTGTATTTGGGGTCGCCGGTTTCGGTGTAGAACAAACAGGCTTCGGCGCACAGGCCGCAGTGCACGCAGCTGTTGAAATAACTGGCGATGGGCGCGTCGATGACTTGCTTCAGGACGTGGAGCCCTTTTTCGAGTGTGGCACTCATACCGGCACTCCTTTGTGCGCGTTCGCCCGACCGTTGTACCAGCGCGAACCGAACAGCGTGAAGGCATGGAACAGCTTGTTAAACGGCAGCACGATGAGCAGCACTTCCACGCTGAGGATGTGCAGCGCCAGCATCGTGGTGTAGGGCAGCAGCAGATGCTGCACCGCCATCCAGCCGGTCAGCATCGGCAAAAAAGTCACCGTCCAGCTGAACCAGTCTTCGAAGGTGGACAAAAAACGCTTGACCGGCCTGGCGATGCGGTCAGCCAGCACGCCCACCATGGCTACCATCGTCACCACCGCGGCCAGGTCGATGATCTGCGACGGCAGTCCGGGCCACGAAAGGCCGGTGAGATTTTTGATCAGCAGGATGTGTGGCGCGAACCCGAACACGACGACAGCCAGCCCGATATGGAAAATATAGCCGCCGATATAGCCCACCGGCGAACGCTTCAGCATGCCGGGCGGCGGCAGCGAGCGGCGCAACACGGTATGCAGACCCGAGGCACCGGCGGTGTGGCGCGGCGCCGACCGGTCCATCTTGCGGCCCAGCGAATAAATCTCGACCAGACGCCACAGCACGCCCAGCACAAAAATCGCCACCGCGATGTCGAGGCCTGGCCCGCGCACCCAGGTCAAAAATTGCAGATCATTCATGCTCATTTTTCCAGATCATCCAGGGTGGTGGTCTCGTGCGACGACCTTGCGCTGCCCTGCTTGACGCGATTGGCAATCCCCACGGCGACGCCTGTTCCCGCGCCCACTACCGCTGCGGCAGCCCCATTCCTGAGCGGGTCGGCCGGCACCGACAGCGCCTTGTAGAAGCCGCCGGCATCCCAGAAATCCGGCTCCGAACAGCCCAGGCAGCCATGCCCGGACTCCACCGGCCACGAGGTGCCGCCGTTCCACTTCACCGTGGCGCAGGCGTTGTGGGTGACCGGGCCCTTGCAGCCGAGCTCGAACAGACACCAGCCGTTGCGCGCGCCTTCATCGTCGAAGGTTTTGGCGAACTTGCCTTGGTCGTAGAACGGGCGGCGATAGCAGCGGTCGTGAATGGTTTCGCCAAAAAAGGCCTTGGGCCGGCCTTTGTCGTCCAGATCCGGCAGGCTGCCGAAGGTGAGGTAATGCGCCAGCACGCCGGTCATCACCACCGGGATCGGGGGGCAACCGGGAATGTTGACGATCGGTTTGTTCTTGATGAGGTCGGACACCGAGACCGCACCGGTCGGATTCGGATTGGCTTTCGGGATGCCGCCATAAGAGGCGCAGGTGCCCATGGCGATGATGGCTGCCGCCCCCTCGGCGGCTTCCTTCAGGATGTCCACATTGGACCGCCCGCCTATGCACGAATAGGCGCCGTTCTGCCCCAGCGGAATCGATCCGTCGACAATCAACAGATATTTGCCGAAGTTGTCTTTCATCGCAGAGTGGCGGGCTTGCTCGGCCTGGAAGCCTGCTGCGGCCATCAGGGTTTCCTGATAGTCGAGCGAAATCAGGTCAAAAATCATGCCCTCGATCGTCGGCGAATGCGAGCGCGTGATCGACTCGGTGCAGCCGGTGCATTCCTGAAACGGCAGCCAGATCACCGATGGCCGCCGGGAGGCCGCCATCGCCGCAGCCATCGCGCGTCCGGCGGTCGGCGGCAAGGCCATCATCGAGGCCAGCGTGGCGCAGTACTTGAGAAAGGTGCGGCGGCTGACGCCCTGCCGCACGAGTGACTCGATCAACGGACCCTGCATGATGCGTACCTCCCGATTCATCACCCGACTGCGACCGCATTCACCTTAGAAGTCGGCCAGCAGTAACTCAAGCCGTTCCCGGCCCCATTCAACATCCTGCGGATGGGCCTTCACCAGATCCGGCACGAAAGCCACCTCGATGAACTGCGAAGTCACGGCCCCGTTTTCATTCCGGTGCGTCACCCACCAGACGCCCGGGCAGGCGGTCTCGTTCAGCGTCGACTCGCCACTGGCCTGCAGGGTGATGGCAATCTCGCCCTGCCCCAGCCTGTCCTGCAGCCAGTCGAGATCGGCCGGCGTCAACGGCAGGGCGGACAAATCGATGGCAGCGATTTCGCCGCTTTCCAGCAGCCGCAGCAGCAGTTCGGAAATCTCGCGCAGCAGCGGCGGCGCATTGCCGGTCAGGCCGGTCTCGCTGGAAACGGTTTGAACGACATGAATGGGAATGACCTCAAACGGCATGGCGCCACGCCCGAATCAGTTCGCGAATTGCCACGCAGGCCGGCGGGATAGCGGCGGCAACCGCAGGCGTGGGTTGCTCGCCCCAGTCGACCACGCCGGGCTGGATCGCCAGCAGCGCCCGCTTGTCCGGCCAGTGTCCCGCCAGCATCGCAATGGCGCGCAGATCGGTCAGCCCCACCTCGTGCACGGTGGACTTTCGGTTGCCCATCAGGAATGCGTCCATCGCCTCTCCTTCCAGCAAAGTCCACGCGCCCGGCTGCATCTGCAGATTGGCAGCGTCGACGACGATCAATGCGTCGGCGTCCTCGATCGGCCCCGCCAGCGTGAACGACAGCGTGCCACCGTCGAGCAGCGTCACATCGGGCCAGTTAGCCAGTTCGGGCTCGAGTGCCTGCAGCACATGAATGCCGATGCCCTCGTCGGTAAGCAGGGTGTTGCCGATGCCGAGCACGAGCGTTTTCATGCCTTCAATCTATCAGCGCGCCACTCGAACAACAACCCAGTAAATATCTCAAGTATTTGATTATTAGTCACAATTATGCAATTTACGCGGCGACTTGCATTGGCTGTTCTTAACATATACTCAACTGAGTGTAGTTTCTGATTGCCCAATATGTGCCTCGCCATCCCGATGCAGATCGAATCGATCGAAGGCTTTACCGCCCGCTGTCAGGCCAAGGGCGTGTGGCGCGACGTCAGCCTGTTCATGATGCAGGACGAACCGCCCGCAATCGGTGATTTCGTCATGGTGCATGTCGGCTACGCCATCCAGAAAATCGCCGAAGCCGACGCCCGCACCACCTGGGAACTGCTCGATCAGATCCTGGAGGGCCAGGCCATGGAGGTGGGGGGTGCATGAACTCGCCATCGCCCAGGCGCTGGTCGAGCAGGTGGACGCTGTGATCGAGCAGCATCAAGCGAGCAGTGCCACGTCTATCCGCGTGCGCATCGGCCCGCTGGCCGGCGTGGTGCCCGAACTGCTGGCCACCGCCTTCCCGCTGGCCGCCGCCGGTAGCCGCATGGAACACGCCGAGCTCGAATTTACCCACGCACCGATTCAGGTCCGCTGCCAAACCTGCGGCGCCGAAACAGAGGCCGCGATGAATCGCCTGCTCTGCGGCGCCTGCGGCGACTGGCACACCCAGATCCTATCCGGCGACGAACTGCTGCTGGAAAGCGTCGAACTCGAAACCGCCCCCACCTGACCACTGACCGTTCACCACTCACTACTCACCATCATGTGTGACACCTGCGGCTGCAACCTCACTCCCGGCAACAAACACCTCGCGTTCAAGCCCGTCGCCAAGGGCGCGACCGCCGTCTCCGTGCTGAAGGGCCTGCTGGCCAAGAACGACGACCAGGCCGCGCACAACCGCGAGCACTTCGACAAGCGCGGCATCCTCGCGATCAACCTGATGTCGTCGCCCGGCTCCGGCAAAACCGCGCTGCTGGAAGCCACGCTCGTCGCGCTGAAAGACGAATTCACCTGCGCCGTGATCGAGGGCGACCTCGAAACCGAGAACGACGCCGAGCGCATCCGCGCCAAGGGCGTGCAGGCGCACCAGATCGTCACCGGCACCGCCTGCCACCTCGACGCGCATCTGGTGCACGACGCGCTGCATCACATGGCGCTCGACGGCGTCGACATCCTGTTCATCGAAAACGTCGGCAACCTGGTCTGCCCCGCCAGCTTCGATCTCGGCCAGCACCTCAACGTCACCCTGCTCTCGGTCACCGAAGGCGACGACAAGCCAGCCAAATACCCGGTCATGTTCCGTGCCGCCGACGCCATGCTGCTGACCAAGACCGATCTGCTGGCCGTGCTCGACGACTTTGATCCAGACAAGGCCGAAGCGCACCTGCGCAATCTGGCCAACCCGGCGCCGGTGATGCGGCTATCGGCGCGCAAGGAACTGAACATGGAGGCCTGGTATGCCTGGCTGCGCGAGCAACTCGCCACCCAGCTTGCCCGTGTGGCGCAGGGCCAGTCGCGCCGCCCGAAAATCCACGCCCTTGAATTCGACCGCACGGTCAAGATCCTGAACGTGTGCGGTGGCCACGAGCGCTCGATCACCCACGCCGGTCTGCGCGGCGCACTGCCGAAATGGATCGAACTGGTACCCGGCCCAGGCTGCCCGGTATGCGTGTGTCCGGAGGAAGTCGTCTACCAGGCGATGCAACTGGCGCTGCAGGACAGGTGCATCCTGGTCGCTTTCGGCGACATGCTGCGGGTACCGGTCAACGTGAAGAAGGGCGAGGTGCGCTCGCTGGCCGAGGCACAGGCCGCCGGCGCGGATATTCGTCCGATCGCCAGCCCGCTCGATGCAAGGAAGATCGCACTGGACAACCCCGAGCGGCCGGTGGTGTTCTTCGCCGCCGGCTTCGAGACCACCACCGCGCCAGTCGCGGCGATGCTCGCCGAGGGCATACCCACCAACCTGTCGATCCTGCTGTCGGGCCGGCTGACCTGGCCGGCGGTGGCCATGCTGCTCGACTCCGGTACGCCCGGCTTCGACGCGCTGGTCGCGCCCGGCCACGTCTCCACCATCATGGGGCCGGAGGAATGGAGCTTCGTGGTCGACCGCCATGAAATACCCGCAGCAGTCGCCGGCTTCGGCACGGAGTCGCTGCTGGCGTCGTTCTATTCGGTGCTGCGCCAGCTCAAAACCGGCGAACGTTTTCTCGACAACTGCTACCGCGAAGTTGCCCATCCGGGCGGCAATCCCACCGCGCGCCGCATGCTCGAGCAAACCCTCGATGTCGTCGACGCCAACTGGCGCGGCATCGGCATCATTCCCAATTCGGGCTACGCGCTGAAACCCGCTTTCGCCAAGCACGACGCGCTCCTGCTGTACCCCGACCACAGCGATCCCACCCGTCGCCGCGCCGGCGAAATGCCACCCGGCTGCGACTGCGCTCAGGTGGTGCTCGGCAAGATCTATCCCAACCAGTGCCGCATCTACGGCCTCGCCTGCACCCCGCGCAATCCGGTCGGCCCCTGCATGGTGTCGGACGAAGGCGCCTGCCGCATCTGGTGGGCGGGCGGTGTGCGCGTAGTGGCCGATGCCTGAACGCGTCGCGCAGTTCATCACGATCGGCGGACGGGTGCAGGGCGTGGGCTTTCGGCCCTTCGTCTACCGACTCGCTCGCCAACACGACATTACAGGCTGGGTGCGCAATGCAGACGGCAAGGTGGAAATCCATGCCGAGGGCGAGCCTACGCAATTGCAGTTATTCGGCGAGGCATTGCGGAATGAAGCGCCGCCGCTGGCGGTGCCCGGCCCGCTTGCCGTTGCGCACTGCTCGACCAAAGGTACAAACGCGTTCGTCATCCTCGACAGCGCAACATCGACTCATGCCGATATTCACCTGCCACCCGACGGCTTTGTCTGCGCTGACTGCCTGGCCGAACTGCACGACCCGGCCAACCGCCGCCACCGCTACCCTTTCATCAACTGCACCCAGTGCGGCCCGCGCTACACGCTGATCACCGCCCTGCCCTACGACCGCCCCAACACGGCGATGCGCGGCTTCGCGCTGTGCCCGGTGTGCCGTCGCGAATACGAAAATCCGTTCGACCGTCGCTTTCATGCCGAACCGATCGCCTGCCCGGTGTGCGGGCCGCATCTGCAGTTTGTCTCGGAAGATGAAACACTCGACGACGATGAAGCTGCGCTGGCTGCAGCCGTCGAGGCATTGCGCGCCGGGAAGATCGTTGCGGTGAAAGGCGTCGGCGGCTACCACCTGATGTGCAGCGCTGCGAACGACGAAGCAGTTACCACTTTGCGCGCCCGCAAACCCCGCCCGAGCAAACCACTGGCAGTAATGCTGCGCGACCTTGATGCCTTGCGCGCGGTGGCGCACACCACGCCGCAACTCGAAGATTTCCTGGCCTCGCCCGAGCGTCCCATCGTGCTGCTACAGAAGCGTGCTGGTTCAAGCTTGTCTCAACACATCGCACCCGGCCTCGCGGAAATCGGCTGCCTGCTGCCCTACTCGCCGCTGCTCGATCTGCTACTGAACGATTTCGGCGGGCCGCTGGTGGCGACCTCGGGCAACCTCTCCGGCGAGCCGGTGCTGACCGACAGCCATGAAGCGCAGACCCGGCTCGCGCATCTCGCCGACGCTTTCCTGCACCACGACCGCCCCATCGTGCGGCCGGCCGACGACCCGGTGTATCGTGTCATTGCGGGCCGTCCCCGGCCGCTGCGACTGGGGCGCGGCACCGCGCCACTGGAACTCGAACTCTCCTTGTCGCTACCCGAACCCGTGCTGGCACTCGGCAGCCACATGAAAAATACGCTTTGCCTCGCCTGGGGCTCGCGCGCCGTTGTCTCGCCACACATCGGCGAGCTCGACTCACCGCGCAGCCTTGACATACTGGCGCAGGTGTCGGCTGACCTGCAGCGCCTGTATCAGGTGCAGGCAAGCCAGCTCATCGTCGACCGTCATCCCGGTTACGGCTACCGTCGCTTCGCGCGCGAAAGAGGATTGCCGCTGCCCGAAATCTGGCATCACCATGCTCATGCGTCGGCGCTGGCGTGGGAATTTCCCGCCGTGAAAGAATGGGTCGTGTTCACTTGGGACGGTGTCGGCCTCGGCGAAGACGGCACGCTGTGGGGCGGCGAGGCCTTCATCGGCGCGCCCGGCCACTGGCGACGCGCTGCCTCGATGCGCCCTTTCCGCCTGCCCGGCGGCGACAAGGCCGGACGCGAACCATGGCGCGCCGCGGCAGCGCTGCTGTGGGAGACGGGACAGGCCGCGCCGTTCGCGCCCAAACCGCTGCATCAGGCATGGACGCACCATCTCAACAGCCCGGCCACGTCTTCGGTCGGCCGCCTATTCGATGCCGCCGCCGCCCTGTGCGGCGTATGTACCCATGCCAGTTTCGAGGGCGAAGGCCCGATGCGGCTGGAAGCCATCGCGGCCACTGCCGGCGGCGAAGCCATCCCGTTGCCGCTCGAACGCGACCTGACCGGTGTCTGGCGCAGCGACTGGGCGCCGCTGCTGTCCATGCTCGGCGACACCACGCGCCCGGCAGCCGAACGCGCAGCCGGCTTTCACCTCAGCCTGGCACAGGCGCTGGTCGATCAGGCCAAGCAGTTGCGTGCGCAATCCGGCATTCAGGCCATCGGCCTCACCGGCGGCGTGTTCCAGAACCGCGTTCTTGTCGAGGCCGCGATCGACTGTCTCGAATCTGCCGGCTTCAACGTACACCTGCCCAGATGCATTCCCGTCAACGACGCCGGCCTGAGCTTCGGCCAGGTCATCGAATTTATTGCTCAACAAACATGATCGACACCCGCATCCTTCTCGCACACGGCAACGGCGGCCGCCTGATGCGTGAGCTCATCGCCGACATTTTTGCGAAGCATCTAGGCAATCCGCTGCTCGACACCGACGCCGACGCGGTGACGCTGCCGCCGCTTGGCGGCGAACTCATGGTCACCACCGACGGCTTCACCGTGCAGCCGCTGGAATTCCCCGGCGGCAATCTCGGCTCGCTGGCGGTGCACGGCGTGGTCAACGACCTCGCCGTGGCCGGCGCCGATCCGCGCTACCTCACGCTGTCGGCGCTGATCGAGGAAGGCCTCGAAGTCGCGCTGCTGGACCGGCTCATCGCCAGTTTCGCTGCTGCCGCACGGGAAAGCGGCGTCGCCGTGGTGGCCGGCGACACCAAGGTGGTGCGGCGCGGCGAAGGTGGCGGCCTCTATCTGTCGGTCGCCGGCATCGGCGTCAAGCGCGCGCAGGCGCCGCTCGACATTGCCTCCATCGCGCCCGGCGACGTGGTGCTGGTATCCGGCCCGGTGGGTGATCACGGCATCGCGGTGATGCTGGCGCGCGAGCAGTTCGGCTTGTCCGGAGAACTGCGCTCCGATTCCGCTTCGGTGCTGCCGCTGGCGCAGGCGGTGCGCGACCTGCCCGGCCTGCGCTTCATGCGCGACCCCACGCGCGGCGGGCTGGCCACCGTCGCCCACGAGATCGCGCGCGCTTGCGGCCATAGCGTGGTGCTGGAACAGACCGCGGTGCCGCTGCGGCCGGAAGTCGTTTCGGTGTGTGAAATGCTGGGGTATGACCCGTATTTTCTGGCGTGCGAAGGTCGCATCGTCGCCGTGGCCGATGCAGCAACGGCCCAGGAAATTCTCGTGCGCTGGCAGGCGCTGCCCGGCGGCCGCGACGCCTGCCTCATCGGCCGCATCGAAGCGGGCGACCGCCGCGTGATCCTGGAAACCGAGCTGGGCGGTCGCCGCGTGCTGGACGAACTGGAAGACGATCCGCTGCCGCGAATTTGCTGAATCGACTCAAGGCGAACCAGCCTCAATCCCCCGAACGGATTGAGCTGCCAATAGCAGCGTCGTTCAGGCGCCAGGAACGCAATGCCGAGGGATTGTCCCGCCCCAACGCACCGGGAATACACGCATCCTGATGCGAGGGTTCAGGCTCATGCCAGCCAGTTTTCCTTGAGCACGCCTTTTGATTTCAGGCCGATGCCGAGTTCCTTCTGCGCCTCGATCTGGATCTGGCGCACCCGTTCCCGGGTGACCTTGAGGTCCTTCGCCAGATCATCCAGCGTGTTGATTTTCTGATTGTTGAGTCCATAACGCCGCTCGATGACCCAGCGGTGCTTGTCGGACAGCTTTGCCAGCCTGTCCGCCAAAAACCGGTCAAGCTCGGCCTTGTACATGCGAACGTCCGGCGCCACGCAGTGCTCGTCCGCAATGGCATCGCCCAATGTCAGGTCGGGGTCGATATCGAGTGGCGCATCGAGTGGCAAAAGCGAGCGGTTCAATTGCATGACATTGCGGACATCCTCGGCGGACAGCCCCGTCTGGCTGGCGATGTCGGCTGGCTGGGGATCGGACATGCCCTGCTTTTCCAGCTTGCTGCGTGCACGCAGGCAGGTATTGAGCTGCTTGACCACATGGACCGGCAGGCGAATGGTGCGGGAGTGGTTCATCAGCGCCCGCTCGATGGACTGGCGAATCCACCACAGCGCATAAGTCGACAGGCGAAAACCGCGATCAGGATCGAATTTTTCGAGGGCATGCATCAACCCCAGATTGCCTTCCTCGACCAGATCCAGCAGCGGCAAGCCGCGTCCCAGATAGCGCTTGGCAACATACACCACCAGCCGCAGGTTATGCGTGATCAGGATTTCCCGCGCCTTCAAGTCGCCCTGCTTCATGCGCTGCGCATAGTCATGCTCATCGACGGCCTTCAAGACGGGAAGACGGCCGATGTCATCGAAGTAGCGTTGCGTGATGTCCTGTGCGTAGGCATCGTCTTCATGCGGCTCGATCGCAGCGCCCTCGCCCGCCGGAACGGCATCAGACTCGACCTTTTCCTCCCGTTCACGAAAGGCTGTTTCGGGAAAAGCAAACTGTTCTGACCACATGAAGACCCCCCTTGTATTTTTATCCGTTCGCTCAGCCACAGGTAAACCCATCGGGTGCCAGACCATTCGGATTTGATAAAGGGAGCTTATCCAGCCTGACGACGCCACATCATTCGTGTGGTTACTCAGTAAAACTACGTAAGCCGGGATTTACGAGGGCCAGTCGGGCATGCCAGAAAAATCCTGATACCCGGTTTTACGGGAGTAAACGCATCATGCGCCAACCCAGTGCGCGTGTCGTTTGATTCAGCGGGGCTGATCACATGATGTGATCACTGTTAGTACTAGTCGCACATTGCCATTTCACAAGCCGGCACGCGTTCAGCTCACCCCGGCTTGGCTCGTAGCGGCCATCCTCTCGCTCAGAAAGGCTTTCAGGGCTGGCGCTGCGAGCGGCCGGCTGAACAGAAACCCCTGGGCTTCCTGGCAGCCTTCCTCACGCAGAAACGCCAGCTGCTCCTGCGTTTCGACCCCTTCGGCCAGAGTGCCCAGGCGCAGGCTGCGCGCCAGCTGGATCACCGCGCGAACGATGGCGGCGTCGTCCGGGTCGGTGCTGATGTCGCGCACGAACGAACGGTCGATCTTGAGTTTGTCGACCGCAAAGCGCTTGAGGTAGCTGAGCGACGAATAGCCCGTGCCGAAGTCATCGATCGACAGGCGAACGCCTAGAGCCTTCAGCCGCCGCACCGTATCGAGGGTGTTTTCCGCGTCCTGCAGCAGGATGGATTCGGTCAATTCCAGTTCCAGAAGATGGGGCGGCAAGCCGCTTTGTTCGAGCGCGCCCGCCACGCTGTCGACCAGGCCGGGACGGCGAAATTGCAGGGCGGACAGATTGACTGCAATGCCCAGCTCGGGCCATCCGGACTTCCGCCAGGATTGCGCCTGGCGACAGGCCTCTTCCAGCACCCAGACGCCAATCGGCACGATCAGGCCGCAGTCTTCGGCGACGGGCATGAAACGCGCCGGCGCGACTTCGCCCAGCTCCGGATTGTTCCAGCGCAGCAAGGCCTCCACTCCGATCACCTGGCCGCTGTCGATCGCCAGTTGCGGCTGGTAATGCAGGGAAAACTCGGCGCGGGTCAACGCCTGGTGCAGCCGGTTTTGCAGCAGCAGGTGCTCATGCGCCTGGACGTTCATCTGCTCGTCGTAGAAACGGTAGGCGTTGCGCCCTGCCTCCTTGGCGTTGTACATCGCGGTATCGGCTTTCTGCAGCAGACTGTCAAAGTCGCGGCCATCTTCCGGGACCATGGCGATCCCGATGCTGCCGGAGGTATTCAGCACATGGCCGTCGATTTCCACGGGATCGGCCAGGCGCTGGAGAATTTCGCCCGCGATCCGCTCGACCGTTTCCTGATTCGGAATGTCGTTCAGCAGCAGGATGAACTCATCTCCGCCCTGGCGGCTGATGGTATCGCTCTCGCGCGTGCAGTGCGACAGGCGCTTCACCACCTGCTGCAGCAGCAAATCGCCCGAGGCATGCCCGAGGGTGTCGTTCACCACCTTGAAATTGTCGAGGTCTAGAAACAGCACCGCGATCCGGGTTTTGGCGCGTTCCGACAGGCTGAGCGCCTGGGCAAAACGGTCGCGCAACAGAACGCGATTGGGCAGGCCGGTCAGGGCGTCATGGTGGGCCAGAAACTCGATGCGCGCCTCCGCCTGCCTGCGTTCGGTAATGTCCTGGCAGGCGCCGTAGAGGCGGGTTTTTCCGGCTGCGTCCGACTCCATTGCCCGTGAATAGGCCCGGGCGTAGTGAATCGAGCCGTCCCGCGCCAGGATGCGCAGCTCGCATTCGCTGCGTTGCCCTGGCACGAGATAACGAATGTTGCGGTCGAATTCGGGCAGATCGTCCGGATGGACAAAATGACGCCAGCAACCCCGGGCCAGAATTTCGTCCAGCGTGTAGCCGAAAATCCGCTCCGTCGAGGCTGTCGCCCAGTCAATGGTGGCAAACCCGGCATCCGAGTGGATGCAGGAATACAGCAGGTCGGTCGCGACATTGGAAATCAGCCGGTAGCGCTCCTCGCTGACGCGCAGCGCCTGCTCCATGCGCTTGCGCTCGGTGATGTCGACAAAATTGACCACCGCCCCCATCAGTGCGCCATCGCGAAAAATCGGGTGCGACCAGTATTCCACCGGAAAACTGCTGCCGTCCTTGCGCCAGTGCACCTCGTTTTCAATATGGGTGGGCCTGCCCTCCAGGGTTGAGCAGCGAACATGGCACTGTTCGACGGGATAGGGCTGACCATCCGGGTAGGAATGATGGATCAGCGGATGCATGTGCTTGCCGAGCAACTCGTCCTGCGTGTAGCCCAGCATCCTGAGACAGGCCGGGTTGACGAACGTGCAGATACCCCGGGTGTCGACGCCAAAAATGGCTTCGGGCGACGCCTCCAGCAACAGCCGGAACCGTTCCTCGCTCTGGCGTAGCGCCGTCAACGCGGCGCGGTGGCCGAACGCCACGCCCAGATCGACGGCCAGTTTTTCCAGCAACAGCTGTTTTTCCTGTCCGAACGCATGGGGTTCGGCGGCATACACATTGAGTGCGCCGACCACCCTGCCCTGCACCCGCAGCGGCGTTGCCGCCGACGAGCGGTAGCCCTGAGCCCGGGCGCGCTGGCGCCACAGGGCAAACCGCGTGTTGTTTTCCGTGTCGTCGTTGAACACCGTGGCGCCAGTGCGGATGGCGGTTCCAGTCGGCCCCTGCCCCTGCGGCGAGTCGTCGCAGCGGACATCCAGCCGGGACAGGTAATCCTCGATAAAACCCGCTTCGGCCATCGGCCGTACGCGCACGCCATCCCGATCCAGCATGCCGATCCAGGCCATACGGAACAGACCGTCCCGAACCAGTTCCTGGCAAATGCGTGCCATCAATTCCTGCTCGGGCAGATCCTGCATGAGCATTTCATTGACTGCGGCAATCGTCTGCAGGAACTGGTTGCGTCCCTGGACCAGCAGGGTCTCGCGCTTTTGCCGGGTGATTTCGTGCAGACTGCCCACCATGTGCAGTGGCTTGCCGTCGCTGTCGCGCGCCATCACCTCGCCATGGTTTTGCACCCAGATCACGCTTCCGTCCGGGTGGCGGATGCGGCACTCGTACTCGAACGCGGCATGGCCGGCGAGGCAGTCCTGGATCGCTGCCATCACGCCATCGCGCTCGTCTTCATGCACGCAGTCCAGCGCGGTCTGCCAGGTGTGTTCGGATTGTTGCGGATCGAGCCCCATGAGTCGTGCCCACTGCGGGTTGTGCACGATGCGTCCGCTGCCCAGTTCCCAGTCCCAGACGCCCTCGCCGCTGATCGCCAGCGCGTAGGCCTGATGGTCCGAATGGGGAGATGAATCGTTCGTCTTCTCTGCCTTGCGCACGGCTGCGGGGTCGAGTCCCTGAGCCAGCAAGGCTTTGGCTGCCTGGCGGCGTGCTCTTGCCTGTTTGAGCGATACGTCGGGATACACCCCCAGCGCCAGCGTTTTGCGCTTGCCTTCAAACCGGTAATCGAACCGCCAGTAGCGCGATCCTGCGGGCTTGAGCAGCAAATACATGCCCCCACCGTCAGCCAGCTTGAGCGGCTTGCTGGCCGGCCTGGCGTTGCGGATCACGCTGACGGTGAGAGGGACTGCGGCACGCGCCATGGGAGGTTTGAACGTAAGGGAACCGCTGTCATGCTAATCCTGCCGATGCCGTCATGTATACCGTCAAAGGCGCTTGTTTGACTGGTACAAAACGCCTGGGTGGGGCGACCTGGCCGGGCGCGCCGGCGTCTCCCAAGGGGGCTTGCCTGCTCCGTTACAGGCGTTTCTCATGGGCGACCCGGGCTGCGCAATTTACCGCGGCACGACACGGGCATTCGTTCCGCTGCCCTCGACGCGCACGCGCATGCCATCGCGCAAACGGTTGTCCACCGGCTGCGTGATCGTGACGCTGCCACCGGTACTCATGTTGACGACAATCCGCTGGGCATCCTGTTTTTGGCCCAGCTTGCTCTCGGCATAGGTGCCCGCCACGCCACCCAGCACTGCACCCGCCACCGTGGCCGTGGTGCTGTCGCCTATGCCGGCGCCCAGCAAGCCACCCGCCACCGCGCCTGCGGCGGTACCGACGCCGAGCTTGTACTTGTCATCGACCTGGATGGTTTCCAGCTGGACGATGGTGCCGTTCCGGTCCGACTGGCTGGCCGATGAACTGTTGGTTTCGCCATATTGCGTTCCGCCCAGGCTGCCCATTTCGGCACACCCGCCGGCCAGGCCTGCCACCAACAGTAACGATACGGTGATGCGTGGATTCATGACGACACTCCTTAATGGGTTGGAGTGCTCAATATAGGTAATCGCAGGCCGTTTGGCGGGTGTGCGCCAAACAAAGCGTTATGTGAGGGGATCAACGGCGAGGGGCCTGACTGCAGCTTCCGCGCGCCGGGCCATGGGTTCGCCGCAGCCTGATGTCCGGGCCGCCCATCAGGCCCGCAGCTAGCGGCGGCTTACTGCCAGCCGCCGCCCAGCACCTTGTACAGCGTCACGCGGTTGGCGGCGTCGGCCAGGCGCACGATGATCAGATCCTGCTCGGCGAGGTAGAGCGTGCGCTGGGCATCGAGCAGGCCAAGGTAGCTGTCCACGCCGCCCTGGTACCGCGCATCCGACAAACGGAAGCCCGCCTGCGTGGCGTCGAGTTGCTGACGCCGCGCATCGACCTGCTCGGCGAGCGTGGCGCGCTCGGCGAGGGCGTCGGCCACTTCGCGGAATGCGGTCTGGATGGCTTTCTCGTATTGCGCGACATTGATGTCGCGCTGAACTTCGGCCACGTCGAGGCTGGCCTTCAGGCGGCCGGCCTCAAAAATCGGAATGCGGATCTGCGGCATGAAGCTCCAGGTGCCGGATCCGCCCTCGAACAAACCGCCCAGCGTGCTGCTGGCGGACCCGGCGGCGGCGGTCAGGCTGATGCTGGGAAAAAAGGCGGCGCGCGCAGCGCCAATGCTGGCGTTGGCGGCGCGCAGGTTGCGCTCGGCCTGCAGGATGTCGGGACGGCGCGCGAGCACGGCGGACGGCACGCCCGCCGGCAGCTCGGGCACGGCGCTAATGTGGTCGGTCAGCGTGGCGGGCAGCCATTCGGCGGGTACCGCAGCGCCAACGACCAGGGCGAGCGCGTTCTCGTCCTGCGCGACCAGGGTGGTGAAACGCGCCACGTCGGCATGCGCGCCTTGCAGCAGCGTCTGCGCCTGGTTGTATTCGAGCGCCGAAACAGCGCCTTCGTCTGCGCTGCGGCGGATCAGGTCGCGCGACTTCAGCCGCGTCTCGTAGGTGCTGCGCGCCAGCGCCAGCCGTTCGCGGTCGGCGGCCAGCGTCAGCCAGACGTTGGCGACTTCGGCCACCAGGCTGATCTGCGCGCTGCGGCGGGCCTCTTCGGTGCCGAGGTAGGTTTCGAGCGACGCTGCATTGAGGCTGCGGATGCGGCCGAAGAAATCGAGTTCGTAAGCGGAAAAACCTATCGTTGCGCTGTACTGGCGATTGATCTCGGCGTTGCCGCTGGCCGTGAGGTCGCCCGGCAGGCGCTGCGCGGTTTGCCCGCCAGTGGCGCCGACAGCCGGAAACAGGTCGGCGCGCTGGATGCCGTATTGGGCGCGCGCCTTTTCGATGTTGAGCGCGGCGATGCGCAGGTCGCGGTTGTTGGCCAGCGCCAGTGCGATCACCTCGCGCAGTTGTGCGTCGGCAAAATAATCGCGCCAGGCGATGGCGTCGGCCGGCGTGGCCTCGGCGGGTGCTGAAGCCGCCTGCGGAAAAGCGGTCGGCACCGGTGCCGTGGGGCGCTGATAGTCGGGCATCAGGGTGCAGGCGCCGGTCAGGCTGGCAGCGAGCACGATGCTCAGGGTGCGGAGTGGGCTCATGGTTTGACCTCCTGTGGCGCCGCGACCGATACGCTGCTGTCGGGGTGCGGCTTGTCCTTGAAAATGCGCTTGATCATGACGTAGAACAGCGGCACGAAAAAGATGCCGAGCGCGGTGCCGACCACGGTGCCGCCGAGCACGCCGGTGCCGATCGCATTCTGGCTGCCGGAGCCGGCGCCGGTGGCAAGCACCAGCGGCAGCACGCCGAGGCCGAAGGCGAGCGAGGTCATCAGGATCGGGCGCAGGCGCATGCGGATGGCTTCCATCGTGGCGGTGAGCAGATCCTTGCCCTCTTCTTCCATCTGCGCCTTGGCGAATTCGACGATCAGGATCGCGTTCTTCGACGACAGGCCGATGGTCGCCAGCAGGCCGACCTGAAAGTAGATGTCGTTGGACAGCCCGCGCCCGGTGGCGGCGAGCAGCGCGCCCAGCACGCCGAGTGGCACCACCAGCATCACCGCGAACGGCACCGACCAGCTTTCATACAGCGCGGCCAGGCACAGGAACACAACCAGCAGCGACAGCGCATACAGGGCCGGCGCCTGCGAACCGCTGCGGCGTTCCTCGAAGGAGGTGCCGGTCCATTCGTAGCCGATGCCGGGCGGCAGTTTGGCCATGATTTCCTCCACCGCCAGCATCGCCTCGCCCGACGACAGGCCGGGCGCGGCCTGGCCCAGCAACTCGACCGAGGACTGGCCGTTGTAACGCTCGAGCCGCGGCGAACCGAAGCTCCATTTGGCCTGGGTAAAGGCGGAGAACGGCACCATCTCGCCGGCCTTGTTGCGCACATACCATTTGCCGAGATCGTCCGGCGTCATGCGGGCGCCGGCGTCGGCCTGCAGGTAGACCTTCTTGATGCGGCCGCGGTCGATGAAGTCGTTGACATAGGTGCCGCCCCAGGCGGTGGACAGCGTGTCGTTGATGTCGGCCACCGTCACCCCGAGCGCGCCGGCTTTGGCGTGGTCGATTTCGAGTTGGTACTCGGGCGTGTCGTCCTGGCCATTGGGACGCACACCGACCAGCCGCTTGTCCTGCGACGCCATGCCGAGGAACTGGTTGCGCGCGGCGATCAGCGCGTCGTGGCCGAGGCCGGAGCGATCCTGCAACTGCACGTTGAAGCCGCTGGAGGTACCAAGCTCGATCACCGCCGGCGGTACGAAGGCGAACACCATTGCCTCGCGGATTTGCGAGAACGCGCCCATCGCACGCCCGGCCACCGACTTGACGTCCATGCCGGGCCCCTTGCGCTCGTCCCAGTGCTTCAGGTTGACGAAGGCGATGCCCATGTTCTGGCCGCCGCCGCCAAAGCTGAAACCGGCCACGGTGAACACCGCGCGCACCGTGTCTTTTTCGTCTTGCAGAAAATGCCGCTCGACTTTTTTCAACACCTCCAGCGTGCGTTCCTGGGTGGCGCCGGCAGGCAGCATGATCTGGTTGAACAGGATGCCCTGGTCTTCTTCCGGCAGAAACGAGGTCGGCATGCGCACGAACAACAGGCCGAGCACCACGACGATCGCCAGATAAATGGCCAGATAGCGCACGCTGCGCTTGAGAATGCCGCCGACCGCCGATTCGTAGCGCTGCGTGTTGCGCGCGAACATGCGGTTGAACCAGCGGAAAAATCCGCCCAGCACGCGGCCTTCATCGTGACCATGGCCCTTTTCCACCGGTTTGAGCATCGTCGCGCACAGCGCCGGGGTGAACACGATCGCCACCAGCACCGACAAGGCCATGGCGGCGACGATGGTGATCGAGAACTGGCGATAGATCACGCCGGTGGAGCCGCCGAAGAACGCCATCGGCACGAACACCGCCGACAGCACCAGGCCGATGCCGACCAGCGCGCCGGTGATCTGGCGCATCGACTTCTTGGTCGCCTCCTTCGGCGACAAGCCTTCCTCGGTCATCACGCGCTCGACGTTTTCAACCACCACGATGGCGTCGTCCACCAGCAGGCCGATCGCCAGCACGATGCCGAACATCGTCAGCGTGTTGATCGTGAAGCCGAACGCCGCCATCACGCCGAAAGTGCCGAGCAGCACCACGGGAATCGCGATGGTGGGAATCAGCGTGGCGCGCAGGTTCTGCAGGAACAGGAACATCACCAGAAACACCAGCGCGACCGCCTCGACCAGCGTCATGACCACCGACTTGATCGAGATGCGGACGAAGGGCGTGGTGTCGTAGGGCACCACGGCCTCGACTCCGGCCGGGAAATAGGGCTGCAGCTCGGCGAGCTTGGCGCGCACCGCATCGGCCGTTTCCAGCGCGTTGGCGCCGGCGGCAAGCTTGATGCCGACACCGGCAGCGGGCTCACCGTTGAAGCGCGCCATCGTGCCGTAGTTTTCGGCGCCGATCTCGACCCGGGCCACATCGCCCAGGCGCACTTCGCCGCCCTGCGCCGAGGTCCGTAGTTTTCGGCGCCGATCTCGACCCGGGCCACATCGCCCAGGCGCACTTCGCCGCCCTGCGCCGAGGTACGCAGCAAAATGGCATTGAACTGTTGCGCGTTTTGCAAGCGGCTCTGCGCGGTGATCGTCGCGCTGAATCCCTGGCCGGGCACCGACGGCGTGCCGCCAAGCTGGCCGGCCGACACCTGCGTGTTCTGCGCCTGGATCGCGGCCTTGACGTCACCGGGCGTGAGATTGAAGCTGTTCAGCCTGGCCGGATCAAGCCAAACCCGCATGGCGTACTGCGAGCCGAACACCTGCAGTTCGCCGACGCCGGTCACGCGCGACAGCGGATCCTGCAGGTTGGACACCACAAAGTCCGACAGGTCGTTTGCGTTCAGCTTGCCGTCGGTCGAGGCAAAGCCCAGCACCATGAGGAAATTGCGCGCCGATTTGGCCACCTGCACGCCTTGCTGCTGCACTGCCTGCGGCAGCAAGGGCAGCGCGGTCTGCAGCTTGTTCTGCACCTGCACCTGGGCGATATCGGGATCGGTGTCGGCGTTGAAGGTGAGCGTTACCGTGGCTCGGCCGTTGGCATCGCTCGACGAGTTCATGTAGAGCAAGCCGTCGAGGCCGGTCATCTTTTGCTCGATGACCTGGGTCACCGAGTCTTCCACCGATTTGGCCGACGCGCCGGGATAGCTGGCGTTGATGGCGATGGCCGGCGGCGCGATGGCGGGATATTGCGAAATCGGCAGGCCGAGGATGGACAGCGCCCCCGCCAGCATGATGACGAGGGCGATAACCCACGCGAAGATGGGCCGGTCGATGAAGAAGTTAGCCATGGTCGCCTACCTCATTTGGCCGCTGGGGCGGCAGCCGGGGCAGCCGCAGCTGCGGCCGCATCCTGCACTTGCACCGGCGCGCCGGGCTTCACTTTCTGCAGCCCTTCGACGATGACGCGGTCGCCGGCAGCGAGGCCTTCGGTCACCACCCAGTTGTCGCCTTTAGATTGCACCGCCTCGACGACGCGAGCCTCGACCTTGTTTTCGGCGTTGACCACCATCACGGTCGCATTGCCTTTAGGGTCGCGGCTGACGGCGGCATGCGGCACCAGCATGGCATCGCGGTTGACGCCCTGGGTCAGCCGCGCGCGCACGTACATGCCGGGCAACAGTTCGCCCTTGGGGTTGGGGAAAACGGCGCGCAGCGTCACGCTGCCGGTAGCCTGATCGACCGTGACTTCGGAAAATTCCAGCTTGCCCTCGGCGCCGTAGGCACTGCCGTCTTCCAGTACCAGCTGCACCGGCACGCTGGTGCCGCCCGCCCGTGTCAGCGTGCCTGCGTCGAGCGCGCGTTTGAGGGTGAGCAACTCGGTGCTCGACTGCGTCAAATCGACATAGATCGGATCAAGCTGCTGCACCGTGGCCAGCGCCGCGACCTGGTTCGCCGTCACCAGCGCGCCAGCGGTCACGCTCGAGCGACCGATGCGGCCGGCAATCGGCGACGTCACGCGGGTGTAATCGAGATCGACCCGCGCGCGGTCGAGCGCCGCCTTCGCCACGCCAACATCGGCCTGCGCCTGTTTTTGTCCTGCTTGCGCTTCGTCGTTGGCCTGGGCACTCACCGCCTCGATCTTTACCAGCCGGGCATAACGGCCGGCCTTCAAGCGTGCGGCTTCGAGATTGGCCTCGGCGCGCGCCTGGCTGGCACGCGCGCTGTCGTAGGCGGCCTGATACGTTGCCGGGTCGAGCCGGTACAGCACCTGACCCGCCTTGACCTCGCTGCCTTCCTTGAACAGGCGCGCCTTGACGATGCCCGTCACCTGCGGGCGCAGTTCGGCGACCTGATACGGCACCGTGCGGCCCGGCAGCTCGGCGACCTGCGCCACCGATTCCGGCTGCACCGTCACCACCGTAACCGTCGGGGTGCCCGGCGGCCCGCCGGCTGGCGGCTGTTTCTGGCCGTCGCCACAGGCGCTGAACAGCAAGGCTCCGGTCAGGGCGATGCCGGCTGTCAGAAATGGCAGGATGCGTGGGGTCTGCATGGAAAACCTTTCGTAAATTAAGCGCTGGCTCGCCTGGCTTTTCGTGTCTGCCGTTATACCCAACCCTGACGACACACCCAACCGGGTCGGCAATAAAAATTAGAATGAACGTTCAATCTATATTAATATCGAAACAGGCGCAACATGTCTGAGTAGGTTCAGCAAACTAAGTGCCACATCACTGGAGAAATAATGAACGCGTCCAGCCCCCTTCCCGCCGATACGCCACGCGCCGATGCACGGCGCGACCAGATCCGCACCGCTGCCGCACTGTGTTTTCGCGAGCACGGCTTTCACGGCAGCAGCATCGCGCAGATATCGAAAGTCGCCGGCATGAGCACCGGCCATATCTATCACTACTTTGAAAATAAAGAGGCGATCATTGCCGACATCGTCGCGCAGGACCTGCAACGCCTGCTGACCCTGACCGCCGAACTGCGCGCGGCCAGCGACGTCAAGGCAGCCATGATCGAGCGCGCCGTGATCGGGGTGCAGGAAAACCTCGACCCGCGATCAGCCGGGCTGCAACTGGAGATCGTCGCCGAGGCCTCGCGCAACCCGCACATTGCAGAAATCGTCGAGGCTGCCGACCGCCAATGCCGCGAAAGCCTGGCTGCGACCATCCGCACACAACGGCTGGCCGCGGGTCACCAGGATAGCGACGCCACGCTGGCTGGCATGGTCGAAGCCATTTCAGCAATGTTCGAAGGCTTGCGGATACGCGCCATCCGCAATCCGGACATCGACCGCGATGGCGTGGTGCTGATGTTTCGCCGCATGGTCGCCGATCTGCTTTCGCAAACGCATTAGCGGGCGCGCAGATCTGGCGCAGCCTGCTGTTGCTCCCCGCTGCAGCTGCGGCTAGCAGTCTGTCGGACTTGAAGAATCGAAGCGAAAATTTGGCTGGGCGAGGGCAGATTTTCACGGTTTTCAAGCCAATAGTCGTTCTATTGGCGCAGGAAAGCGGGGGAATATGCACCGGCGAGGCGAATTTGCAGCCGATTTCCTTCTAGTCCGACAGGCTGCTAGACTCGCCGGGTTGCTTTCGATTGCCTGTCTTGTGAATTTCCCTCCCCCTGCTCCCCATGCCGCGCCGACGTGAGTCCCGCCCCGCGCCCGCGCTGGAATTAAAAACCACGCGGCTCGCTGGCATACAAGTCATTATCAACAGCGCCGAGCATGCGGTGCTGGCCACTCACATCAACACCCTGTTTGCCGCGACGCCGGACTTCTTCGGCGGCGAAGCAGCGGTGTTCGAGTGCGGCCGGCTGCCGGCCGACGCACCCTCGCCCGACTGGGCCTGGCTGGCGCAGGAACTGACCAGCCGCGGGCTCAATCCCTTTGCGGTGCAGAACGCATCGGCCGAACTGGCCGCCAGCGCCCGGCAGGCGGGTCTGCTGGTGCTCAATGCCGAAGCGCCCGCGCCCGTGCCTGCCGCTATCACCGCAGAACCGCAGCCGGAGCCCGAACCCGCAACACACCCCGACCCGCAACCCGCGGTGCCTGCCGCCGCGACCACCCTCATCATCGACAAGCCGCTGCGCTCGGGCCAGCGGGTGTACGCGGCGGGGGGCGACATCGTGGTGCTGGCGGCGGTCAACCCCGGCTCGGAAGTCATCGCCGACGGCAGCATCCACGTCTATGCGCCGCTCAAGGGCCGGGCGCTCGCCGGCGCGCGCGGCGACACCTCGGCACGGATTTTCACCACCCATCTCGAAGCCGAACTGGTCTCGATCGCGGGCGTGTATCGCACCTTCGACACGGCGCTGGATGCGTCCGTGGCAAAGAAGCCTGCGCAGATCCGCCTCACCGATGCGAGCCAGATCCTCATCGAATCCCTCTAAACCCCCATCAATAAAGGAAGCTCTGTGACCACCATCATCACCGTCACCTCCGGCAAGGGTGGCGTCGGCAAGACGACCACCAGCGCATCGATCGCCAGCGGCCTGGCCATGCGCGGCTTCAAAACCGCCGTGATCGACTTCGACGTCGGCCTGCGCAACCTCGACCTCATCATGGGCTGCGAACGCCGCGTGGTGTACGACTTCGTCAACGTCATCCAGGGCGACGCCAACCTGCACCAGGCGCTGATCAAGGACAAGAACACCGACAACCTGTTCGTGCTGCCTGCCTCGCAGACGCGCGACAAGGATGCGCTCACCGAAGAAGGCGTGGAGAAGGTGCTGAAGGAACTGGAACACCAGGGCTTCGACTACATCGTCTGCGATTCGCCCGCCGGCATCGAGCACGGCGCGATCATGGCGCTGACCTTCGCCGACGTGGCCATCGTCGTCACCAACCCGGAAGTCTCGTCGGTGCGCGACTCCGACCGCATCCTCGGCATCATCCAGTCAAAAAGCCGCCGCGCCATCGAAGGCCGCGAGCCGGTAATCGAACACCTGCTGGTGACCCGCTACTCGCCCAAGCGCGCAGCTGAAGGCGAAATGCTGTCCTATACCGACATTCAGGAGCTGCTACGGATTCCGCTCTTGGGCGTCATCCCCGAATCCGAGGCCGTGCTGCACGCGTCCAACCAGGGCATCCCGGCGATTCACCAAAAAGACACGCCGGTGGCCGATGCCTATCTGGATGCGATTGGCCGCTTTCTCGGCGAAACACACCCATTGCGTTTTGTCGACTACGAAAAACCGGGCCTGCTAAAGCGCCTGTTCGGAGGCAAGTAATATGTCCTGGCTCTCCCACATTTTCGGCGAAAAGAAAGCCACCGCCTCGGTCGCCAAAGAGCGTCTGCAACTCATCATCGCGCGTGAACGCGTGGGCCTGTCCGGCCCGGATTTCCTGCCCGACCTGCAGAAAGACCTGGTCGCGGTGATCTCGAAATACGTCAAGATCAACCCCGAAGACATCAAGGTCGGGTTGGAAAAACAAGGCAATTTCGAGGTGATCGAAGTCAACATCGTGCTGCCCGAGATGCGCTGATCCGCGCTCGCGTCTGCACCCATTCAAGTTCACACCCGCTGGCGCAACCGGGTGGCTTTTTGTCAGGGCGGCAAACTGCACTGGCTCCGGTTGGCGGTCGTGCGGCACGAGGCTCTCAGCAATGGACAACACGACCGACCTGATCCTCAACCTGCACGACCCGGCCTGTTATGACCACGCTGCAGGCCCGGTCAGGCTGATTGAAACCCACATCTCCTGGGTGCTGCTCACCGGCGAATTCGCTTACAAAATCAAGAAGCCGCTCAATCTGGGATTTCTCGATTTCAGCAGCCTGAGCCAGCGCCTGCACGCCTGCTGCGACGAAGTGCAACTCAACCGTCGGCTCGCGCCCGAACTCTATCTCGATGTCGTCCCGATTACCGGCACGCCCGCCGCCCCGCGCGTCAACGGCACCGGCGAGACGTTCGAATATGCCGTGAAAATGCGCCAGTTTCCGCCCGACGCCACGCTCGACCGACTCGACGCCAATGGCGGCATGGGTACGCGGCAGGTCGAAGCCATCGCCACCACGCTCGGCCGGTTTCATCTGGAAACCTGCGCCCGCGCCGGTGCCGACAGCCCCTGGGGCAGCGCGGAAACCGTCTGGCAGCCGGTGGCGCAAAATTTTGCGCAGATCGCCCCGCACCTCGACGCAGCAGCCGACCGCCAGACGCTCAATGCCCTGCAGCGCTGGAGCGCA
This sequence comes from Hydrogenophilales bacterium 12-61-10, assembly GCA_002279795.1. GTDB lineage: Bacteria > Pseudomonadota > Gammaproteobacteria > Burkholderiales > Thiobacillaceae > Thiobacillus. The sequence continues at coordinate 60,752 of NCCT01000012.1, forward strand.
ACCGAACACGCACGCCTCGCGCCGCTGATGGCTGCACGCAAGCGCGACGGGTTTATTCGCGAATGCCATGGCGACCTGCACCTCGGCAATCTGGCCTGGGTGGACGATCAGCTGCTGGTGTTCGACTGCCTCGAATTCAATCCCGAACTGCGCTGGATCGACATTCAATCTGAAACTGCTTTTTGCTACATGGACCTGCTGCAACGCGGCCATGCAGACTGGGCGTGGCTGTTTCTCAATGGCTGGCTGGAACAAACCGGCGACTACGCCGGGCTGGCGCTGCTGCGCTATTACGCGGTGTACCGCGCACTGGTACGCGCCAAGGTCGCGGCAATCCGCACCGGGCAGCTGGCCGGCGCCGAACGCGACGCCGCGCTTGCCGGGGTGCGCACGTTGCTGCACCTGGCGTCGACCCTGACGCGGCCCCTGCCCGTGCGCCTCGACATTACCCACGGCCTGTCGGGGTCGGGGAAATCCACCGCCACCCGCGGCCTGATGCAGGCGCCCGGCGCCATCCGCCTGCGTTCCGACGTCGAGCGCAAGCGCCTTGCCGGGCTCGACGCCCTGGCATGCAGCGGTTCCGGCATCGGTCAGGATTTGTACGCAGCCGGCGCCACGCGCCGCACCTACGCCCATCTGGCCCAACTGGCGGGAACCTTGATGGACGCCGGCTGGCCGGTGATCGTCGATGCCACGTTTACCGCGCGCTGGCAGCGCGACCAGCTGCGGGAAACCGCGCGCAGCCGGGGCGTGGCATTTCGCATCCTGGATTTTCCGGTCGACGTCGCTACCCTGCGCGAACGCATCCTGCAGCGAGCGCGTGCAGGCAACGATGCTTCAGAAGCCAGCCTTGCGGTACTGCAACATCAGCTCGATAGCGAAGATCCGCTCACAGAAGACGAGCAGGCCGACCGGGTGAGAATCGTCCCCTGACGCTTGCCGCTTTGAAGCATTGCCCTGAATAGACAGCCGTAAGGCCGTAACCCGCCGCCTGGCCACATGCAAGCGCTTATTTGCGCGTGCTACGCGCGGGTGGCAACCGGTCGATTGCGTCGACTTACTTCCACATCACATCGACTTGATCCCTTGCCGCCGCAGTGAGCAGTTCAATCAAGGGCAACGCCCGATGGGCCAAGCTGACCGGTTGCTGTTCGTCCGCGTCAGCGTGGGGATCCGCCGATGCGCTCTGTGGCGGGGCAGCCTTGATCTGATCGACCGCGCGCTTCAAATTCTCAAGCGCCGCCGGCACGTCGGCGGCCAGGATGGCGCCAGGAACCGTGTCGCTGTGTCCCATCATTTTGAGCAAGCTTTGCGCCACATCGCCAAACATCGTTATATCGGCATAGGCCTTGCACGTAAACGTCACCAGCATGATGGTCTCCTCAACAATTGGCTAGTTTAGCCCGCTATCAGCCAAGCCCGGCAACCGACGTGCAGGCATTGAACTCAGACACCGAAATGGCTTGCAGAAATCACCGGGAGCACACTCGTGAAGGCAACGGCCAACTTCGCCAAGCCACGCAAAATGTCCGAATTCAGCCCCGATCGGCCCGTTCCGGTTTGGGCGTCGATCCTCCGGCGTCTGACTTCTGTTCACAGCTGACCGGATCGCCCAGGCGGATCAGACCGCCTGACAGAACACGGGCATTCACCCCGCTATGACCGCGCATCGCGTTATAGCCCCCCTGCCCCAGCACGCTTTCCATCCGCGAACACGGCGCGCAATGACCGGTTACCTCCAGCACTACGTCGCGACCGATGCGCAACAGCAGGGACTGACCGCGAAACAAGGCCTTGGCCGCCAGCAGATTCAAGCCCGACACCACCAGATTGCGCCGCAAAACGGCGCCATCGATGCTCGCCTGCCCCATCAGGGCCGCCACGACAGGCAGATGTTCTGACTGAATCAAGGTGACTTGGCGGGATCCCTCCGCCACCCGGCGTCCGCCGCCCCCTGCATAGTGATCGCCCTCGATGCCGCATCCGGCAAGAGCCAGCGCGTGATCCACCGCCTGTACAGCGGAACGGCGCTGTGGCCGCAGGTAAATGGCTTCGATGCGCCCGTTGCGGGGAAAGCGGCTTGCCAGATCCCGTAAATCGCCAACGTCGGTTTGCAGAAAATCGCTCATGCCAACGCTTACGAAATCCGCACCTCGGTCCCCACCGGCACCAGCTTGAACAACTCCGCCACGTCCTCGTTGCTCATGCGAACGCAGCCGTGCGATGCCGGCGTGCCGAGCTTGTGTTCCTCGTTGGTGCCGTGGATATAAATGAAGCGGTCGTGCGAGTCCACGCTGCCGCCTTGGTTCTTGCCCGCCTCCAGCCCTTGCAGCCACAGAATCCGCGTAAGAATCCAGTCGCGACCCGGGTTTTCGGCATCCAGTTCGGGGGTCCAGATTTCACCGGTAGGCTGGCGCGACTTGAAAGCCGTGCCCAGCGGCGCACCCTCGCCGATTTTTTCCGCAATGCGATGACGGCCGCGCGGCGTGCAATGGCTGCCGGTCGATTCCCCCAGTCCATTTTCCGCTGTCGATACGGCATATTGGCGAATCAGCATGTCGCCATCCGGGTAGGACTCCCACAGATACAACTGCTGCAGACGGGAATCCACCTCGATGATCAGCTCGTTCATTGCGCCACTCCTTTTTTTTGCTGCCGCCGTTCCTCGAAAAACCCCGAAATCATCGCCGCGCATTCGTCCGCCAGCACCCCGCCGACGATGTCGCAATGATGGTTCAAACGCGGCTCGGCAAACACATCCATGATGCTGCCGTGCGCGCCGGTCTTGTATTCGCGCGCGCCGTACACCACCCGTGCCACCCGGGAATGCAGAATCGCCCCCGCGCACATCACGCACGGCTCCATCGTCACATACAAGGTGCAGCCCACCAGCCGGTAATTTGCCAGCCGCCCCGCCGCATCGCGCAACGCCATCACCTCGGCATGTGCCGTCGGGTCGTGACTGGAAATCGGCTGATTGAAGCCACGGCCGACGATCTCGCCGCCGCACACCACCAGCGCGCCCACCGGCACCTCGCCCACGGCCCAGCCCTGGCGGGCGAGGTCCAGCGCGGCGCGCATGTAGTCTTCGTCCGTCATCACCGGTCCAGCGGGCTCACCACCCCGCGACCGCCCTTGTTCAACACATGCGTATAGATCATCGTGGTCGAAACATCCGAATGACCAAGCAACTCCTGCACCGTGCGGATATCGTAGCCGCCTTCCAGCAAGTGCGTGGCGAACGAATGGCGCAGCGTATGCGGACTCACCAGCTTGACCAATTCAGCCCGCTCGGCCGCACGCTTCACCGCGCGTTGCACCCGTTTCTCGTCCACATGATGACGGCGCACCGCGCCTGAACGCGGGTCGGTAGAAAACCCCGCAGCCGGAAACACATACTGCCAGGCCAGCGCCTTGCCCGCATTGGGATATTTCACTGCCAGCGCATCCGGCAACCACACCTCCCCGCGCCCCGCCGCTACATCCAGCGCGTGTTGCCCCTTCACAAATTCCATCTGGGCACGCAGGCGATCCGCCAGACTATCCGGCAACATTGTCACTCTGTCCTTATTCCCCTTGCCCTCGCGAACCACGATTTCGCGCCGGGTAAATTCCACGTCCTTCATCCGCAGCCGCAAGCATTCCAGCAGGCGCATCCCCGTGCCGTACAACAGGCGCACGATCAGATCCATCAACGGATCGTCCACATACTTCAATAGCCGCTTCACCTCGTCCGCCGTCAACACCGTGGGCAAGCGCACCGGCTTCTTCGCCCGCGTCACATCATCCAGCCAGGGAAACTCCAGCCCCAGCACCTCTTTGTACAAAAACAGCAGCGCCGACAGCGCCTGCGTCTGGGTTGAGGCGCTTACATTTCGCTCAACCGCCAACGAAGTCAGGAACGCCTCCAGCTCCGGCTTACCCATCTCGGCCGGGTGACGTTTGCCGTGGAAAATAATGTATCGTCTGATCCAGCCAACGTAAGCCTGCTCCGTGCGAATGCTGTAATGCTTTAACCGAATGCGCTCACGCACCTGGTCGAGCAGTTTTGGCGGTGGCGTAGTCGTTTTTGCTGTCGTCTCAGCAGAGTCAGGCATGATCGTCTCATTGGACAAGGTGGTTTTATGAATCAAAAGCTTATCACCCGACCCGAGATTACCGGACATGTCCGGTAATCTTTTATTCCGTCACGTGACGGCTATTTAACGTTAGGCAAAAGATGAAAATCTCAGTACCCCTCCGAGTTATGCTAGTTGTATTCACTGCGCCTTTTATTTTCTACGCAGCGTCTGCGTGGCTAAACTTGGTATTGTTTTTTGTACAGGCGGCTCTAAGCAAATCGACTTTTCTTCTAACTCCGCCGAATATTTTTGACAAAATTCCAGGGCTGCTTTTGGTGTTGCTTGCAACACTAGGCTTGGTTGGATATCTGCGGTGGGTTGCAACGATCTTTCCTCGCGGTTATGCGAGTCTGGCTAATCGAAAAACAGGCGTTTTATTGGCGTTAGGTCTTGTGGCGGCAGCACCCCTTATTTACGCGCTCTTGCACCTCCCACTTAACGCCAAGACGATATATGTATTTTTAGCTTATGCCGTGATACTTGCTATGACCATTGAGGTGTTATTGCCTAACCCTGCGGTCAAGAGGGACGCCGCAAAAGCGCGGCGTCCCTTACCTTGAACGTTAGGTTTCAAAACGCTCATGGGTTCAGCTAAAAAATACGATATTGAGTTTTCTATTGTGGGCGATAATCCGTCCACTGTTAAAGTTAGTCTGAAAACTGCTAATGAAGTTTTCACTTACGCAACAGAATCGCTAAAACCAAATTCTGTGTTACTTGTTGCATGTGTAGGCGATGGTGTCGATTACGGAAATTTTATTGTGTTTCTTAACACTGAAAATTTGGCCTTTATCCGCCTACTCGAGCATTGCGGTTTTTTTGCAAAGCAGCCACATCCAGTTTCAGTTCAAAAGCAAGTAGAGTTTGTATCTGAAGACGGCTCTTTATTCAAAGTGCCATCTCAGGCTACAGTATCAAAAAAACAGGCGTTAGAAGCTTTGCAGTATTGGTTACCTTCGCAAAAACAAATACCAATATTTCATTGGGAGGCCGAGTGAAACCTAACCCGGCATTCGAGCGGGACTCGCCGAGAAGCGCGGCGAGCCCCTCAATTTTACGTTAGCGCTCAAAACCCAATGGAACTGCACGAGCAATTAGAAACCGTAACCGACGCAACAACATTTCTAGCGTTCGTTCGTGCGTTCATTAAAGACCGCGAAGCGGAAGCTGGCCGCACAATCGACGATTTTGGCCGTGGGGAAAATGGCTGGGAAAATCACACTATTGAGGGGTTTCTTGAAGCTGCTCTCTCGTGGGCAGAGTCAACAAATTTAGGTGCGTCTCAAGGGCTTGTTGACGCCTCGCCGTGGAAACGATTTGCCGTATTTCTCTACTGTGGAAAAATCTACGAGTAGCATGAGCGCTAACACTACGGTCAACCTGACTGCCTGCAAGCTACGCTTGCAGGTTCCCTCCGCGCTGCGCGCTCCGGCAGCAGGTTACCTTCAACGTTAGGCCCCAAGTGGAACAATGAATAGCCCAACACTGAGTCTCGTTGTCCTCCGCTTCGCAGACCTCGATCTGGCTGGAAGGTTCTATGCAGCCCTCGGACTCCGCCTTACAAAGGAGAAGCATGGCTCTGGCCCGGACCACTATTCCTGTCAGCTGGGCTCCGTTGTGCTTGAGCTTTATCCTGCAGGTAAGCTTGCTGCCGTGCCCGGTACCGCAATGTTCGGCCTCAACGTTAGCTCAATGGAGCTAACTATTCGTGCTGTCGAGGGCAATGGTGGCTCAGTCGTTCAGCCGCCCATCTCTTCTGAGCGCGGCATTCGTTCTGTAGTCTCAGATCCCGGTGGCCACAAGCTTGAGCTGGTAGAGCCTAACAACTCGCTCAACACAGCGCCACTACGTGGCGCTAGGACTGGCCGCCTGCGGCGTCCAGCCGGTTAGCTCAAACGTTGGGCCCGATATGCCGCCCTATTCTTGGAATTGTCATGCTTGCGAAAAAGCCAACTCGCCTAGCCTCGAAATTTGTCAATACTGCGGTTGCCCAGCTTTGGCATCCGCAGTCCAAGTTGGGTTCCACAAGACCGGCGTAACCATTGACCCTCTCATTGAAATAAAAACAATCGGGCGATTCCTTCTCAAGGTGCTCGTGCCCTTATTCGTAGTTTGCCTTGTATCAATTGTTTCTGCGGTGATAGCGGTTTACATTGCGGAAATGCGATGCGGCCCAGCGTCAGAACCTGGTGACTCAGGTGCGGGTGGTGCGGCGCTAGGTATGTTTGTAGGCGCTTTGGTAGTGGTACCAACGCTCATTTATTGTTCAGTCGTGGAAGTCATTGCTGCTGTAAAAACAGTGCCATACCGCTTGCATATAGTCTTGATATTTCTCCCGCTTGTTGCAGCCGCGCTGCTAATGAAAGTTGTGCCACTGTGCTAAAAATTCCGCCTAACACTACGGTCAAGCGGGACTGGCCGTCAGCGGCTTCGATTTGCTTTTTCTGTTCGCTCATATCATCTCCTTTGTGGGGTGCGTTGCGGCCAGCCCCTTACCTCCAACGTTAGACATATAGGAAAGTTCTATGCGTTGTAGTTGCTTATGTGATCAAGTCAAATTTGAAATTGTTGGTGATATACCAAATTTCTATCAATGCCATTGCTCGCTCTGTCGTAAGCAAGGTGGCTCTACATCTAATACTGCCACTATCATTGAAAGTAAAAAATTTCGTTGGCTTGCTGGTCAGGAAAAAATTTCATCATGGGTTAAAGACAATGGGTTTCGCTGTGATTTCTGCTCAACGTGTGGCACACCTGTTCCAAATCCTTTAGGTAACAATCTTTATTATTGGGTGCCTGCTGGCCTATTTAGTGAAGAGGTACAATCATCAATTGTTGCCCATTTGTACGTTGGCTCGAAGGCTTCATGGGATGTTATTTCATTGCCAGGCAAGCAATATGAAACCATGCCGGAGTTGGCTGAGGTTATAAAGCTGTTGCAGTCTAGCGGCCATGTCTAACTTTACGTTCAAGAGGGACGCCGCAGAAGCGCGTCGCCCCTTAACTCCACGTTGGGCACCACAAAACGAATCGCCACTTCACAGGAATACTGAATGCACGAAGAACTAAAAAACAAGCTGATGTCACGGGCCATTGAAGTCCTTACCGAAAACTTTGGCGCACCATCGCGAGAGACCGTCAAGGTCATAGCGTGGAATGCGCGCCATGACCTTGGCGTTGTCCTCCAGATTGACCAACCCAACCGAGAGCAAGGAGCATTCATTTGGCTTCCGTACCCTCCTGATGGGCAGCCAATTCCAGAAATCGCGCTTGAGTACCCAGGCGAAGCCGGGCGACACAGCAATACCTACCCATCACCCGGCTTGGGGCGCGGGTTCCCCGCGCTCAAGTTAGTTGTCCGAACCGAGTCTGAGCTAAACGACACCGTGTCGTTCATCAAAGCATTCCGTGATGCAATGCCACTTCCAGAAGTCAAAGCATATCCTGCGGAACCTCAATCTCCGGTCGCTGTTGATGTCGCGCGCATGCCAACAGCCAAGGAGCAGCCTCAACGTCGTGAAGCAATCCCGAGAGCTGTTCAGCGCGAGGTATGGCAGCGAGACGGCGGTCGGTGCGTAGAGTGCGGCACAAAAGAAAAGCTGTGCTTCGATCACATCGTTCCTTTTTCGCGTGGCGGCAGCAACACAATAAGGAACCTTCAGTTGCTCTGTGAGAGTTGCAATTCCTCGAAGGGCAATCGCATCTAACCGTGTTGCCCAACCCGGCGCTCAACCTCGCTCCCTTTGGTCGCTGGACGCTGCGCGATAAAGCCGCGCAGCGCCGGTTAGCTCTACGTTAGACATCACTTAAGGGAGCACCATGTCCGATTCAATCCCTATCATCTTCCATGTCGTTCAAAAAGCACATCTTGTCGATCACTTCGGAGACGAAATCGGAGGACTATTGGCCGCTGCCAGGCCTCCCATTCGAGCCGATGTTCGATCCTATGACGCTCGCTGGAAGTCCATTGCTGAGGGTGAAAGAAAGTTGGAGGCATCATCACGCGGCGGGATGATCATCTTCGCGCTTGGAAAGCTCATCGAAAAGGCGGGCATGAAGCAACTCGGGTTTCTCGCCAACCAGTCGTGCACGCACGAAATAGTTGTAAGCGCAGATTGGGGCCAAGAGATATTTCGATTCACTGTGATGACGCAACCCCTAGATAGCATCGCCAACGCCATCCGTGCATTTTTAAGCTGGTGCAGAGACAACCCCACCCTGACCTCTGAAGAATTCTGGGGTAATTTTGGCAATGACATTGATGGCCGTGAGTTTGAAAGCGTAGCCGATGTACTGGATAACGTCCGTCCCTCACTCGACCCCAATGAGGAAATCTGTGACAGCGACTCGTGGAATGCTGCGTTGGCCTTTTCTGTACTGAAGACCATTATCGAGCTACTGGACTATGCATCTGCCGAGAACTACTGGGTAGTTTGTGAGCATTGGGGAGGGTTTGAATCAGCATGAACATCAGTAGCCGGAGGCAACGTGCTGTCTAACCCTGCGATCGACCTCGCTCCCTTCGGTCGCTGGACGCTGCGCGATGAAGCCGCGCAGCGCCGGTCATCTCTACGTTGGGCGTTACAAACACCTACATGAATACTGCGCTGCCGTTTCCTCCCTCACCGAAGGCTCGCGCTGATCTGAAGCCCGGCACGCTATACGCTATCGACAGTGACGACTCATATCTCTACTACGGCCAAGTTGCACCGAACAAACAAATCGGGTTCTTCAGGTTTCGGAGTCGAGAAGTCCTGATTGAGGAGGCTTTGGCGGCCGCGCTCATGTCAAGATTCGGCGTCATCTACCCCTCAATTGGTGTGGCCCTTCGGACAGGGAAGTGGCTCCATCTGGGGCGTCACGAGGTTCGGCCTGAATTGCTTGAAGAACCTGTCTTGGTTCAGTGGCCCGTTGGTACTCTTACCGTAACCCTTTGGAAGGGCCGGAACATCCTAAGAAACACCCTAGTGCATGACCCTGAGATTCAAGACTTGGAGATCATCGCTGCCTACGACGCCACCTATCACGTTCCTCCGAGGCTACGTGCCGACTTCAGCGAAACAGCCGATGCATGGGCGGTAGGAGGCAGCATCAGGCGTGAACGGCTCAAGAAGCAGGATATGGCGGCGCGGTTTCCTCATCAGCCATGGCATCAACTGCCAACCGATTGGGTACCCGTGCAGTGACGCCCAACATGGCGCTCAACCTCGCTCCCTTCGGTCGCTGGACGGCGCTAACGCGCCGCCGGTTAGCTCTACGTTGGGCGTCTTAAGATGATTCGACGCTCCTTTTTGGTTCTGCTAATTTTTCTCCTATCTGTTACGAATGGATATGGAAGAGCACCTTCGAGCTGGAAGATATCGCCAAGCGGCGTAGGCCCGGTCAAATTTGGAATGACAGTCTCTCAAGTCCAGCGTGTCACTGGCTATCTTTTCCAGGAATCTGAAGATACTTTGGAGTGTGGCCTAGTCGGCATTGCTTCGCACAAGATGTACTCCAAGTCCGAGATGGTGGCGCTTTGGTTCTTCGTCTATGAAGGGCGAGTTGTGGGCGCTGAAGTTTGGGACTCCGCAACAAAGACGAATCGCGGCGTAGGCTATAAAGACCCAGAGTCCAAGGTATTGGCGGCACACATGGGGCAAATTGAGAAAGTAGCCAACCCCTCTCTCGATAACTATTCTGAACTTTACATTTGGTCAAGTGATCGCTCTTCCGCCGTTCGGTTTAGGTCCAACGGAAATTACATCTATGTACTCCAAGCCGGTTTGGCACCATACATAGCTAGGTGCATGTAGTGCTATTCCCAGAGCCAAGACGCCCAACCCTGCGGTCGACCCCGTTCGCTTCGCTCTCTGGACGCTGCGCGATAAAGCCGCGCAGCGCCGGTCACCTTGAACGTTAGAACTCAGCTCATGCGCTACTTGCTGCTGGCTCTCATTGCAACATTGACGAGTACATTTGCTCACGCGGGAGGCGTGCAAATGAAAGAAATCAAATATCGTGGCGGGCTTGTCACGTTTTCGATCCCTAAGCACTGGGTCGAGGAGTACGAAACAGACGGTGGAGGCATGTTTTATGAAGACGCCCCAAATTCGGGAACACTTCGCTTAAATGTAATCACAGCAAAATCTCCAAAGCCGTTATCCGCTGATGCCGCCTATGAAGAGCTCGTCGCCATGAAAAGCATTAATGGCAAGAATGTTCAGCACCTCGCCAACGGAAATGCTTTCGCAACTGCAATTCACCACGCTACGGAGCAAGGGCAAGGAATTACGCTGTTCTGGTGGTACGTTACTAACCCGGTTCCACCAAACCATATTCGCATGGCCAATTTCTCATACACGGTGTTAGCTACCCAGGAAAATAGCGAGCAAACACATCGCGAGGTGCAGCTACTTACCGAGTCAATTAAGAATGCAGCATTCCATCCAACCCTTGGCCAATAACCGTTCTAACCCTGCGCTCAACCCGGACGCCCTACATGCCGCTTCGCGTCATTCCGGGCGCCGGTTAGCTCCACGTTAGGGCTTCTCAATGATGAACCTCTTGTACGATTCGTGGCTGTATGACTTGTGGCTAGAGTTTCCACCTCTCTATTCTCCCGGTTTTATGACGGCCTTGGTCGTCGCAGGTTTGAGTAGCTATCTGTGCATCGCCAAGTTGAGAGTAAAAACTTGGAATTTATTTTTAATGTCACTTGCTGTTGCTCTTTGCTGTTTTATCAGCTTGTTAATTTTCGCTCTCATTGGCATCTTGGTTGTTGACACAGGCATCTTAGGTATGGCGCGAGGTTGGGCATATTTTGCCGCTGCGTATGCTGGGGGTGTCCTTTCTTTGCCGGTCTTGGCATTCCTTTTGTCCTTGGGTGCTTTCGCCCTAACAAATCATTCAAGAGGGACGCGCTAAAGCGCGCCCCTTAATTCAAACGTTAGGTATTACACGCATGACCAACGCCGTATCTGTTCTGCTGAGTGATGCCAAACAAGTACTGGGCCGGATAGTCGAATTGGAGCATGGTGCCCATTCAGATCGTGCGGCCCAGTTGGTAAATGCATTCATCGCTGCAATTGAGAGTGAACCGAACGCAAGTGGTCTAAGCAAAGCAGCGCATGCATTAAGCTGGCATCTCGGGGATCAACTTGAACCATTGCCACAATCGCTGGAAATCTCGAAGCTACCTAGCCATGCGCGTCGTATTGCAAAGTCACTATCAGAGAGCCATACCTAACATGGCGCTCAACCTCGCTCCCTCCGGTCGCTGGACGGCGCTAAAGCGCCGCCGGTTAGCTCTACGTTAGAACTTATGCAATCGGAACGTACATCGGAACGTACAATGTTTGAAAACAAAAAAATTGTGATCGTGGGTGGTAGCTCCGGTATTGGTTATGCAGTAGCTAAAAAGGCCATGAATGCTGGTGCTCAAGTCGTTATCGCTTCTCGCTCCAATGAAAAGCTCAATGCCGCAGCAAAACAACTTGATGAGCGCGTCCAAACAGAAGTGGTTGATGCCTCTGATGACCAATCCGTCGCAGATTTTTTTCGGCGTGTCGGTCACTTCGACCATTTGGCGGTAACAATTAAACCGCAGTTACCATCTGGACGATTTTTAGAAAACGAAGTTGGCGCGACCATTACTGAACCGCCCCGGGTTTTGTGGAGGCTTCAACTCTTGAGAAGACGGAGCCACTTTTTTCTTCAAAAAAACCAGCGATCGTTACACGTGCGTGTATCGCCAACCTAAAAAAAGAGGGCGGAATCCCGCCCTCTCGCATCAGCTTTACGACTCGATCAAGCTGGTTCTGCTGGCGCTTTCTCGAAGCTGAACACGCCGTCGCGTACGTCCACCCGGATGGTGTCCTTGGCGGCAAACCGCCCGCCCAGGATTTCTTTCGCCAGGGCGTTTTCGAGTTCGCTCTGGATGGCGCGTTTGAGTGGCCGCGCGCCGTAGAGCGGATCGAATCCGGCACGGGCGATTTCAGCCAGAGCGGCTTCGCTGACGTCCAGTCCCATTTCCATTTGCGCCAGACGTTTTTCCAGGCCTTGCAGCTGGATGCGCGCAATGCTGGCGATGTTTTTTTCGTCCAGGGCGTGGAACACGACGACTTCGTCGATGCGGTTGATGAACTCGGGACGGAAGTAGGTTTTCACTTCGGCCAGCACGGCAAGCTTCACCACCTGGTAATCGTCGCCGCTCATCTGCTGGATCATCTGGCTGCCCAGGTTGGAGGTCATCACGATGACGGTGTTGCGGAAGTCGACGGTGCGACCCTGGCCGTCGGTGAGGCGACCGTCGTCGAGCACCTGCAGCAGCACGTTGAAGACGTCCGGGTGCGCCTTTTCGACTTCGTCCATGAGGATCACGGAATACGGCTTGCGGCGCACGGCTTCGGTCAGATAGCCGCCTTCTTCATAACCGACATAGCCGGGCGGCGCGCCGATCAGGCGGGCGACCGAGTGCTTTTCCATGAATTCGCTCATGTCGATGCGGATCATGTGGTCGGCGGAATCGAACAGGTATTCGGCCAGCGTCTTGCACAGCTCGGTCTTGCCGACGCCGGTGGGGCCGAGAAACAGGAAGGAGCCGAGCGGCCGGTTGGGGTCGCTCAAACCTGCGCGTGACCGGCGAATGGCGTCGGAGACGACGCGCACGGCCTCGTCCTGCCCAACCACGCGGCTATGCAGCTTGTCTTCCATGTGCAGCAGCTTGTCGCGCTCGCCCTGCATCATTTTGGATACCGGAATGCCGGTGGCGCGCGAGACGACCTCGGCGATTTCTTCGGCGCCGACTTCGGTGCGCAGCAGCTTGAACGCGGGCTTGGTGTCGGTTGCTTCGGCGTGCTTCAACTGGGCTTCCAGCTGCGGCAGCTTGCCGTATTGAATCTCGGCCACCTTGTCGAGCTTGCCCTGGCGCTGCAGGTCGACCATTTCGCCGCGCAGCTTGTCGATTTCTTCCTTGATGTGGGCGCTGCCCTGGACCTGGGCCTTTTCGGCTTTCCACACTTCTTCCAGGTCGTTGTACTCGCGTTGCTGGGTCAGCAACTCGTCTTCGATCAGTTGCAGGCGCTTTTTAGACGCTTCGTCCTTTTCGCGCTTGACGGCCTCGCGCTCGATCTTGAGCTGGATCATGCGCCGTTCGAGCTTGTCCATCACCTCGGGCTTGGAGTCGATTTCCATCTTGACGCGCGCAGCGGCCTCGTCGATCAGGTCGATCGCCTTGTCGGGCAGGAAACGGTCGGTAATGTAGCGATGCGAGAGTTCGGCCGCAGCGACGATCGCCGGGTCGGTGATGTCGACGCCGTGGTGCAGTTCGTAACGCTCCTGCAGACCGCGCAGAATGGCGATGGTCGATTCGACGCTGGGTTCGTCCACCAGCACCTTCTGGAAGCGGCGCTCCAGCGCGGCGTCTTTCTCCACATATTTGCGGTATTCGTCGAGCGTGGTCGCGCCAATCAAATGCAGTTCGCCACGCGCCAGCGCCGGCTTCAGCATGTTGCCGGCGTCCATCGCGCCTTCGGCCTTGCCGGCGCCGACCAGGGTGTGCAATTCGTCGAGGAAAACGATGTAGCGGCCCGGGTCCATCGCCAGCTCTTTGAGCACGGCTTTCAGCCGCTCTTCGAATTCGCCACGATATTTGGCGCCGGCCAGCAGCGCAGCCAGGTCGAGCACCAGCACCTTCTTGCCCTTGAGGGTTTCAGGCACTTCGTCGTTGACGATGCGCTGCGCCAGGCCTTCGACGATAGCGGTTTTGCCGACGCCGGGTTCGCCGATCAGCACCGGGTTGTTCTTGGTGCGGCGCTGCAGGATCTGGATCGCGCGGCGGATTTCGTCGTCGCGGCCGATCACCGGGTCGAGCTTGCCGTCGCGTGCGCGCTCGGTCAGGTCGAGCGTGTACTTGGCGAGCGCCTCGCGCTGGCCTTCGGCCTCCTGCGACTGCACGTTTTCTCCGCCGCGAACGGACTGGATGGCCTGTTCCAGCGCTGCTTTCTGTGCGCCGTGCTGCTTCATCAGACGCCCGGTTTCACCCTTGTCGTCCAGTGCCGCCAGCAGGAACAGTTCGGAGGCGATGAAGGCGTCGTTGCGCTTCATCGCCTCCTTGTCGGTCAGGTTCAGCAGGTTATTGAGGTCGCGCGAGATCGTTACCTCGCCGCCCTGCCCTTCAACCTTGGGCAGACGCGTCAGCGCCTGAGTCAGCGCCGTCTTCAGTGCAGGCACCTGGGCGCCGGCGCGCGACAGGATGGCCCCGGCGCCGCCGCCTTCCTGATTCAGCAGCGCCAGCAGCAGGTGCTGCGGCTCGATATAAGCGCTGTCGCCCGCGACGGCGAGACTTTGAGCGTCGGAAAAGGCTTGCTGGAACTGGGTGGTGAGCTTGTCAAAACGCATAATGGGTGGGCCTCGGCTAAGGTATATTCAATGACCTCAACATATAGCCTGCCCAGGCGATTTCAACCCTCCGTGTCCGAATTAAAGCTCAACCCGTTACTTGCCGACTCGATCCACGCCGATGTCGCCCGCGCTCTTGACGAGGATGTCGGCAGCGGCGATCTCACCGCCCAGCTCATACCGGCCAGCCAGAGGGCGCACGCTCGGGTCATCACCCGCGAGCCTGCCGTGATCGCCGGCCGGCCCTGGTTCGACGCCTGTTTCCGCGCGCTCGACCCGGACTGCGTGACCGACTGGCGGGTCAGCGAGGGCGATACCGTCGCCGCCGATGACGTGCTGGTGGAAATCAGCGGCCATGCCCGCGCCCTGCTCTCCGCCGAGCGCCCGGCGCTGAACTTTCTGCAAACCCTGTCGGCTGTCGCGACGGCAACGCGCCCTTATGTCGACGCCGTGCGCGGTACCCACGCCGCCATCCTCGATACGCGCAAAACCTTGCCCGGCCTGCGCATCGCCGAGAAATACGCGGTGCGGACCGGTGGCGGACAGAACCAGCGCGTGGGGCTGTACGACGGCATCCTGATCAAGGAAAACCATATCGCGGCGGCGGGCGGCATTGCGCAGGTTTTGCAAGCGGCGTTCCAGCTGGCAGGCGGCGCCGTCAGCGTGCAGATCGAGGTGGAAACCCTGGACGAGCTTGAACAGGCGCTGGCGGCGGGCGCGCCGCTGATCCTGCTCGACAACTTCAGCCTCGCCGATATGCGCCACGCGGTGCAGGTCACCCACGGCCGCGCCCTGCTCGAAGCATCGGGCAACATCACGCTGGACACGGTGCGCGCAGTGGCCGAAACCGGGGTGGACCGCATTTCCATCGGCAGCCTCACCAAGCATATTCGCGCAGTCGATTTGTCGATGCGGATTCAGGCCGATGGTTGAGATTTTTCGCGTTGATTACGCCAACGCTGCCCACGCCTCCGGGCTGGTCGATCTGCTCGACAGCTATGCGTGCGAACCGGCTGGCGGCGGCGAGGCGTTATCCGCTTTTGCGCGCGCCAACCTGGTTGCCCAGCTCGCCGCACGGCCGTTCATCTTCAGCGTGATGACGTTCGACGGCGCCACGCCCGTTGGCCTGATCAACGCCATCGAAGGCTTTTCGACCTTTGCCTGCCGCCCGCTGGTGAATGTGCACGATGTGGTCGTGCTGCCCAGCCATCGCGGGCGCGGCATTGCCACGCGGATGTTCGCCGCCGTCGAGGCGATCGCCCTTGCGCGCGGCGCCTGCAAGCTCACGCTCGAAGTGCTGGACGGCAACACCCAGGCGCGCGCGCTGTATCAACGGCTGGGGTTTACCGCCTATCAGCTCGATCCCGCGCTGGGGCAGGCCCAGTTTCTGCATAAATGGCTGGACTGAAACGCATCCTGCTGGCGCTGCTGCTGGCCGCCCAGTGCGCGTGGGCGGATACGCTGCCGCCTGCGCCGGCGATGCTGCTGGCCGGCGTGTACGCCGAGCACGTCGATGTGACGCAATACTGGGTAAGCGAAAAATACGACGGCGTGCGCGCGCAGTGGGACGGCAAAAGGCTGCGCTTTCGTGGCGGCGGCGTGGTTGCGGCGCCGGCATGGTTCACGGAAGGCTTTCCCGCTACTGCGCTCGATGGTGAACTGTGGATTGCCCGCGACCAGTTCGATGCGCTGTCCGGCACGGTGCGCAAGCTCGAAGCGGTCGACTCCGAATGGCGGCAGGTGCGTTATTGGGTGTTTGAACTGCCTGGCGCCACGGGCGATTTCAGCGCCCGCGTCCAGCAAATGCGGGCACTGGCTGCCCATGCGGGCGTGCCCTGGCTACAGGCGGTCGGGCAGTCACGCGTGGCTGATCGCGCCGAACTGATGCGGCGCCTCGACGCCGTGGTCAAGGCAGGCGGCGAAGGCCTGATGCTGCATCGCGCCGACGCGCCCTATCTGACCGGACGCAGCGATGTGCTGCTCAAACTGAAACCCTGGCAGGATGCCGAGGCGGTGGTGGTTGGCTACAAGCCGGGCAAGGGGAAATATCAGGACATGACCGGCGCGCTGGAGATGGAAATGCCGGATGGACGGCGTTTTCATATGGGCAGCGGTTTGTCCGATGCGCTGCGCCGCCAGCCGCCGCCCATCGGCACCCGCATCACCTACCGCTACCAGCATCTGACCAAAAACGGCATGCCGCGTTTTCCGCGTTACCTGCGCGTGCGGCCAGACCTTTAGCGGCTATTCCAGCCAGATCAGCGCAGCCATCCGCCCGGTCACGCCGTCGCGGCGATAGGAAAAAAAGCGCTCCGATTCGGTAAACGTGCAGCGTCCGCCACCATAAACCGCTTTCACACCGAGACCCTGCAGGCGGATGCGCGCCAGCAGGTAGATGTCCGCCAGCCATTTGCCGGGCGCATGCGCAACAAACGCTGCGGCGGCTTGCGGATGCTGGGCGACAAACACCTGCCGCACCTCGTCGCCTACCTCGAATGCCTGCGGGCCGATGGCGGCGCCCATCCAGGCCAGGATTCCAGCCGGCGGCACCTTCATCGCCGCCACGGTTGATTCCAGCACGCCATCCGCCAGCCCGCGCCAGCCGGCATGCGCGGCTGCGACCACGCTGCCTGCGCGGTCGCAGAACAGCACCGGCAAGCAGTCCGCCGTGAGGACGACGCTGACCGTTCCGGTCTGACGGGTGAACGAAGCATCGGCTTGCGGCACGTCTGCGCCGGTTTCAACCACCGATGCGCTGTGGACCTGCTTCAACCAGCCCGGCTCGGATGGCAAGCCCTGACGCAAATGCGCACGGTTGGCCGCCACATGAGCGAGATCATCACCGACGTGATCGCCCAGATTGAAGCTGGCCCACGGCGCGTGGCTGACGCCGCCCTCGCGGGTGGTCATCAGGCTTTTGACGCGGGACGGCGCAGGCCAGTCAGGAACGATCATGCAGACGCTGCCAGCTTCAGGCAGTCCAGGGAATATCTTCGCGCAGGGCGGCGAGCAGCGACTCGAAATCGGCGGGCAGCGGGCATTCCCATTGCACTGGATCCTTGAACAAGGGATGAATCAGGCCCAGCCGCTCGGCATGCAGTGCCTGGCGCGGAAACGGAATCTTGAAGTGGCTGCGACGGCTGGCGCTGTAGACATCGTCGCCCACCAGCGGGTGGCCGATATGCTGCATGTGAACCCGGATCTGGTGTGTGCGCCCGGTTTCCAGCTTGCAGCGCAACAAAGTGAAATTGGAAGGGAAACGCTCGACCACTTCGTAGTGCGTGATCGCCTGCTTGCCCATGCTGTGAACACAACGCTTGGTGCGGTTGTGGGGGTCGCGCGCCAGCGGCTCGTCGACAGTGCCGTCATGATCGACCTCGCCATACACCAGCGCCATATATTCGCGCTTGACCGTGCGCGCCTGCAGCTGACGAACCAGATCGGTATGCGCGGGCAGGGTTTTGGCCACGACCAGCAGCCCCGAGGTGTCCTTGTCCAGCCGGTGCACGATCCCCGCGCGCGGCAGCTCGGCCACCTGCGGCACCCAGTGCAGCAGCGCATTCAGCAGCGTGCCGCTGCGGTTGCCGCTGCCCGGATGCACCACCAGCCCTACCGGCTTGTTGACGACCAGCAGCATGGGATCCTGATGCACGATGTCGAGCGGAATCGCTTCCGGCGCATCCGGCGTGGCGTTGGGATCGACTTCGATTTCGACCCGCACCGATTCGCCGCCGAAGACCTTCATCTTGGTCGAGGGAAAAGCGTCGTCCACCTCGATCTTGCGAGCGCGGATCCAGTTCTGGATGCGGTTGCGCGAAAACTCCGGCAACAAGGCCGACAAGGCCTGATCCAGGCGCTGGCCGCCCTGCTCGTTGGGAATCACCAGCTCGCGAACGCTGTCTTCGCTTATTCCCTTATAATCGTCAGACGAATTTTCTGTGTCTTTTTCCATGCTTAAGCAACATTGTTCCGGTTCTACTACATTCAATATGATGCCAGGCCTGAAACGGTCGCTGGGCGCTATGACGCTGGCCCTCGCGCTGGGTTTGGGAGGCTGTAGCGGGTTGCCCGAAATCAAGGATGAAACCTCGGGCTGGTCCGCGCAAAAACTCTACGCGGAAGCCAAGGATAATCTCAACGAGGGCAACTACGAGCGCGCCGTCAAGTTATTTGAAACGCTGGAGTCGCGCTACCCGTTTGGCCGCTACGCGCAGCAGGCTCAACTGGAAGTGGCTTACGCCTATTACAAGGACAATGAGCCGATTTCCGCCATTGCCGCATGCGACCGCTTCATCAAACTGCACCCCAACCACCCTAACGTCGATTACGCCTTCTATCTAAAGGGGCTGGCGAATTTTAACGACGACCTGGGCCTGCTGGGCAATCTGGTCGAACAGGACATGAGCGAGCGCGATCCCCAGGCCGCGCGCGATGCCTTCCTCACGTTCAAGGAGCTGGTCACCCGCTTTCCCGACAGCAAATATGCGGAAGACTCGCGGGCCCGCATGAACTACCTGCTGAACGCGCTGGCCAGCAACGAAGTCCACGTCGCCAAATACTATATGAAGCGTGAAGCCTGGGTCGCTTCGGCCAACCGCGCGCGCGAAGTGCTGAAGAACTACCCCGAAGCACCAGCGCTGGAAGAGGCCCTGGCGATCATGGTGGTGTCCTACGACAAACTGCAGCTCATCACCTTGCGCGACGACGCCCTGCGCGTGCTGAATCTCAATTTTCCGAACAGCAAATTTGCCAAGGGCATCGATCTCGAAGGCCGCCCCTGGTACAGCATCTGGTAATAAACGGCGTGAAGCGGCTTAAATAGCCGTTTCGCCGGTTTCACCGGTCCGTATCCGTATCACCTGTTCCATATTGGTGACGAATATCTTGCCGTCGCCGATTTTTCCGGTGCGCGCAGCGGTAACGATGGCTTCGATTGCGCGATCCACCAGGCTGTCGGCAATCACGATTTCCAGTTTGACCTTGGGCAGAAAATCCACCACATATTCCGCGCCGCGATACAGCTCGGTGTGGCCTTTCTGCCGGCCGAATCCCTTGACTTCGGTAACGGTCAGGCCGGTTACGCCAATATCAGACAGCGCTTCGCGCACTTCATCGAGCTTGAATGGTTTGATGATGGCTTCTATTTTTTTCACGATAAAACTCCTTCGGGTCGGTATTTCGAGGTGATGGGATAACGGCGGTCCTTGCCAAAATTGCGCGGCGTAATGCGTGGACCCGGTGCGGCCTGACGGCGTTTGTATTCGGCGAGATCGACCATGCGGATCACACGTTTCACCGTAGCCGGGTCAAATCCCACCGCGACAATATCGCATGCCGACAGGTCGCGCTCGACATAAGCTTCCAGTATCGCATCCAGCATCTCATACGGTGGCAAGCTGTCCTGGTCGGTCTGGTCGGGGCGCAGTTCAGCCGACGGTGGGCGGTCAATGGTGCGTTGCGGAATAATCTCGGACAAACCATTGCGATAATTGGCCAACCGGAACACCCGCGTTTTCGCCACGTCCTTCAGCACGGCAAAACCGCCGGCCATGTCGCCATATAGCGTGGCGTAGCCGGTCGCCATTTCACTCTTGTTGCCGGTGGTCAACACGAGGGTGCCAAACTTGTTCGACAACGCCATCAGCAAGGTGCCGCGCGTTCTTGCCTGCAGATTTTCTTCCGTGGTGTCGGCCGTCCGCCCAACAAACTCACCTGCCAGTTGCGCCAAAAAAGCGTCGAACACTGGCTTGATCGCGATTTCTGAATAGCGCACACCGAGCCGCTGCACCATGTCGCGAGAGTCTTCCATGCTGATGTTCGCGGTGTAGTCCGACGGCATCATCACTGCGTGCACCTTGTCCGCGCCCAGCGCATCGAACGCAATCGCCAGCGTCAGCGCAGAATCGATGCCGCCCGACAAACCGAGATGAATGCCCTTGAATCCATTTTTTCCAACATAGTCGCGCACCGCCAGCACCAGCGCGTCATAGACCGCCGCATCCTCGGACGGCAATGCGCACTGCTCGCCTTGCGCGGTATGGCGGTCGAGTTCAAGATAGAACAATCCTGCCTGCCAGCAAGGCAGTTGCACCGCCACTTCACCCTCGGCGTCCATCACAAACGACGCGCCATCAAACACCAGTTCGTCCTGTCCGCCCACCAGATTGGCATACACGATGGGAATGGCCGACTCGGTTTGGCGCGAGCGCGCCACTGCGTAGCGTTCACGCTGCTTGTTCAAATGAAAGGGCGAGGCATTGGGGACCAGCAGCCATTCCGCACCAACCTCTTTGGCCCATTTCGCCGGCCCCGGCTCCCAGATGTCGCCGCAGATATTGAGCCCGAAGCGGATGCCGCCGCAGGCAAACACGCAAGGCCGATTGGCGCTGTCGAACACGCGCTGCTCATCGAATACCGAATGATTCGGCAGATGATGCTTGCGGTATACGGCTTCGACCTTGCCTCCGCGAACCAGCGCAACCGCGTTATACAGACAGCCGTCGCTGCGTTCGGGATACCCCACGATCAGCGCAAGTTCGGGCGGCGCGTCTTCGACGATCCGGTTCAGCGCCGCCTCGCATGCCGCGCAAAAATCTGCCCGCAGCACCAGGTCTTCTGCGGGATACCCGCAGATCGACATCTCCGGTGTCAGCAACAGGGACGCGCCTGCAGCCTGCGCTGCATGCGCTGCCGCCAGCAATTGTGCGGTGTTGCCGCCAATGTCGCCGACCACCAGGTTGAGTTGAGCGATAGCGAGTTTCATGGGGTGATGAGTGTCAACGCGCAGCGATCGCAGCTTGCACGGCTTCGCCCAGCCCCGCCGGGCTTTGCGCGATCACTGCGCCCGCAGCTTCAAGCGCGCGGATTTTGGCGTCCGCCGTGCCCGCACCGCCAGCAATGATCGCGCCGGCGTGGCCCATGCGCTTGCCTTTGGGCGCGGTGCGGCCGGCAATGTAGGCTGCCACCGGCTTCTTCATGTTGGAACGGATGTATTCGGCTGCCTCTTCCTCGCGGCTGCCGCCGATTTCGCCGACCAGAATCACCGCCTCGGTTTGCGGATCGGCTTCGAACATTTCCAGGCAATCGATGAAATCCATGCCCTTGATCGGGTCGCCGCCGATGCCGACGCAGGTCGACTGCCCCAGGCCGAGT
>NCCT01000106.1 GCA_002279795.1 Hydrogenophilales bacterium 12-61-10
GTCTACGAAGGCCCGGTCATCAAGCTGCTGGACTTCGGCGCGATCGTCAACGTGCTGCCGGGCCGAGACGGCCTGCTTCACATTTCGCAGATCGCCCACGAGCGCGTCAACGCCATCGGCGACCACCTGAAGGAGGGCCAGATCGTCAAGGTGAAAATTCTGGAGGCTGATGAAAAAGGCCGCCTGCGACTGTCGATGAAGGCGCTGCTCGAAGAGGTGCCCGCTGCGCCGGTGGTGGCCGCTCCGGAAGCGTCTGACGAACAGGCAAGCTGAATCGCCTGGCTTGCGCTTGCGCATGCTCCGGCAATAAAAAACGCGCCAGATGGCGCGTTTTTTATTGCCGGTGACCTCCGAATTCAGGCCATGTTACCCAGGAAAGTCTGCCACCAGCGTTTGCGCTGGCCGGTCACAATCCCATTCATTTCAAGCTCGCGCGGGGGCGTTTTACTCATCAGCCAGCCGGGAAGGATGCTCGACTTGGTTGCACTGGAGCCACATGAACTCCCCAGGTGATTGGGGTCGTAGATCTTGATGAAATTGGGCGCATCGAGATTGTCTGCATACACGATCGCGCAGTAATCCTCATGATGTTCACGCCGCAGCAGTTCGTCCATTTCCCCCATGAACTGTTTCACCTTGTCGGCCGCAGAAGGCGTTGTCGGCACATCCTGCCCCACGGCATACAGATACCACCCCGCCCCGGCGTCAAGTTTTTGCCAAAACGCCGTCAACTGGTCCCAGCGCATGACGCTGTAAAGCAAGCCATTGTAGTAACGGTCAAACTCGTCTGTATCTGCCATGGTGCGTGCCTGTTTTCAAAGGAAGGAGCGTTTGGATATTGCGGCAGGGCAGGCCTGCCGAGCTGAAAAGAACGGGCGTGAGTTGAAATGCATTCGGGTACTCTTCGTCCGGTTTCACTGAATGAATTGGCCTCCCGGCATAAACCCAACGATTCCACGGATTTGGCAACTTTCAGTAAAATCCAGCCCGATTAAAACTCAAAAGGCATTCACGCCGCAACCCAAATGACCCTTCAAGCCCTTATTTTCGACGTTGACGGCACCCTTGCCGATACCGAGCGCGACGGCCACCGCCCCGCGTTCAATCAGGCCTTTTCCGATGCCGGTCTCGACTGGCACTGGGATGTTGCCCTCTACGGCAAGCTGCTTGCCGTCACCGGTGGCAAGGAACGCATGAAGTACTACGTCGAGCAGTTTCGCCCGGACTACCAAAAGCCGGCCGACTTCGACGCAATGGTGGCCGAACTGCACAAAAGCAAAACCCGCCATTACGCCGCGCTCGCCGCGCACGGTGGCATTCCGATCCGCCCCGGCGTCAAGCGTTTACTGATCGAGGCACGTGCCGCCGGTCTGCGGCTGGCGATCGCCACCACCACCACACCGGAAAACGTCACCGTCTTGCTGGAACACAGCCTGGGTGCCGGAACCCAGGACTGGTTCGAGGTCATTGCCGCAGGCGACATTGTGCCGGCCAAAAAACCGGCCCCCGATATCTATTTCTACGCACTGGAAAAAATGGGACTGCAGGCCGCCGACTGTCTCGCCTTCGAGGATTCCGAGAACGGACTGCACGCCAGCCTCGGCGCAGACCTGAAAACGCTGATCACAGTCAACGATTACACACTCGATCATGACTTCAGCGGCGCCGCAGTCGTACTGTCCGACCTGGGCGACCCCGGCGAACCCAACCAGCTGATCGCTGGCCCCGACCTGGAGCGGGCGTTTGTCGATGTGGCCTATCTCAAGGCGCTGCACCAACTCTGACCACACGCGCCCCGTCAGGGGTTGTGCATCAAGGCCGCTTCGAGGGTATTTTCCAGCAGGGTCGCAACAGTCATCGGCCCCACCCCGCCGGGCACCGGCGTGATCCAGCTGGCGCGCTGAACAGCGGCGTCAAAATCGACATCGCCGACCAGCTTGCCGTCAGCCAGGCGGTTGATGCCAACGTCGATCACGATCGCGCCTTCGCGAATCCAGTCGCCTGGAATCATGCGCGGCTTGCCCACCCCCACCACCAGGATTTCGGCCGAGCGGACAAAGCTTTCCAGATCGCGCGTCGCGCTGTGACAGACCGTGATGGTGCAACCGGCCAGCAACAGCTCCAGACTCATCGGCCGGCCGACGATATTCGATGCGCCGACCATCACCGCGTTCTTGCCACGCAATTCCTCATTGGTGGCGCGCAACAGTGTCATGATGCCGCGCGGCGTGGATGGCCGCAGGGTCGGCATTTTTACCGCCAGGCGGCCGATGTTGTAGGGGTGAAAACCGTCGACGTCCTTGTTCGGCTGGATGCGCTCGATCACCGTTTCGGTGTCGATATGCTCGGGCAGGGGCAGTTGCACCAGAATGCCGTCAATGGCCGAATCGGCATTGAGCTGGTCGATCAGCGCGAGCACCTGTTCCTGCGTCGTCGCGCTTGGCAGGTCATGTGCCACGCTGGTCACGCCGGCGCGTTCACAGGCGCGTTTCTTGTTGCGCACATAAACGGCCGAAGCGGCATCGTCACCCACCAGGATCACGGCCAGACCGGGCGGGCGTTTGCCCTGCACCTCACGCTCGGCCACCTTGTCGTGAACCACGGCGAGTATGGTGTCAGCCATGGCCTTGCCGTCAAGAATACGTGCGCTCATTCAGTCCACCCTGATGCAAATAGGCGATTTTCCCGGAAACCGCCCACTTTACTCAAGCTAAAATTGACCACGGCCGCATTGCCCATGTATTATCTCGCTTCTCCGAAATGCAGCAGCATTGCATTGTCAGGATTTCGGGGTGTAGCGCAGCCCGGTAGCGCGCCTGCTTTGGGAGCAGGATGTCAGGAGTTCGAATCCCCTCACCCCGACCACCCCAATATTTTAAAAGATGGCGCCCGAAGGATTCAGTAACGCTCTGCCCGTAGCTCAACCGGATAGAGCACCAGCCTTCTAAGCTGGGGGTTACAGGTTCGATTCCTGTCGGGCAGGCCAAGATTTAGTTTGAGTAGTAGCCAAGGTTTTAACTAGTTAGCAGTGGTGGACGTAGCTCAGTTGGTAGAGTCCAGGATTGTGATTCCTGTTGTCGTGGGTTCGAGCCCCATCGTCCACCCCACTTATTTGCAGTCGTAAAAAAGCCCGCTTAAGCGGGCTTTTTTACGTTTCATGCCTGGGCCAGGCGCCGATCCATACACTACTTTAGGATTCACGCGGGCGTTAACGGCCAAGCAACCGCCTGTCACCCGCGATATCACATTCCCGACATCGTCCGCGACCAGTAGCGCGCCTGTCCGATCGATGGCAACGCCGACGGACGGCCGTTGGTATCACAACCAGAGCTGACGAAACCGGTCAAGACATCCAGCGGCCGCCCATTGGGCTTGCCCAGGGAAAACGGCACGAACACGACCTTGTAACCTCCGCGTGGCTTGCGGTTCCACGAACCACACTCGCCGACATTGCTGTTCGGGCCGACCGTCACATACAGCGTGTTGCCATCCGGGCTGGCGATCAGATTTTGGGTCCAGTGGTGATTGATGGGGCCTGCAGGCAGTGAAACAACCGGCTTCCCTGCTGCGGCAGGGGAACTGCAGCACAACGACGGCATCGGCCACACAGAGCGACCGGCCGATCAAGGCCTGCCAAAGGGTGAATTCAGCCCCTGCAACAGCGCCGTGCGCACCTCGGCCAGCCCATACCCATCACTGTCGCGCAACAGGCTGATGCGGTTCGCGCTCGGCAAACCCGGACAAGCCCAGCGCCAGCATGCCCGTCATGCTCAAATGCCAAGGCGTATGCATCATTCAGCCGTTTGCCACCATCCCGGGCCGCCCTGCCAGAAGGGTCATCTGCATCCGGGCGGCATTGTGCTGGGTCAAATCCGTCCCATCAGCAAGAGCACGATGAGGATGACCACAATCAAGCCAATCGCCCCGCTCGGGCCGTAGCCCCAACTGCGGCTATGCGGCCATGCCGGAATGGCACCGACCAGGATCAAGACAAGCACGATGAGTAATATGGTTCCGATTCCCATGATTCATTTCCTTAGGGTTGCACTGCATAAAACCTGTACGAGGTAAAAAAACGTTCACGCGACATCCCGATTTCACGCGTCAATCAACGGGAGGTTGACCCGATACCTGCTTGAGCCGGGTTATTGTTGTTGCGGCAAAAGCCGCATGTCAGGCGTGCAGCAGATCCGCCAACTCATCAGCATGGTCTTCTTCAATCGCAAGAATGCCTTCCAGCATCGTGCGGGTGGTGGGGTCGTATTGGGCGAAGTAGCTGATCATCTCGCGATAGCTTTCGATCGCAATCCGTTCAGCCACCAGGTTTTCACGGATCATGTCTTCCAGCGTGTCACACGTGGTGTACTCCGAATGACTGCGCTGCCCCAGTTTGGCGGGCTCCATTTCCGGCTTGCCGCCGAGTTGCACAATGCGCTTGGCCAGCAGGTCGGCATGAGCAAGTTCTTCATTGGAGTGCACCAAAAACTCCTGGGCAATCGGTTCGGCATTGATGCCCTTGGCCACGAATGCATGTTGACGGTAACGCAGGGTACAGATCAGTTCGGTTGCAAGCGCGGCGTTCAACACGCTGACAGCGACCTCGGCATTGAGTCCGTAGTCGTGCGTGACCGCGCCTTCGTCGATCTGCTGACGGGCACGCGCACGCAGGGTCTTGATATCCGTCAGAAACGCTGAGGGATCACCGGCTTCGGCAGCGGGCTTGTTTAAAGTGGATTGTGCAGTCGAACGCATATGCAACTCCTTGGACAAGATTCAAAAAAAACCAGTAAAAACCCGGGCCACATTGCGTGCCCGGGCGGGTCTGGAATTACATTTTTTCCTGCGTATCCCGTGCGGTGTCCTGTACCTTTTCGCCCCCTCGCTCCAGGTCCTTGCCGGCACCTGCAACGGTGTTGCATCCGGTCAAGACAAAAGTAGACGTCAGCAGCAATGCAAGAATTGTTTTCATGAGAGTTCTCCCAAAAGTTAGAAAAGTTAGCGGATGGCAATGCAAGCCACCCCATGTGCCCCATCGAGCGACACAGCGGGAAGGCTTGCAGTCATCGTATGATTGAACTCGCTGGCCGTCTGTCGGATGTGGCGGATAGCCTTGTGGGACAATTCCTGCTCCTCTGACCGCCTTGCGTGGTTGCCCGCCTCCATCCACCCGAGATTGCCATGTCAGCTCAGCATGTAAATGATTTACCGCTCGAACAAGCCTCCTCCGCGGGCAGCGAGACGCTTGAGCGCGACCCGGTGCGGCGAAGATTGCACCTGACGCTCGCGTTCGGCATTGCCATCCTGATCGCGACACTGGTAGCCAGCTACATGCAGGCCAGTGCCGGCCTGGAGGCCTTGTCGCGCGTAGCGTTAACCAACCTGCACACAGACCATGTCGATCAGTTGCGACTGCACATGGCACAGGCACAATCGATTTCGCGCGGGTATGCGATTACGCGCGACCCTGAATATCTGGACCGCTTCAATGCAACAGCCCGCGTGATTCGTGATGACATCCAATCCATCAGCGCGGATATCAAGGACGAAATCGCCATCGACCGTCTTGTGAAAACCGCGCTTGAATCGGTTGCCTACATGGAAATCCAGATCCGAAGGGCGACGCGCGGCGAAACACAGGAAAAGCAATCGGTGTTGCATAGCTCACGGATCATGGCGCGCTATGCCGCAGAACATCGGGCTGTCAGGCGCACATTGACGATGCAGAACATGATCGACGTCCGGCAGTCGGTGACCAGCTTCCGCCAAACCCAGATTGTCACCGTAGTGCTTGCTGTCGCCGCCCTGGTGCTGCTGCTGCTGGCCATTACCGAAAACCAGAAGCAATACAGATTGCGTCGAAAAATCAACCAGATGCTGGTCGCCGAGAAAGACAATCTCGAACGAATGGTGAGCGACCGTACCGCGGAATTGACGACGCTTGCCAGTTATCTGACCGAAGTTCGCGAGACGGAAAA
>NCCT01000157.1 GCA_002279795.1 Hydrogenophilales bacterium 12-61-10
CTTGACCGTCATCAACGGATCATCGGTCACCACATTGGCAATGCTGCGCGGATTAAGCAGCGATTCGTCGGCATGCAGCCGTTCGAGCGCGCGCGCACTGCTTTTCAGCACGGGGATATCGGCTTCTCCCAGATAAGCCAGCCAGCCCGCCAGGCCTTTTGCATGCTGCGACATCTTTACCCCCGCTAAACCCCATGAGTTGACGCTGAATACAGCAGCGCACAGGATAAAACGGCAATGTTTGCACGACACTTTAGTTTGTGCCCAGCCCGGCTGCGAGAATCACTCGACCCGGATGCATCCCGTCAGCCCTCACCCCCTACAATCGCAGCTTCCGTACCGGACTTCGCGCATGCCCACTTCATTCCCATCCAGTTGGTTTGATCCCGACTGTCGAGCTTGCCCACGCCTCGCCTGCTTTCTCGACGCGGTTCGCATCAAACATCCTGATTATCACGCGCGCCCAGTGGCGCCCTTCGGCGACCCGCAAGCCAGCCTGTTGATTGTCGGGCTCGCCCCGGGCATGCACGGAGCCAACCGCAGTGGACGTCCGTTCACCGGTGACCACGCCGGAATCCTGCTGTACCAAACCCTGCACCAGTTCGGCTATGCCAGTGCGCCGCAATCGATCTCTGCCGACGACGACTTGCAGCTCATCGGCTGCCGCATCACCAACGCGGTCAAATGCCTGCCGCCCGCCAACAAGCCGGAACCCGCTGAAA
Source organism: Hydrogenophilales bacterium 12-61-10 (assembly GCA_002279795.1). Lineage (GTDB taxonomy): Bacteria > Pseudomonadota > Gammaproteobacteria > Burkholderiales > Thiobacillaceae > Thiobacillus. The sequence goes on from NCCT01000157.1 coordinate 723, forward strand.
TCCGCGAGTGTAATCATTTTCTGGCAGCCGAACTCGCAGGGTTGCCCGCGCACGCCAGCATCCTCGCGCTGGGCCAGATCGCCCATCAGGCGGTGCTGCGCGCACTCGGTCTCAAACTGAAGGATTACCCGTTTAGCCACGCCAGCGACTACCGCTTTCCCGACGGCAGAAGGCTGGTCAGCAGCTACCACTGCTCCCGCTACAATACCCAGACGCGCCGCCTCACTCCGGAGATGTTCGCGGCGGTGTTCGAACAAATCCAAGCGAAGGACTGACCATGCCTGTCGTCACCATCAAGCTCGCCGGCAGCCTCACCCGCGAGCAGAAGCAGAAAGTCGCCGAGGAAATCACCGCCACGCTGGAGCGCCACGCCGGCAAACCCGCGTCGTATACCTATATCGCGTTCGAGGAACTGCCGGACGAGAACTGGGCGATCGCCGGCAAGCTGCTCGACGAGATCGTGCCGT
>NCCT01000107.1 GCA_002279795.1 Hydrogenophilales bacterium 12-61-10
GAACGTGATCGGCAAGATCGTCAGCCGCTTTGAGAGCAATGGCCTCAAGGTGGTGGCGTCGAAGATGAAGCACCTGTCGCGCCAGGAGGCCGAAGGTTTTTACGGCGTGCATCGCGAGCGCCCTTTCTTCAAGGACCTGGTCGACTTCATGATTTCGGGGCCGGTGGTGTTGCAAGTGCTGGAAGGCGAAGACGCCATTGCCAAGAACCGCGAACTGATGGGCGCAACCGACCCGAAAAAGGCTGAACCCGGCACCATTCGCGCTGATTTCGCTGAAAGCATCGATGCCAACGCTGTGCATGGTTCCGATGCACCGGAAACCGCTGCGCAGGAAATCGCTTATTTCTTCCCCGCGAGCGAAGTGTATAGCCGTTGATCGGTTGGGTTGATGCCGCAGAATCTGCTCGATTTAGACCTCGAAGGACTGACCGCCTGGTTCACTGAACTCGGCGAGAAGCCCTTTCGTGCCAAGCAGGTGTTCCACTGGATGCACCAGTCCGGAGTGGCCGATTTCGCGCAGATGACCGACATTGCCAAAAGCCTGCGCGAGAAATTGCAGTTGCATGCGGTGGTGCAGGCGCCTGCAATCAGCTATGCGCATACGTCCAGCGATGGCACGCGCAAGTGGCTGTTCGATGTCGGCGTCGCCAACGGCATCGAGACGGTGTTCATTCCGGAAGACGACCGCGGCACGCTGTGCGTGTCGTCGCAGGTCGGGTGTGCGCTTGAGTGCACGTTCTGTTCGACCGGGCGGCAGGGTTTCAACCGCAACCTTTCCGTGGCGGAAATCATCGGCCAGTTGTGGGTGGCGAATAACAGCCTGCGCGGCGAGGTGAACCGTACCAGTGGCGAGATTGCTGAACGTCCGGTGACCAACGTCGTGATGATGGGCATGGGCGAGCCGCTGGCGAATTTCGAGAACGTGGTGACGGCGCTTCGCGTCATGCTCGACGATCACGCCTACGGCTTGTCGCGGCGGCGCGTCACGGTGTCAACCTCGGGTATCGTGCCGGCGATGGACCGCCTGGCCGAGCGCTGCCCGGTGGCGCTGGCCGTGTCGCTGCATGCGCCGAACGACGCGCTGCGCGACCAGATCGTGCCGATCAACAGGAAATATCCACTGCGCGAGTTGATGGCGGCTTGCCAGCGCTATCTGGTGCATGCGCCGCGCGATTTCATTACCTTCGAGTACGTGATGCTGGCTGGGGTGAACGATCAGCCTGAACACGCGCGCCAGTTGATCGAACTGACGCGCGAGGTGCCGTGCAAGTTCAATCTCATCCCGTTCAATCCGTTTCCCGATTCGGGTTATGAAAAACCGCGTCACGACACGCTGCGCGCGTTCCGTGAAATATTGCAGGACGCGGGCTATGTCGTCACCACGCGCAAGACGCGCGGTGACGACATCGACGCGGCGTGCGGCCAGCTGGCAGGCAAGGTGGCCGACAAGAGCGGGCGCGTGATGAAGCGGTTGAAGCAGGAGGCCGCATGAAAACATGGATGCTGCTGGGTGCAGCGTTGTTGGCTGGGTGTGCCGTGAGCAAGCAGCCTGTCGAGCCAAAAACCAGCGGATTTTCCAGTATGGGGGGAGCCAGCGCGGCCACTCAGCGCGCGAGCACTTACACCGAGCTGGCGGCGGCCTATTACGAGCGTGCGCAGTACAAAACTGCGCTTGATGAGCTGCGCAAGGCAATTACGGCCGATAGCCAATATGGCCCGGCCTACAGCGTTTATGGTCTGGTTTATATGGATCTGGCGGAAGACAAGTTAGCCAGCGAGAACTTTCGCCGCGCCCTTGAGCTGAACCCGAATGACTCCAATGCACGCACCCGTTTTGGGTGGTTTCTCTGTACCCGCGGCCAATATGACGCGGGGCTTGCGCAACTCACCGAGGCATTGAGCAACCCCCTCTATGCACAGCCTGAAATGGCGATGACCTATGCGGGTTTGTGCGCCGAAAAAAAGGGCGACTTGTCGTTGGCTGAAAGCAGTCTGACAAAAGCGCTCAAGCTGCAACCCGACAACCCCAATACCTTTCTAAAGCTGGCCAGCCTGAATTTTCGCCAGGGGCGGTTGATGGATGCGCGACGGTTGCTGGATCGGCATGACGAACTGGCACCGCAGTCGGCCGAAAGCCTGTGGTTGGGTGTGCGCCTGGAGCGCAAGCTCGGTGATCGTGCACAGGAGGCTGCTTATGGTTTGCAATTACGCAAGCGCTTCCCTGATTCGAACGAGGCGCGGCTGTTGTTTGCAGGAAAGTACGAATGAGCGAGTTGAACCAGGCTTCGGTCGGGCACGTTTTGCATGCTGCGCGCGAGGCGCAAGGTCTTACGCTTGAAAATGCTGCGGTCCGCCTGCGCTTGATGCAGCGTCAGATCGTGGCAATGGAAACGGACGATTTTTCGAGCCTTGGACAGCCGGTTTTTGCGCGCGGTTTCGTTCGCAACTATGCGCGCCTGTTGGGGCTCGCGCCGGAGCCTTTGCTGGCGCGCATGGATGGTGCACCGTCAGAAGCCGCGACGGTCAGTCCGCTCCCGCCGCCTTCGCCGGGGTCGTGGCTTACCTCACCCTGGCTGCTTTTGCTGTTGAGCGGTGGATTGCTGGCGGTCGTCATGCCAGTTGCGCTTTATTGGTGGCTCAATAGCGAGAGTGCAGAAGTGCGACCGCGTCCGGTTTCTGCTTCGCAGCCCACGTCCAGACAGGTCCCGAAGCCCGCTCCCGCCCCGGCGACGATATCGCCGGAAGCCGAGGCGCCTGCGTCGCCTGCTCTTTCCGCTGCGACTGTAAGCCCTGTTGTTCCGGTTGATGCTATTGAGGTGCCCGTCGTGGCAGCAACGAATGGCAGGCTGCATCTTGAGCTGGGTACCGATTCGTGGACCGAAATCAAGGACGCCAGCGGCAAGATGCTGGCGCGCAAGTTGGTGCCTGCGGGGAGCAGCCTGGATGTTGAGGGCATGCCGCCATTCGATTTGGTGATCGGCAACGCGCAGCAGGCATCGCTTACCTATAACGGCCGTCCCATCGACTTGAAGCCTTTTGTCGATGGCACGGTTGCCCGATTTACCCTCGAAGAGTAGCCACTCTGGAAGTCATGATGTCTCAGATTGCGCGTCGTCATTCCCGTCAGGTACGGGTCGGAAACATTTTGGTCGGTGGCGATGCGCCTGTGGTGGTGCAGTCGATGACCAATACCGATACCGTCGATATCACGGCTACCGTGAATCAAGTGCGGGCGCTTGCCGAGGCGGGCTCGGAACTGGTGCGGATCACCGTCAACACGCTGGAAGCCGCCTCAGCCGTGCCGCGCATCCGCGATCGTCTTGATGCGCTGGGTTGCCGGGTGCCCTTGATCGGCGACTTCCATTTCAATGGCCACAAGCTGCTGACCCAGGTGCCCGAGTGCGCCGAGGCTCTGGCCAAGCTGCGCATCAATCCCGGCAATCTCGGGCGTGGCAACAAGCGGGACGAGCAGTTTGCAACCCTGATCGAGGTGGCCTGCCGTTACGACAAGCCTGTGCGCATCGGCGTGAACTGGGGCAGCCTCGATCAGGCGCTGGCCGTTCGCATGATGGATGACAATGCACGCCTGCCGCAGCCGGAAGACGCCGAGGTGGTAATGCGCCGCGCGATGATTGCGTCGGCACTGGAATCGGCAAAAAAGGCGGAGGAACTGGGCCTTGGCGGCGACAAGATCATCCTGTCCTGCAAGATGAGCCGGGTGCAGGATCTGATTGCGGTGTATCAGGACCTGGCTGCCGCGTGCGATTACCCGCTGCATCTCGGCCTGACCGAGGCGGGGATGGGCAGCAAGGGCATCGTGGCATCGACAGCGGCCTTGTCGGTGCTGCTGCAGCAAGGCATCGGCGACACCATTCGGATTTCACTCACGCCTGAGCCGGGCGGCGATCGCACCAAGGAGGTCCAGGTCGGTCAGGAAATCCTGCAGGCGCTGGGCCTGCGCGCGTTTACGCCGCAGGTGACGGCATGCCCCGGCTGTGGCCGTACCACCTCGACAGTATTCCAGGAGTTGGCACAGGACATCGAGACGTATTTGCGCAACCAGATGCCGGTGTGGCGTGGCCAGTACGATGGTGTCGAGTCGATGCAGGTGGCGGTGATGGGCTGCGTGGTCAATGGGCCGGGTGAGTCCAAACACGCCAATATCGGTATTTCGCTGCCTGGTACCGGTGAAGTGCCCGTTGCGCCGGTGTATGTCGATGGCGAAAAAACCGTCACGCTGAAAGGCGAAAAGATCGCGCAGGAGTTCCAGGCGATTGTCGAAGATTACGTACGCAGCCACTACCGCGCTGCGTGACCTTTTTTTTTGATTAATTTATGAGCAATCCCATTCAATCTGTTCGGGGCATGAACGACTGTCTGCCCGAGACGACCGCTGCCTGGCAGGCGTTCGAGGCGATCGTGCGCGACTGGCTGCGCCGTTATGGCTACCGCGAAATGCGGACGCCGATTCTCGAGCATACGGGGCTGTTCAAGCGCGCCATCGGCGAGGTCACCGACATCGTCGAAAAGGAGATGTATACCTTCGTCGACGAACTCAACGGCGAATCGCTGGCATTGCGCCCGGAAGGCACCGCATCCTCGGTCCGCGCGGTGATTCAGCACAATCTGCTGTACGACGGTGGCAAGCGCCTGTGGTACGCCGGCCCGATGTTTCGGCACGAGCGCCCGCAAAAAGGGCGTTACCGGCAGTTCCATCAGGTCGGGGTCGAGGCGCTTGGTTTTGCCGGCCCGGATACCGATGCCGAGCTGATCATCATGTGTGCCGATTTATGGCGCGAACTGGGCATTTCGCCCAGCTTGCAGATCAACACGCTGGGCGATCATGAATCGAGACAGCGCCACCGCGCCAAACTGATTGCCTATTTTGAAGCGCATCAGGATGCGCTCGACGACGATGCAAAACGGCGACTGCACAGCAATCCGCTGCGCATCCTGGACAGTAAAAATCCGGCCATGCAGGCGCTTAACGACGCCGCGCCCAAACTGATGGACGAGCTCGATGAAGCCGCGTTGGCGCACTTTTCGGCATTGCAGGCCATTTTGCACGACAACGGAATTGCTTACGAAATCAACCCGCGCCTGGTGCGGGGCCTTGATTACTACAACCGCACCGTGTTCGAGTGGGTGACGGATCAGCTGGGCGCGCAAGGTACCGTCTGTGCAGGAGGGCGTTACGATGGTCTGATCGAACAACTGGGCGGCAAGTCCGCGCCTGCTGCCGGGTTTGCGATGGGCATCGAGCGCTTGTTGTCGCTGATCGAGACCGGCAGCGTCAAGCTGGCGGTGTCGGTGCCCGATGCGTACATCGTTCACGCCGGCGAGGCCGCGCAGGCCTATGCCTGGAAGGTTGCATCCGCGCTGCGCGCAGCGGGTCTCGATACCGTACTGCATTGCGGCGGTGGCAGTTTCAAGTCGCAAATGAAAAAAGCCGATGCCAGTCGCGCGCGTTACGCGCTGATCATTGGCGACGACGAAGCGGCCGCGCAGCAGGTCACCCTCAAACCGCTGCGTGATACCGTCGAGCAAACCCGGCTCGAACTGAATCTGGCAATCGAATACTTGCAGCGCTGACTGGCTGAACACAGCATCAACTTATAAAAGGTATACACAATGGCAACTTACGATCTGGACGAGCAGGAACAACTGGATTCCCTGAAAACCTGGTGGAAACGCTGGGGCAGCGTGGCGATGCTGACACTGGCTATTGTCGTCGCCGCCGGAGCGGGCTGGCGTTACTGGCAGAACCGCACGATGACGCAAAGTCTGGAGGCAGCCAGCGTGTATCAGAACCTGACCCAGTCGCTGGCAGCCAACGACACCAAGGGCGCGCGTGCGGCAGGCGCCATGCTGATCGAAAAATACCAGGATACGGCCTTTGCTCCGCGCGCAGCGCTATTGCTGGCCAAGCTCAATGTCGTGAGCAAGGACCATAGCGATGCCTTTGCATTTCGTTTTCTCGACTTGAAAGGCGACGTGTTGCTGGCGCAGGGCAAGCCGGCTGACGCTCGTGCGGCTTACCAGTCGGCGTTCAGCAAAATGGCCGACGACAACCCCTACCGCAGCATTGTCGAGTTGAAACTCGACGCGATGGGAGGAGCGGCCAAGTGAGAAAACATCTGATTGCAGTCAGCCTGATGCTCGGCTTGTCGGGGTGCAGCACCGTCGGTGGCTGGTTCGGCATGGGCCCTGCTAAAGCCAAGCCCTCCCCTCTGGTGGAAATCACCGCGTCTGCCAGACTGAGCGAAGCCTGGAAGGCCGACGCCGGGGAATCACAAGCCTATTTGTTCAGCCCCCAGGCCGACGGCGACGCCGTGTATGCAGCGGGTTATGACCAGGTGGTGAGCCTGGGCGTATCGAACGGTCGCACCCACTGGAACGTCAAGTCAGCCGCAAAGCTGTCGGCCGGCGCCGGCGTGGGGCAGGGCCTGGTGTTGGCAGGCGGGAGCAAGGGCGAACTTCTGGCACTTGATCAGGCGACGGGTCAACAGCGCTGGAAGGCGGCCCTGTCGAGCGAGGTGACAGGTCAAATTCGGGTGCAGGCAGATACGGTCATCGTTCGTACGGGTGATGGCCGGGTGCAGGGACTCGCTGTCGCCGACGGCAGCCGCAAATGGCTCTATACCCGAACCCTCCCGGTATTGAGCTTGCGCGGATCGGGCGGCATGGTCGTGCGTGACGAGGTACTTTATGCCGGGTTTCCGGGTGGAAAGCTGGTTGCGCTGAATGCCACGAATGGCGCGCAACTCTGGGAAGCAACGGTGGCTTTGCCGCGAGGCGCGACTGAACTCGAACGTGTGGCCGATGTGATGGGCAATCCCGTGGTCGACGAGCGTCAGGTCTGCGCAGTGGCCTACCAGGGCCGCGTGGCCTGCTTCGATCGCGCTTCAGGTGCACCGCTGTGGGCGCGCGAGACATCCAGCAATAGCGGCCTGGCGATGGACGATCGCAATGTGTATGTCAGCGACGACAAGGACACCGTGACGGCCTACGATAAAACCAGCGGCCGCGCAGGCTGGAAGCAGGACAAGCTGGCACGCCGACAGATCACCGCGCCGCTGGCGCTGGGTGCCTGGGTGGTGGTGGCGGACAGCGAAGGCTATGTCCATGTGTTGTCGGCCGAAGATGGCAGTTTCATCGCACGCGCCAAAGTGGATAGCCGCGTGCGCACCGCACCGGTCGATATCGGCCCCGGGTTCGCCGTGCAGACAAGCAAAGGAAGCGTGACTGCTTTCAGGTTCGATTAATTATTACAACGATACCGGCGCCAAGGTCGATCCTGGGCGTCAGCAAGGATAAGCATGCTTCCCACCCTGGTACTTGTCGGACGGCCTAACGTCGGCAAGTCCACTTTATTCAATCGCCTGACCGGTACGCGTGACGCGCTGGTGCACGACATGGCCTCGAGCCGGTCGCCAAGGACGGCATCATGGCCGAAATGGCACGCCAGACCCTGCAGGCGATTGACGAGGCAGACGCCGTCATTTTCATGGTCGATGCGCGAAATGGCATCACCGTGCAGGACAAGGTGATTGCGGATCGATTACGCCGCGCCGCGTGTCCAGTATGGCTTGCGGTCAACAAGGCCGAAGGCATGAATCCGGCCGTGATTACCGCCGAGTTTCATGAACTTGCGCTCGGTGAGCCGCTGGCGATTTCGGGTGCGCACGGGGACGGCATTACGGATCTGGTCAATCTGGCGCTGGAGCCGTTTCCCGTCGACGAAGAGAAAACAGACGATTTCGGCATTCCGAAAATCGCTTTGGTGGGACGCCCCAACGTCGGAAAGTCTACGCTGGTCAATGCGCTGGTGGGCGAGGAACGCGTGATTGCGTTCGACCAGCCCGGCACCACGCGCGATTCGATTTATGTCGATTTCGAGCGTGACGGCAAGCCGTTTACCCTGATCGATACGGCTGGCGTTCGGCGTAAGGGCAAGGTGTTCGAGACGGTGGAAAAATTCTCCGTCATCAAAACGCTGCAAGCCATTGAAGATGCCAACGTGGTGGTGCTGGTGCTCGACGCGCGTGAAAACATTTCCGATCAGGATGCACACCTGGCCGGGTTTATTCTGGAAGCGGGACGGGCGCTGGTGGTGGCGGTCAACAAATGGGACGGTCTGTCGCCCGATCAGCGTGACGATATCAAGCGCGATATCGGGCGCAAGCTGGCTTTCCTTGATTTCGCGCGCTTCAATTACATCTCTGCACTGAAAGCCAAGGGTCTCGACACCCTGTTGAAGGATGTCGAGGCCGCGCATGCCGCGGCTTTCATCAAGCTGTCCACGCCCAAACTCACGCGCGTGCTTGAAATGGCGGTGGAACAGCATGCGCCGCCCAAATCCGGCCTGTTCCGCCCGAAACCGCGCTATGCGCACCAGGGCGGCAAGAACCCACCCGTGATCATCCTGCATGGCAACGCGCTGGAAGGGCTGCGCGACGACTACAAGCGCTATCTCGAAAGCAGTTTTCGCAAGGCGTTCAAGCTGCAGGGCACGCCGCTCCGCATCCAGGTCAAGGAAGACACCGGCAAAAATCCCTATGAAGGCAAGGCGCGCGCGCCGCTGACCGAGAGCGAAGCCACCCGGATGCGGCGCAAGAAGCGGGTCCGGCGCAAGGTGTACGGCGCAGGTTAACCTGCGTAGCTCAATTTTTGTTTGCGCCTGAATGGGCGCTGCATGCTGGACGTTGGCATGCCCGGAACGTTTCGCTCAATCTTCCAGCCAGCGCACCAGATAGAACAGCTTGAAACCCTCCGACGAGCGCGAAGGGCCACTGGCCAGTGCGGCATGGCGACTTTTGGCGGGATCAGCATGGGCCAGGGCCTCGGTTTCACTGGGGTAGACCTCAACCACGCCTTCGGGGAACCGGTTACGTTTTTTGCCTGCAGGCGAGTAAATCACCACCGCGGACGTTCCGACGACTTTTGACTCGACATCGGTAAACAGGCTGGTGGATTGAGGCATGCGAGGTAGACCAGATTGGCTGTTGGGTTCAGTGCGTCTTTTTTGGAATGCTGCTGATCTTGACCGCGTGGGTGTTCGGCGTTTCGTCAGTAAAGTGCGGGCGCTCGTCTAGGGTTCGGCCGGTCAGTTGGGATAGCTCGGTCTCGCGGCCGGAAATCACCATCAGACAATCCTTGATGTTGAGTACGGTTGCTTCCGACAGCGGGCTGGGTTTGCCGTTACGGGGTGCGGTGTCGCGGACGATGGCGGTCAGTGTCTTGCGCATCATGCGCATCAAGCGCTGTTCGTCATGCAGGGCTTTTTCGTTGTCCATGGGGTCGCTCCAGAGTTGCTGCAAAGAGGGCACATTGTCGGCGTCGACCAGGGTTACGTCAACGCAAGCCCCTGATCGGCAGGGGGATAAAACCTGTGAGTGGGGGCATAAGCAGAATGAACCGATGCAGTTTGATGGCTGATTTAAGCTTGCAGGCGGAGGAAACACTATGTCCGAGACCCAAGCCGACACGAATGATGTCCGCGAAATCCGTATCAATCCGATCGTGCCGAGCGAATCGGTGCTTGTCGCCACCGCGCGCAGCATGCGCCCCAAAAAGGCAGAGGAACTGGCTCCCCGCGATACCCGAAAGCATGTGGAGACCTGTCCGTTCTGCCGGGGCAACGAACACAAGACGCCACCGCAGATCATGACCTGGCCCGATGCCGGCGACTGGCACATTCGCATCGTCGAGAACCTCTATCCTGTGCTGGGCGATGACCGGGCTCAAGCGGGCTTCAATTTCGGCCTGCAGCAGACCATCGATGGCTATGGGCGGCACGAGGTCATCATCGATCATGATGCACACGGCATTGCCGTTCACGAGATGGCCGAGTCGCATCTGGCAGCCTTGTTTGGCGTATACCAGACACGAATGCGTCAGTTGTTCGAGTCCGACGACCGCTTGAAATACGTACTGGTCTTCAAGAATTTCGGGCCGGCGGCCGGGGCTTCGATCCCGCATACACATAGCCAGGTGATCGCAATGCCCGTGGTGCCGGTTAACGTTGATGCCGAGGTGACGAACAGTGCAGCCCACTACGCCAAGCATCATCACTGCATTTTCTGCGCTCTGATCGACGAGGCGCTGACCTTTGAAGCGACGATCTACGATCGGGCATCAGGCGCGGTTCGACGCAAGATCAGCGTCGGTCAATATGTCGTTGAGCGGGGTGAAAAGTTCATCGCCATCAAGCCGTTTGCCAGTCGCTATGAATGGGAGGTCCATATTTTGCCGCTCAGCCATCAGGCCGATTATCTGGATATGGCAGCTGAAGACCGGGTAGACCTGGCGCGGGTGGTAAAACGCACCATGGCCAGACTGGATGCAGTGATCGGTGGCGCGCAATACAATTTTTTCCTGCATACAGTGCCGCATGACGGGCAGCAGAGCGCGCATGCGCACAGCTATCACTGGCATATTGAAATTTGTCCGCGCACCTCGATTCCTACCGGTTTTGAACTGGGTTCAGGCCTGTTCGTCAACACGATCAATCCAGAACAGGCGGCAGAGCGCTTGCGTGCAGTCGCTCTTTAGCCTGCAGGCTGGGGCTAGAATGCGGGGTTGTTATCTGCCGTAAGGCTTTCGATGTCATCAGCTACTCAAACGGAACCCCTTGGCCTGTTCTCTGATTCGGGTGATGTCCACATTGAGCGCCTGAATGCGTTGTGGAAACTGTCCGTGCAGCCGTGTCTTGGGGATGCGGAACGCGTCGCCGCCATGCTGGACATGGCGGTTAGCGAACTGGATATGGATCTGGTGGTGCTGGAAAATTTCAGCGACATCAGCGCCACACGTTACGCCATCGATCGTCTGGAGGTGATGCCGGCATCATCCCGATGGATGGAGAACACGGCGTTGAGTCAGTCCGTTCACTTGACGCGCGAATCCAGTCATATCGCCGACTTGCAACAACATCCGACGTATGCCAATCATGCACTGGTCAAGCAGTTGGGTGTGCACACTTATTCGGGCTTGCCCGTATCGGTCGGCGATGAAGCTGGCTGGGTATTGGCTTTTTTGCGTCGGCGCCGCGAAACCCCTCCCGATGACATCGATATCGCTTACATGGGATTGGTTGCTGACTGGCTTGGCAATGCGCTTCACCAGTTGGCCCAAAAAACCCGGCTTGAACGAATTGCGCTGACCGATACGTTGACCGACTTGCCGAATCGGCGCGCTGCCGAAGAGCGCTTGAAACATGAAAAGGCGCGGGTTGCACGTGATGGCCAGGGTTTTGCGCTGGTGCTGTTGGATATCGACCACTTCAAGATGGTCAATGATCGCTATGGTCATGCAGTGGGGGATGAAGTGCTCAGGACCATGGCAAGCCGGTTTCAGGCCGGATTGCGCGAGGGAGACTGGGCGGCGCGTTGGGGGGGCGAAGAATTTCTGTTCGTGTTGCATGGCAGCACCACCGACGATGCAGTCAATATCATGAACCGCTTGATCCACCAGTCCCGAACGGAGCCGGTACAAACCAGCATAGGCAATATCGCGCTAAGCTTTTCAGCGGGAGTAGTTTCCTTTGGAACCAACGATTCGGACCTCGCGCCGCTGCTTGAAGGTATCGACCAGGCCTTGTATCTGGCCAAAGCGAACGGCCGCAATCAAATACGGGTTGCCACCCCGGCAGACCACGCAATGCCATGGAACTGCGGGCTGTTGCGGCAGGCGCTGGTGGATAACCGCGTCAGATATGCCATTCAGAACATTGTTGATCTGCAAAGTGGCCGGGTGGTTGCCGACGAGGCACTGGCTCGTATCGCGACTGCTTCAGGCGAAATCATCGAAGCCCGGGACTTTGTGGACATGGCTGAGGGCCTCGGCTTGATGGCGGAAGTCGATCGGCAGGTCGCGCGTGATGTGATGCGTGCCTGT
>NCCT01000108.1 GCA_002279795.1 Hydrogenophilales bacterium 12-61-10
AACCGCGATGCAGGGATTGAACCCGCGCGAACGCTACATCGTGGCCGAACGCAAGTTGAAGGACGACGGTCGCACGCTGGAATCGCTTGGCGAAGAACTGGGCCTGTCCAAAGAGCGGGTCCGCCAGCTTGAGGCCGCCGCCTTCGCCAAGATGCGGCGCAGCCTCGAACAGCAGTCGCGCGAGGTGCGCCACTTCCTGACCTGAGCCGTCCGGCGCGGCGGGGAGTTGAGTTTGCCCCGCCGGATGCCTACACCTTGCAGCAGGCCGTCAAGGAGGGCCTGCCCATGCTGGCTGGCAAGCGCATTCTTCTGATCATCGGCGGCGGGATTGCGGCCTACAAGGCGCTGGAGCTGATCCGGCTGATCCAGAAGGCCGGAGGGACGGTGACGCCGGTGCTGACACGGGCCGGGGCAGAGTTCGTGACCCCCCTGTCGGTGGGGGCGCTTGCGAAGGCGAAGGTGCACGAGGCATTGTTCGACCTGACCTCGGAAGCCGAAATGGGCCATATCGAGCTTTCGCGTTCGGCCGACCTTTTGGTCGTGGCACCGGCGACGGCGGATCTGTTGGCGAAGATGGCCGGGGGTCGCGCCGATGATCTGGCCTCGACCGTCCTTCTTGCGACCGACAAGCATGTGCTGGTCGCCCCGGCGATGAACGTGCGGATGTGGCAGCATCCTGCGACGCAGCGCAATCTGGCGGCACTGCGGTCCGATGGGGTGCTTTTCGTCGGCCCGGATGACAACTGGCTGCCGCCCGACAACTTCCAGGCCTACCCGGCGCCGGCCATTGCCTCGCGCACCTCGCCCACCAATATCGGCATGGCGCTGCTGGCCGATCTGGCGGCGGTCGATTTCGGCTATCTCACGGTTGGGGAGTGCCTGGAGCGCATCGGCAACACCCTCGCCTCGATGGAAAAGCTGGAACGCTATCGCGGCCACCTTTACAACTGGTACGACACCCGCACGCTGCAACCGCTGCACCCGAAATACGTCTCGACGGTGGACAGCGGCAATTTGGCCGGCAGCCTGCTCACGCTGCAGGCGGGCCTGGCCGAGCTGAAACACCTTCCGGTGCTGTCGCCCAATGCGCTGCAAGGACTGCAGGACACCCTGCAGGTGCTGGCCGAACAGTTGCCCGCCGCCCCCGCCCCCGCCCCCGAACTGGCCAAAAAAATCGGCTTGCTGCAGGACAGCCTTCGCGCACTTACGCTGGGTGAGCCGCTGCAAACACTGACTGCCGCCACCAGCGCGCTGAACGAAATTCACCACATCGGTGGCGAGCTGCTTGCCTGGCTGCCGACGGATATCAGTGTCGAAGACGATCTCTATTACTGGGCACAGGCATTCGACCAGCAATTCCGCGCGCTGCGCGACGAGCTTGCATGGCTGGTACCCGATCCGTGGCAGGGCATCGCTCTGCCGACGCGGATGGAACTGGCCGGCGCCGGTGCGGCCGGTGCAGGCGCGCAGTCGCAGCTCGACCGCATCGACGATCTGATGAACCGTTGCCGCGAACTGGCGGTAATGGATTTCGAGTTTCTCTACGACACCGCCGCAAGCCTGCTGGCCATCGGCTACGACGTCGGCGAACGGCGCCGCGACCCGTCCTGCTACGACCTGCTGGCATCGGAAGCGCGCCTGGCGAGCTTTCTGCTCATCGCGCAGGGCCAGGTGCCGCAAAAGCACTGGTTTGCGCTCGGCCGCCTGCTCACCAGCCATGGCGGCGAGGTCAGCCTGATTTCGTGGAGCGGCTCGATGTTCGAGTACCTGATGCCGCAGCTGATCATGCCTAGCTTTCCGGACACGCTGCTGGAGCAGACCTGCAAGGCTGCGGTGTCACGCCAGATCGAATACGGCAAGCAGCGCGCGGTGCCGTGGGGCATTTCCGAGTCCTGCTACAACGCCACCGACATGCACCAGGTCTATCAGTACCGCGCGTTCGGCGTGCCCGGGCTCGGTTTCAAGCGCGGCCTGGGCGACGATCTGGTGATCGCGCCGTATGCCACCGCCCTGGCGTTGACGGTGATGCCGAACGAGGCGTGCCGCAACCTGCAGACGCTGGCCGAGTTGGGCTTTCTCGGTGCCTACGGCTTCTACGAGGCGGTCGATTACACGCCGTCGCGCGTGCCGCGCGGCAAGCCGCACGCCATCGTGAGTGCGTTCATGGCGCACCACCAGGGCATGAGCCTGCTGGCCTTTGCGCATGTGCTGCTCGACCAGCCGATGCAGCGCCGCTTCATGGCCGACCCGCTGGCGCGGGCGACCGAATTGCTGCTGCAGGAACGCGTGCCCAAAAAAGGCGCCACGCTGCACCCGCACGCGGCCGAAGTCAGCGCTGCTGCGCATCCGCCCAGCGCGGACGCCGGCTCGATCATGCGCGTGTTCACCACTACCCAAACACAGCTGCCCGAAGTTCACCTGTTGTCGAACGGCCGCTACCACGTCATGGCGACCCATGCCGGCGGCAGCACCAGCCGCTGGCGCGAGCTTGCCGTCACCCGCTGGCGCGAAGACGCCACTCCGATGGCTGGGGCACCTTCATCTATCTGCGCGACCGCAACAGCGGGCGCTATTGGTCAGCGGCGCACCAGCCCACGCTGCGTCCTGCCGATCACTACGAAGCGATCTTCGTGCAGGCGCGCGCCGAATACCGGCGGCGCGACCAGGCGATCGAGGCGCACACCGAAATCACCGTATCGCCCGAGGACGACGTCGAGATTCGCCGCGTCACGCTCACCAACCAGTCGTCCCACCGGCGTCACATCGAGGTGACGAGCTACGCCGAGGTGGTGCTGGCGCCGTTGAATGCCGACCTGGCGCATCGCGCGTTCAGCAACCTGTTCGTGCAGACCGAAATCCTGCCCCATCACCAAGCCATCCTCTGTACCCGGCGACCGCGCACGCCGGGCGAGCAGGTGCCCTGGATGTTCCACCTGCTGGCCGCGCCCGGCGTCAATGCCGACGCGCCGTCCTACGAAACCGACCGCGCCCGCTTCATCGGACGCGGCCGCACCGTGGCCAACCCGCAGGTGCTCGACAGCAGCGACAGCCCCGCCAGCCTGTCGAACACGCAGGGCTCGGTGCTCGACCCCATCGTGGCGATCCGCCGCACCGTGACCCTGTCGCCCGATGAATCAGCAACGGTGCAGATCATCTCCGGCATCGCCGACACGCGCGAAGCCGCGCTCGCCCTGCTGGAAAAATACTGCGACCGCCACTTCGTCGAGCGCGCGTTCGAAATGGCCTGGTTCCAGAGCCAGGAAGTCCTGCGTCATCTCGGCATCACCGAAGCCGATGCGCAGATATTCGGCCGCCTCGCCAGCTCCGTCATTTACGGCAACGCCCTGCGCCGCGCCGCGCCCGGCATCATTACCCGCAACCAGTTGGGGCAGTCTGGACTATGGCGCTTCGGCATCTCGGGCGATCTGCCGATCGTCCTGCTGCATATCGGCGACCTCGACCGCATCGATCTGGTCAAGCAGGTGCTGCAAATGCACACCTATTGGCGTATGAAGGGACTGGCCGCCGACCTGGTGATCGTCAACGAGGATTTCTCCGGCTACCGGGCGGTATTGCAGGACCTGATCATGGGCCTGATCAACGCGGGACCCGAAGCGCAGATGATCGACAAACCGGGCGGCGTTTTCGTGCGCCGCGCGGAAGAACTGTCGGAAGACGAGCGGGTGCTGCTGCAGACGGTTGCGCGCATCGTGCTCAGCGATACCGCCGAGACGCTGATCGAACAGGTGGAGCGTCGCGTGTCGCCCGAGCGCGCATCAGACCGTCTGGAACCTCCGCACGCAATCGTCGAAGAGCCGGTTTACCCGCTGGCCGCGCGCGAACGCATCTTCAGCAACGGCCTCGGCGGCTTCACGCCCGATGGCCACGAATACGTCATCACCCTCGAACCTGGCGACACCACGCCGGCGCCGTGGGTCAACGTCATCGCCAGCCCGCACATCGGCACGGTCGTCAGCGAAAGCGGCAGCGCCTATACCTGGGCGGAAAACGCGCACGAATTCCGTCTCACCCCGTGGCACAACGACCCGCTCTCCGACAGCAGCGGCGAGGCGTTCTATCTGCGCGACGAGGAAACCGGGGCATTCTGGTCGCCCACCCCCGCGCCCGCGCGTGGCCGCTCCGGTTACGTCTGCCGCCACGGCTTTGGCTACAGCGTGTTCGAGCATTACGAGGCCGGCATCGCCTCGGAACTGTTCACCTATGTGGCCATGGAAGCGCCGGTGAAGTTCGTCGTGGTCAAGCTGCGTAACTCGTCGAAGCGCGCGCGCAGCCTGTCGCTGACCGGCTATTGGGAACTCGTGATGGGCGAGTGGCGGCATGCCAACATGATGCACATCGTTACCGAAACCGATCCGCAAAGCGGGGCGCTGTTTGCCCGCAACGCCTACGGCCGCGAATGCGCCAACCGCGTGGTGTTTGCCCATGTCAGCGAGCGCGAACGGTCGGTGAGCGGAAGCCGCACCGAGTTCATCGGCCGCAACGGCTCGCTGGCGAATCCCGCAGCGATGCGCCGCAAGCGCCTGTCGGGCCGCACCGGCGCCGCACTCGATCCGTGCGCCGCGATCCAGAGCCGGATCGAGCTGGCTGCCGGACAAACCCGCGAGATCGTGTTCGTGTTCGGCGCCGCGCGCGATGCCGACGAAGCGCGCCATTTCATCCAGCGTTTCGGCCGGCCTGCCGGCGCGCAGCAGACGCTGGAAACCGTGTGGGAACACTGGAAGCACACCCTCGGCGCGGTGCAGGTCGAGACGCCCGACCCGGCACTCGACGTACTCGCCAACGGCTGGCTGGTCTACCAAACCCTGTCCTGCAGGCTGTGGGGGCGCAGCGGTTTCTACCAGTCCGGCGGCGCCTACGGCTTCCGCGATCAGTTGCAGGACACCATGGCGCTGATTCACGCGACACCGTGGCTCGCCCGCGAGCAGCTGATCCGGCACGCCGGACGCCAGTTCCTCCAGGGCGATGTCCAGCACTGGTGGCATCCGCCCAACGGCCAGGGCGTGCGCACCCATTTCTCGGACGACTATCTGTGGCTGCCGTACGCCGCCTGCCGTTACGTGACGACGACGGGCGACACCGGCGTGCTCGACGAGTCCATCGCTTTTCTGGAAGGCCGCGAGCTGTATGCAGAAGAGGAAGCCTACTACGACCAGCCGCAACGCTCGCCCGAAACGGCCAGCCTGTACGAGCACTGCGTGCGTGCCCTCAAACACGGGCTGCGTTTTGGTGAACACCACTTGCCGCTGATGGGCTGCGGCGACTGGAACGACGGCATGAACCTGGTCGGCAAGGATGGCCGTGGCGAGAGCGTGTGGCTGGCGTGGTTCCTGGTCGAAAACCTCGAACTGTTCGCCGGCCTGGCACGCGACCGCAACGATCAGGAATTTGCCAGCCTGTGCAACACCCAGGCGACGCTGTTGCGCAGCAACATCGAGGCCCAGGCCTGGGACGGCAACTGGTACCGGCGCGCTTACTTTGACGACGGCACCCCGCTCGGCTCGTCAACCAATGACGAATGCCAGATCGATTCGATCAGCCAGAGCTGGGCGGTCATCTCGAAAGGCGGCGAGCCTGAACGCGCGCGCCGGGCGATGACGGCGGTCGACCAGCGCCTGGTACGGCGTGACAAGCAGATCATTCAACTGCTCGACCCGCCGTTCGACAAATCGGATCTGGAGCCCGGCTACATCAAGGGCTACATCCCCGGCGTACGCGAGAACGGCGGCCAGTACACCCATGCCGCGATCTGGACCACGATGGCGTTCGCCATGCAGGGCGACACCGAGCGCGCCTGGGAATTGTTCGCCATGATCAATCCGGTCAACCACGGCAGCACGGCGGAGGCCATCGAACGCTACAAGGTCGAGCCTTATGTCATGTGCGCGGACATCTATGGTGTGTCGCCGCACACCGGCCGCGGTGGCTGGACGTGGTACACCGGGGCAGCGGGCTGGATGTACCGGCTGACCGTTGAGACCCTGCTCGGCCTGCAGCTCGAACGCGACCATCTGCGCATTGCGCCGTGCGTCCCAGCCCACTGGAATGGCTATACGCTCCACTACCGCTATCGCGAGACGGTGCATCACATCCGCATCCGGCGCGTGGGGGACACGGGGCAGGTGCGCCGCGTCTCACTGGACGGCGTCGACCAGGCCGACCTGCGTATTCCGCTGGCTGACGATCGGCAGGATCACAACGTGGAGGTCGATCTGGGTTGAGGTCGACCGGGGTTGTGGCTGGTTTAAAATCGGCGTCAGTTGGATTGAGCCATGCCGGCGCGCGGGCAGACTGAATACTCCAACCCGCCCGGCGACGGCCCACATACGCAGAAGCCGTCTCTTCCGGGCATGGGGAACTCAGTTCCATCGCCGCCATCGTACGCAGCCATCCCCGCTTGAACGTTGACGGGCAAATCGAGCACTCACTGTTGGATGCCCACTCCCCTGCAATACGATCAGAACCGCCTCGGTAAAACAGGAACAGGATCACGATGAGTCGAACGAATCATGACTAACGCACAATGGTTTTTACTGGTAGGCGGCCTGTTGCTCGCGCGCGGCCTGACAGCGCCGCTGCTGCAGCGGCTGCCGGTCACGCCAGCCATCATTTATCTGGCGGTGGGCCTGCTGGTCGGGCCGACGATGTTCGATGCCTTCCACTTCAACCCGCTCAAGCAGTCAGCCTTGCTGGAAGTGCTGACCGAAGTGGTGGTGCTGATTTCGCTGTTTTCGGCGGGGGTCAAAATGCCCACGCCATTCAGCTTCGCCCGCTGGCGGGCGCCGATTCTGCTGGCCACGGTCTCGATGACGGTCAGCGTCGGGCTGGTTGCCGCCTTTGCCTATTTTCTGCTTGGCCTGCCAATCGGCGCCGGGATTTTGCTCGGCGCGATTCTGGCGCCGACCGATCCGGTGCTGGCGACCGATGTGCAGATTCGCCACCCCGGCGACCGCGACCAGCTGCGCTTTACCCTCACCAGCGAAGCCGGAATGAACGACGGCAGCGCGTTTCCGTTCGTCATGCTGGGAATGGGCCTGCTCGGGCTGCATGAACTGGGGGAGTTCAGCCTGCGCTGGGTACTGGTCGATGTGCTATGGGCCACGGCAGCGGGCATCGCCATCGGCGTCGCCTGCGGCGCGGCGCTGGCGCACGCGAGCCGAAAGTTGCGCGGCCATCCGCCCCGGCATGAGTTGATGGACGACTTTCTCGGCCTGGGCCTCATCGCCGTGGTGTACGGCTTGAGCGTATGGCTGCAGGCCTGGGGGTTTCTGGCGGTGTTTTTCGCAGCAGTCGCGTTGCGTCAAACCGAGCTCAAACTCGCCGGCATGGATTTGCAAAAGACGCAGCGCATGCAAGCCGGCACGATCGAACCCGTAGCGGCCGATATCCTGCAGGCGAAAGAAGAGGTGCCGACCGTCAGCGGCGGATCGCTGGTGTTCAAGGAACATCTGGAGCGGCTGTCGGAACTGGTGCTGATCCTGCTGATCGGCGGCACGCTTTTCATCGACTCCTGGAGCTGGCGCGCGGTGGGGCTGGCGGGCTTTCTGTTCGTGATTGCGCGTCCGCTCAGTGTGGTGATCGGGCTGGCAGGCACCCGCACCGCATGGCCGATTCGCGGCATGGCCGGCTGGTTCGGGGTACGCGGTATCGGTTCGCTCTACTACCTGATGTACGCCATCCAGCATGGCCTGCCCGAAGACCTGGCGCTCGACCTGATCCAGCTCACGCTGATCGTGGTCACGCTGTCGATCATCATCCACGGCACCAGCGTCAAGCCGCTGATGGGCCTGTTCACGCGTTACCGCAGGCAGCGGCCGACGCCGGTCTGACCGCCTGGCGCTTGCAGTTAGCCGGGGGGCAACATGCACACGTTGCATTGCCCGCCTGGTGACGCCAAGCACGCCAACATGGCCTAACGCAATTGTGCTGCTCATCCTGTCGGCCTGGGCAGCCCGAGTCAGGTACTCACTGCCGCTTTTGCAGGCCAGGCACTGTCGCGGCAAAGCAAATTGCCTTTGAGGGCGGCCCCGCGCCGTTCTCCGTACGGCAGCGTACAGACCGTTCCAGAATCTGCGACTAGCCTTGCACGTAGATCGGGCAATTCCATGCAGCTGACCGGACGGTCTCCAGCTCTTCCCCTCAGCAGCGCGAGGAGAAGAACACTGGCATGAGACCCACTGCGACGCAGGATGTTCGATGGGCAATTCCGCCGGTCAACGACCCGAACACAAGGAGATGGATATGGACTGGAATATCGTGGAAGGCAACTGGAAACAGTTCAAAGGCAAGGTGAAAACACAGTGG
>NCCT01000013.1 GCA_002279795.1 Hydrogenophilales bacterium 12-61-10
TCCTTGGGTACGGCTTTCTTTGCTACGGTCATCATCGCTCCTTGAGGTGCGGCAGTTTCCTGCCAAATGACCGTTTACACAAAAATTCTTACACCCTCCCAAGCCCCGGACTGGGATATCCCAATCAGCTTCATCATGGCGATCCTTGCGTATCTCACGGCACCCTGGAGCCTGCGCGTCATCCTTGAACGGAAGTGGCGGCTCTGGCCTGCCATGCTGTTCGCGACCTGGTTCACGGTTGATGGGTGCTATGCGATCTACTGGTATTTCAAAGACCCCGTGGCCCTCGACATGATGCGTGAAGTGAATTTTCCAGCCTCGCTATCCCTCTACGGAATGTGTGGCATCGTCTGGCTGTATCGAGGAAGTCTCAGGCAACTTTTTTCAGAAATCAGAAGTCGATAGAAATCGGCCAAATCCACGGGGTCTTGCTTCTTGCTATCCCTCCTTGCGATCTACCCGGCGTTGCCGACTGAAGCAGCGGACTGACCAACACCTCAAACGAACCAATGGATCTGATCCTCGTCCATGGCATGGGAAGAACCCCGCTCTCCATGCTGCGGCTGCGCCGGCGCTTGCGGCGGGCCGGCCACCATCCGATCCTGTTTGGCTATTCGCCGACGTTTGAAACCCTGCAGAACAATCAGGGACAGACCACGGTTTCCCGTCGCTCTGTCTAGCTTGCGTAGGCTGAGGATCAAAGGGGCCAAGCTCCCAATAAAAATCGCGGAGAAACTTCAGGTTCAGCCCGATTACTTTCCCGACCCACCCTGCTCCAAAATCCGCATCAATTGACGATACATTGAGGCAGCACTTCAAGCGGGATACCCATGCGACCACCATCAATCTTGACGATGCCCTGCTGGAACGCGCCCGGGCGCTGACTAACTTACAAATGAGGTAGCGCCATCAATACGAATCATGGACTGTGTCCGTTTGATTGGCGCTTCCAATTCTTGGCCGCGATCAGAGCAGGTAATCGCCGGCGCGTTCGGGCTGATAGGGAATATCGAGGATGCGTGCCCGAACGGTCTGTCCGTTTGGTGCAAGCCATTCGATCTGCTGGCCGACGGCCAGACCCAGCACCGCGATGCCAGCTGGCGCAGCAACCGACAACTGGTCGGGGCTGCCCGTGAAATCACGCGGATACACAAGAGTCACTTCCAGCTCCTTGCCTGCCGGTTCGACCACGAAGCGGATGCGTGAATTCATCGTCACGACGTCGGGCGGCATCGCTTCGGCGTGAGTGATCTGCGCGCGGTCGAGTTCCTCTCGCAACGCCTCCACACCAGGCTGGTCGTTTGACAGGCTGGCGAGCATGCCTTCGAGGCGTTCCAGATCGCGCTCGGATACGGTGATGGTAGGACGGGTCGTGATTTCCATGGCGGTCTCCTGCTGCAAGGCACAAAAATAAAAACCGCCCGGGCCTGAGCCCGGGCGGCATGTGCCCAAAACTATAGCACCGAAGGCGGAGCAGGGCCAGCCTGCGGCCATGCCCGCCTCAATAGACCGGCGCAAAAGAGGTCAGCTTCGCAATGAGCTCCCCGCCTAGATCTCCGCCTCCTGCGCGCTGATCAGGTTTTGATAAAGCAGGGCCGAGATGACCAGGGTGTCCTGGCTCGTCACGTCTTCGAACGACAGCCCATGCAGGACGGTGGGCTTTTCGTTCTCTGCCGGGCGCGACGCATTCACCGAGCGTATCTTGCAGGTCAGGGCCAGCACGTGCTCGGCGGCGCCAACCTTGACGCGCAGCTTGAGCGTGAGCAGCGTGCCGACCGCGCCCAGCTTCTCGCTGACGGCAATCAGCGCGCCGCCGACGCTGATGTCGCGCGCAACGCATGCAAGGCCGCGGCCGCCTTCGGCCGTGGCATGACAGATGATGTGGGTGCGCCCGCGCGAGCTGCCGCGCACGACCATGCCGCGCACCGACTTGGGGTAGGCCAGATGCAGGTGGGGATAGGGCGTGTAATCATGGACAGACCACGGTTACGCTGCCGCCCTCAGCGGACAAATCGCAGGCAAGCGCTCGACCGATAGCAAAATACTGACCACAATTGCCGATTAACTACATTGTAATTACACTATCCTCATGAGCGCACTTCGGTTCGCGTGGGATCGACGCAAGGCTATCGCCAACGAGAAGAAGCACGGCGTCTCGTTTGACGAGGCCAGGTCGATCTTCCTGGATGAGCGCGCAAGGCTTATCGACGACCCTGATCATTCCGATGACGAAGATCGATTTATTTTGCTAGGGCTCAGCAGCACACTCCGCCTGCTTGTGGTGTGCCACTGCTTTAGAAGCAAGGACAACGTCATCCGTATTATTTCGGCCCGCAAGGCAACCGCACACGAGTCGAAGGCTTATCCATAGGAGGTGCACCATGCGCAAGGAATACGACTTCTCCAAATCCCGCAAGAATCCTTATGCCTCCCAGTTGAAGAAGCAGATCACCATTCGGCTGGACGAGGATGCGATTGCCTATTTCAAAGGCATCTCGGAAGAGCTGGGCATTCCTTATCAGAGTCTGATCAATCTCTATCTGCGTGATTGCGCGGCTTCGCACAGAAAACTTGATCTGAACTGGAAGTGAGCGCCGGGCTATAGCCGCTGCCCCTTGAAGCAAGCCGCAGGGAAACCATAAGCACCATGGTTTCCTGCACGTAAACTGAGTCACCCATAGCCGCCTGTTCCCCACCCACACCCATGAACCCCTCCACGGTCAAAACCTACCTGCCCTGGGTCGTGGCCGTGGCACTGTTCATGGAGGGGCTCGACACCACGATCGTCAACACGGCGGTGCCGGCAATTGCCGAAGGTCTCCAGGTGACGCCGTTGAGCCTGAAGGCGGTGGTGACCAGCTACATCCTGAGCCTGGCGGTGTGCATTCCGGTCAGCGGCTGGATGGCCGACCGCTACGGCACGCGCCGCGTGTTCAGCATCGCGGTTGGCATCTTTACCCTGGCCTCGATCCTGTGCGGCCTGGCGCAGAACGCGCCGATGCTGGTGGCGGGGCGCATCCTGCAGGGCGTCGGCGCGGCGATGATGATGCCGGTGGGGCGGCTGGCGATCATCCGCACGTTTCCCAAGGCGGAGCTGTTGCGGGCGATGAACTTCGTCATCATCCCGGCGCTGATCGGGCCGCTGCTCGGACCCACGGTCGGCGGGCTGATCGTGCACTGGTTGTCGTGGCACACCATTTTCTTCGTCAACGTGCCGGTGGGGTTGGGGGCGCTGTGGCTGGCGCATCGCTACATGCCGGATTACCGGGGCGAAACGCGGCGCCCGCTGGATGTCGTCGGCCTGGTGCTGTTCGGCAGCGGCGCGGCGCTACTGTCCTGGCTGCTGGAAGTCTTTGGCGAGCATCAGATCGATGCGACCTCGGCGGCGCTGCTGCTGTTGCTCAGTCTCAGCCTGCTGGCGGCGTATGGCTGGCATGCCCGCGAGACGGCGCATCCGCTGCTGCGCCTGGCGCTGTTTCGGGTGCGCACGTTTCGCGTGTCGGTGGTGGGCGGCTTCATCACGCGGCTGGGGGTAGGCGGCATGCCGTTTCTGCTGCCGCTGCTCTATCAGCTTGGCCTCGGCATGCCGGCGTGGCAGGCGGGCCTGCTGATGATGCCCACCGCTGCCGCGGCCATGTTCATGAAATTCATTTCGTCGTGGGTGCTGGCGCGCTTTGGCTACCGGCGCATCCTGATCGTGAATACGGTGATGATCGGGGTGGTCGTCGGCCTGTTTTCACTGGTGACGGCGTCCACGCCCATCGGGCTGATCGTGCTGCTGGGGCTGGCGATGGGCTTCTTCAACTCACTGCAATACACCAGCATGAATTCGATGGCCTTTGCCGACATCGACACGCCCGATTCGAGCATGGCCAGCACGATATCGAGCTCGATGCAGCAGATGTCGATGAGCTTCGGGCTGGCCTGCGGCTCGCTGGTCGCTGCGTGGTATCTGGGCGACCTGCCGCAGACCGACCGCGCGGCGGTGACGACGGCGCTGCACTACGCGTTTCTGACGCTGGGCGGCCTGACTGCGCTGTCGTCGCTGTCGTTCTGGTCGCTGCGGCCCGGAGACGGGGAAAGCGTCAGCAAGGGAACAGTGCGGGTGACGGAGTAATTGCCCGCGTGTGGCCGAACAGAATACGCAACACCAGACGGCATACAGACACCCCCACCAAAGCCTTTATGATGGCTCATGCGGAGCGGGTCGACAGGTGGCGTCCTGTCGGCCCGTAGAACCCAAAAACCGGGACGCCGGCACCCATCGTCGGCCAATCCTTACCTTGCTACCCACGCCATGTTGTTCAACCCATCCAAGGAGAGAGACTCATGAAGCTTCAAGTTAGTGTTGCCGCAGTCCTGCTGAGCGTTGCGTCATTTTCGGCGCTGGCGGATAGCGTTGTGCCGATGACGCTGGTCGATGACAAGGGCGTTGGCGCGTCGGTCGGTCAGGTCACGATTTCGGAATCGCCGTATGGCCTGGTATTCAGCCCCGCCCTCAGCGGCATGGCGCCGGGTTTGCATGGCTTCCATGTGCATGCCGTTCCCAGCTGCATGCCCAAGGACAAGGACGGCAAGACCGTTGCGGCGCTGGCTGCGGGCGGCCATTTCGACCCGCAAAACACCAATCGCCACGGCACGCCGTGGGGTGATGGTCACCTGGGCGATCTGCCGCCGCTGTTTGTGGATGCCAGCGGCAATGCCAACCAGCCGGTTCTGGCACCGCGCCTGAAAATGGCGGACATGAAAGGGCGCTCGCTGATGGTTCACGCCGGCGGCGACAACCACTCCGATCACCCTGCCGCACTCGGTGGCGGCGGCGCGCGCATGGCGTGCGGCGTGTCGATGTAATGCGCTGAATCTCGCGTCAGCGGGTCGGTCGCACAGGGCCGATCCGTTGCGTTTGAGTTTTCACCTGACGGCACGCTGCCCCTTTTTTACAGCGCTGCTTCCCTCGCCAGGCACGCTCCAACAACCCAGCCTCCCTGGAAACGTGTGTCGCTATCTGACGACGCGCGCAATCCATCCTAAGCCACTGATTCAACGAATCATTCTTTAAACCAGCCGGATCGGGTGTCGCCGTCAGGCGACGTTTTTCCCGGTTTTTACCCGTCTCCGTCTCGAACCTTTTTGCTACTGTGCTGTTTATAAACAGGTTTTCAGTGCTGGCGCGGGTATTGCTATCAGGCATGTTGTGTCCAGGTCCGGGCACAACCACGCCAGAGCGTTACACAACCCAGAATCGAGAGAGACCTTTCCCATGCTCAAATCCTTCATGCAACCCGGCCACGCCGCTGCTTCCAAAACCGATTCAAGCAAGACCAGCCATTCGGGCTACCCGAACAAACCGGCCGAAACCACCAAGCCGGTCGAAGTGGTCGAGGCGGTCAAAACCGTTGAAGTCGCCCGCGAAGCGCAGCCGCAGGAAGCGCCCCAACACGCGCGCAACGAAGAGGGCAGCAAGCTCATCGTCGGGCCGAACATCAAGCTGAAGGGCTCGGAAATCACCGATTGCGAAATCCTCGTGGTGGAAGGCCGGGTCGAAGCGTCGATGAACAGCCGCGACATTCGCATCGCCGAGGGCGGCGTGTTTTCGGGCAAGGCCGAGATCGACGTGGCCGAAGTCCACGGCACCTTCGAAGGCGACCTGACAGCGCGCAAACGCCTGGTGATTTACGCCACCGGCAAAGTCACCGGCGTGATCCGCTATGGCGCAATGATGATCGAGGAAGGCGGCACGCTTTCCGGGGATGTGCAACGGCTTGCGACCGGACCCAGCCTGGCCAAGCTGCCGGAAGCCGCTGCGCACACCCCCAAACCTGACGTGGCCGACGAGCCCGCGCAGGAGCCGGAACTGGAGCAGATTCATTTCGGCTCCACGCTGGCACGCAATCTGGCGGGGCGACGTTAAGCCGAGTCGACACATCGATGCGCGCATGTCGTTGAGGAGCGACAGCGCGACACCGGGTCGGATCGCACCCTGCCGGATGTGCGAATGGGGTTTGCTCGTCGATCAACGCGCAGACCCTTTTTTTACGCCCGCACAAAGGCAAGCTTGCCGCCGGCATTGCTGCTTGCCGCCGCCACGACGCGCAAGTCAGCGACGGCTAGCCCTCGGCTTCCTGCGCGCTGATCAGGTTTTGATAAAGCAGGGCCGAGATGACCAGGGTGTCCTGGCTCGTCACGTCTTCGAATGACAGCCCATGCAGGACGGTGGGCTTTTCGTTATCTGCCGGGCGCGAAGCATTCACCGACCGTATCTTGCAGGTCAGGGCCAGCACGTGCTCGGCGGCGCCGACCTTGACGCGCAACTTGAGCGTGAGCAGCGTGCCGACCGCGCCAATCTTCTCGCTGACGGCGATCAGCGCGCCGCCGACGCTGATGTCGCGCGCAACGCATGCCACGCCGCGGCCGCCCTCGGCCGTGGCGTGACAGATGATGTGGGTGCGCCCGCGCGAGCTGCCGCGCACGACCATGCCGCGCACCGCCTTGGGGTAGGCCAGATGCAGGTGGGGATAGGGCGTGTTGGTCACGCGCTTGGCGCTGGTGGTGAAGGCGTAGGCACTTTTTCCGCTGAACAGGCGCACCACGAAGTCCTGTCCTTCGCGCACCAGCATCATGCTGCCGTTGAGGATGGGCGTGGTGACGATGACGCTCTGGCCTTCCAGATAACCGATCAGGGTGACGAAGCAGCGCGACGGCTCGACATCGGACTGGAACTGCAGCTGGATCGAGTCACCAATAGCCAGCTTGATCTGGTCCAGCGTCAACGGACCGGCGTCACGCGGCGACGGTTCCGACTTGCCGAGATTGAGAGAGGGCTCATCAAGTACTGTGGACATCGTTTGCCTGCTCAGGGTTTGTAATGTTTGCCTCAACACGGCCCCCTGCACAATTTGCAGGCCGGGCCCCGACTCGCGCCTTGGCGCGCATACATGGCTTGAACGCACATGCACGCTGTATATCGTGCATAAACGGCCCATAATTTAGAGTGGCCCCGACAGATGCCGCGAATAACGGGCTAGCTGTCGTCTTTGAACCCAACTGGATGGACGCCGCGTGCCCCGATTCCTGAACTGTGTGCTTGCGCTTTGCAGCGCGCTCGCGACCCTGCCTAGCCAGGCACATCTCCTCATCACGCTGATTCCAGTCGGCGCTTGGCCATGAACCCGCCCCTGCTGCCACCCCGCCCGCACGACAGCCACAAGGCCCGGTTTGGCCGTATCGGCATTGTCAGCGGCGCGCCGGGCATGGTGGGCGCGGCCTTGCTGGCGGGGCGGGCGGCGCTGCACTGCGGCGCGGGGTTGGTGACGCTGGGGCTGCTGGATGCGACGGTCGCTGTCGACTTCAGCACTCCGGAACTGATGTTCGCACCGCCCGACACCCTGGTGGCCGACCCCAAGCTGACGGTGCTGGCGATCGGGCCGGGGCTGGGACAGACGCACGCGGCGGTCGATCTGTTGCACGCGGCCCTGCGCCACCCCGGGCCGCTGGTGGTGGACGCGGACGGCTTGAACGGCCTGGCGCAACACGCCGAACTGGCTTCAGCCTGCGCCAGGCGAACCACGCCGACGCTGCTGACGCCGCACCCGGGCGAAGCCGCGCGCTTGCTCCACACCCGCATCGACGCGATTCAGGCCGACCGCGAACAGGCAGCGCAGCAACTGGCTACGACCTTTCATGCCTGGGTGGGGCTCAAAGGCGCCGGCTCGGTGCTGGCGCAGCCAGACGGCACGACCTCGATCAACACAAGCGGCAATCCAGCCCTGAGCGCGCCCGGCATGGGCGATGTGCTGACTGGCATGCTGGCCACGTTTGTTGCTCGGCTGCCGCCCGGAGACGCCTTGCGCCGGGCAGTTTGGCTGCACGGCCAGGCGGCGGATGATGCGGTCGCGGCAGGCATGGGCCCGGAAGGGCTGACGGCTTCAGAGCTGATCGGCTGGGTGCGGCGCCGGCTGAATGCAGTCGAAGGGCGCGGCTGACGCCCGCGGCGGTAAAGCTCAATCCATTTGCAGCAGCGCCTCGGCGCCTTTGACCCATTCCTCAACGACGACCACGCTGTCGCCACTGACCTTGAACTCTGCCCAGCGACGTCGCACTTCTTTCAAAATATCGCTCACCTGCCGGCGTGATTCGCTCGTCATCAGCACGATCTCGGCCAGCGCATCGTCGTCGTCTTCAATCCCCATCGTGAGCGCCGCCAGGGTGTCCGTATGGAATCCCGTTTCCAGCAGGGTGCGCTCCAACGCGACAAGACGCCGATTGACAAAAGTCACCACGGGGGACTCTGTCGCGTGTGGCGGGGTGTTCAAGCTGGCCTGGCGGGCATCACGCCAGCTTGTGAACACTTCAGCCAATTGGTCAAGCTGCTTGAGTACCGTATTGCTTGACGTTTCAGATGGCGTATCCAGGTTTGGCTGCTCTCCGTTATGGAGCAGGCTGACCAGGTGACCGACCAGTTCGGGGTCGAGCTTGCGCCGGTTCATACGCAGCATCATCGACAGTCGCGCGGCGCCGTGGGCACGCCAACTTTTTTCATACAGCGTGGTGACGGCTTCGGCCAGCATGAGAATCTTGCCGAGCTGACTGATCTCCTCGCCCTTCAGTCCGCGCGGATAGCCGCTGCCGTCGAGTCGCTCGTGATGCTCGAACACGGCCGTGCTGATTTCGGGGTGAAACTGCGGATACGCCTGCAGGATAAGAAAGGCGGTCATCGGATGAACATAGACGTGACGTAACTCATCCGCATTGAGCGGGTGATCGGCCCGCAGCAGCGCCGGGTCGATATGCAGTTCGCCTATGTCGTGCAACATGCTGGCCGCTGCAACGGTCGCCAGCTCCTGATCCGGCAGACGGCTCTTGATGGCCAGAAAAAGCGCGATCAGGGCCATCTGTATGCTGTGCTCAAAAATCTCCGGGCGCTGCTCACGCGCGACCGTGAGCTTGAAGGTCAGCGGCGCGTTGAGCGGCATGGCATAGAAGGCGTTCAACAGCTTCTCGACGCCATTCAGTGCCAAGCGAACACGCTGGAAGCGCGGTTCGTTTTCCAGTATCTCGCGGGCATGCTCCCGCAGTTCGATTTGCGAAATGCCATTGGCTGCGGACAGGCACTGGTCGATATCCGGTGTCAGCTTGTGTAGCACCAGCTTGTCGCGCATGGCGGAGTTAATGCGTGCGCCCTTGTCGACCAGCTTCATGCCATTGCGATTGAATATGGCCTGGGTTGTCACGACCTCGATACGGTCGCCTAGCGCAGTCACGCTATTTATATAGTGCTCGTCGTATCGATCGCTCATTTTATGTATGACTGAACCCAACATTGCGCACGCGATGAGGCGTGGACAAAAACCGTGATGCGGCTGGCCAACATAAATAGCGAGGCTGCCCTCCCTCCAGCTGCCAGACCGTGGGGGAGAAACTGTAGCACGTGAAGCGGCGGCAAGCCGTAGCGGCAATTGGCTCCAAATTCGTAGACGTGGGGCGTGCGGTGTATCGTTGCGCTGCGCTGGATTCGCATGGCTGCGAATCGCGCCGATTATAAAAACACGGGCAATCCTGCCTAACACACACCATCAGGGGGAAAACATGAACTGGTATCTCGGCGTTCTCAAGCAATATGCGGTATTCAAGGGGCGCGCCCGGCGCAAGGAATACTGGTTCTTTATCCTGTTCAACCTGATCGCAAGCCTGGTGCTGACCGGGGTCGACTTCATGACCGGCAGCCTCGATGCCGAACTCGGCATGGGGCTGTTGAGCGGCCTCTATTCACTGGCGGTGCTGATACCCAGCCTGGCGGTGACTGTGCGTCGACTGCACGACACCGGCCGCACCGGCTGGTGGCTGCTGATCGGCCTGATTCCACTGATCGGCGCCATCGTGCTGCTGGTGTTCATGCTGCTCGACAGCCAGCCGGGCGACAACGAATATGGTGCCCATCCGAAACGGGCCACAGTCCAGGCTGCGTCCGCCTGAACACCTTCCTCCGCTTACCCTAAACAAGGAATACGCATGACTTACCGTCCCACCCGCACCGCTGTTTTACTGACGCTGTTGACCGCAGGCCTCGCCCTGTCGGGTTGCGTCAGCACCGCAACCCGACCGGACGACGCGGTGGCCGAAGCCACCCCGGCCGCGCAAAACGCGCCGCAACCCGCCGTCGCCCAGGCGCCGCTGTGCAAGAAGGAAACGACCAAGAGCAAGAAGAAAAACGCCCGCCAGAACCCAGCCTGCGTCAAGGCGGCGCCCGTCTCCGCCGTGCCGGCGAGCGCCTACAACCTGTCCGGAAACAAGCCAGTGACCGATTCGAGCAAAGTCGAGTCGGGCCAGGGCACCCAGGTCAAGGGCATCAACGACTGGGAGGGCGAGATCACCGGCCTTCCGTTCCGGGGCAGCCGCTTCACCAGGCTGAAAATCGGCATGCCGATGCAGCAGGCGTTCGACCTCGTCGGCCAGCCGACCGATCAGGGTGCCTATGTCACAGGCAAGGCGTTTATTCCGTTCTATTTCGGCAGCGACAAGGTACGCTGGGAAGCGACCTACAAGGGTCAGGGCCGGCTGATTTTCTCCAACCAGGCGGGCTTCGGCACCGGTCAGTATCTGACCTGGATTATCTACAACGCCAACGAGGCCGGCTACCGTTGAGCCAAAGGCGTGCCGGTCTGAATACAAGCGCCCTTCGGGGCGCTTTTTTGACGCACGGCCGGGCCTGCGTCACAGCGGCCGCAACCGCTGCGTTCCGCCTTTTTTGATGCGCTGCTGCAAACGGTAACGCCGCACCGCGCGCTGATCGATCTGCCCCGGATCCGGCCGGCTAGCGGGCTGGCGCTGCTGCGGGCGCCTCGTCCACCGCATCCCCAGTTGCTTCCGGCGACTCTTCGGGTGCCGGTTTTGGCTTGGCCGTCTCATACAGCGACTCCTTCTTCGGATTGAGTTCATCGCCGCGATCGCTGATCGCTGCGGCAGGGCTTTTGGAATTGCAGCCGCTGAGGATCAGAAAGCTGGTCATCAGCGCCAGAACGCCGCACGCAGCGTGCCGGGGAGGCACACGTGAATATTGAGCCGCGACAGCGCAGGTCGCTCCGGCCCCGCTCCATTCATACAGCCGCATGTGTTCGTCATCGAGGTGATTCAGGGTCTTGCGCATGGGTCAACTCCGGGAAATACGAGCTGGCCAGGCACGGTGTGGGCGCGTCCGGCCAGTCTCGATGGGTGATCAGAGACGCGGTTAGGGCGCCTTGGTGGCGGTGGCCTTGACCCATTCGTCGCTGCTGAGGTGGTTGTCGCCGTTAGCGTCTGCGGTCAGAAAGATCTTGCCGCTGCCGCCCTGGGCGACGAACTCTTCGAGGCTGACCATGCCGTCGCTGTTCTCGTCGTAAGCCTTGAAATCAGGCTTGTTGACCGAAGCAGCCCAGGCTTGGGCCGCGGCGAAAGCACACAGCAAGGTGGCGAGGGCAGCGTTGCGGATACGGGTATCAAAGGTACTCATGTCGATCTATCTCCTATAGTTGAAATCGAATGCAAGTGCACTCGGAAGGAGATATAGCGACGATCATGCCAGGTCTATTTTTATCCATAAAAACAATCTGTTAAGTAGACTTTAGGGAGAAATGAGCAGGCAGCTACCCGGTTTTAGGGGGCAACTTGTCGCCTGACGGCGACAGCCTGAAGCAATCATCCGCAGGCATCTGTTTTTACTGGGCGTTTTTGTCTGCGCTGAGCGACAAACGCGTCCCGTGCGGCGTGCAGGCACAAAAAAGGGAGCCAGGCTCCCTTTTGAGTTTGGGCGGGCCGACAGCTGCTTCAGCCAGCGTCGTCGCGCTCCTTGAACAGGGCAGGGGTCAGGCCGTGGCGTTCGAGCAGCCGGTATACCTCGGTACGGTTGCGTCCCGCCAGCCGCGCCACTTCGCTGACCTGGCCGCGCGTCAGCTTCAGCAGGGTGATCAGGTAATCGCGCTCGAACGCGGCACGCGCCTCTGCCAGCGGCTGGATGTCGGACGGCTTGTCGCGCAGGGCGCGCGCCACCAGGCTGGCCGGAATGGTCGAGGTGGTGCACAGCGCGCAGCACTGCTCCAGCACGTTGCGCAGCTGGCGGATGTTGCCCGGCCAGTCGGCTGCCACCAGCATTTCCAGCGCCTCGGGGGCAAAACCGTGGATGCGGCGGCGGTACTTTTCGGTCAACTCGGTCAGAAAGTGGCGCGCCAGCAGCGGGATGTCC
Source organism: Hydrogenophilales bacterium 12-61-10 (assembly GCA_002279795.1). GTDB lineage: Bacteria > Pseudomonadota > Gammaproteobacteria > Burkholderiales > Thiobacillaceae > Thiobacillus. Next base: position 12,215 of record NCCT01000013.1, read on the forward strand.
TCGCGCCGTTCGCGCAACGGCGGCAGCAGCAGGTTGACCACGTTGAGGCGGTAATACAGGTCTTCGCGAAACTCGCCGGAAACGATCGCCTCTTCCAGATTGCGATGGGTGGCCGACAGGATGCGCACGTCGACGGCGCGCGTTTCGGTGGCGCCCACCGGCCGCACCTCGCCTTCCTGCAGCACGCGCAGCAGTTTGACCTGCAGCGGCGCGGGCATGTCGCCAATCTCGTCCAGAAACACCGTGCCGCCCTGTGCGCTGAGGAACAGGCCGGGATGGTCGCGCGCCGCGCCGGTGAACGCGCCTTTCATGTGGCCGAACAGCTCCGATTCAAGCAGTTCGGCCGGAATCGCGCCGCAGTTGATCGCAACGAAGGGCTTGGCGCGGCGCGGGCTGGCACGGTGAATGGCGCGCGCCAGCAGTTCCTTGCCGGTGCCCGATTCGCCCTGGATCAGCAGCGCGGCTTCGCTTTGCGCGGCCAGCTGCGCCTCGGCCAGCAGGGTCTCCATCGCCGGACTGGCGGTCAGGATTTCGCTGCGCCAGCTGTCGTCGCCGCCGTCGGAACTGCCGCCCGCAAGCTGGGTGGCGCGTTTCAGCAAGCTGACCAGCGTGGGCGCATCGTAGGGCTTGGTCAGATAGCCGAACAGGCCTTGCTGGGTGGCGGCCACGGCGTCCGGAATGCTGCCGTGCGCCGTCAGCACGATCACCGGCAGCGCCGGGTCGCGCGCATGGATGGCGCGAAACAGCGCCATGCCGTCCATGCCGGCCATCTGCATGTCGGTCAGCACGGCGTCCGGCCGCGTCACCGAGAGCTGCGCCAGTGCCGCTTCGCCGCTGCCCACCGTTTCGACCCGAAAGCCGTTGGCTTCCAGCCGCAGGGTGATCAGTTCGCGCAGTGAGGCGTCGTCGTCGACGACCAGAATGGCAGGTTTTTTCATGGCACTTTGGCGGGTGAGCTGCGCTGTTGCAGGGATTTTTCCAGCGCCTTGATCTGGTCGAGCTTGTCGTGCAGCTCGTCCGCACGCACGGTCTGCTGTTTGAGTTCGAGGCGCGCCTTGAGTGTGCGTTTCAGCAAGTCGGCCAGCGCCTGGGTGCGGGAGTCGGTTTCTTCCATCGCGGCCAGCGCCTTGAGGCCGCGCTCATACGCCTCGGCGCTGTCCTCGCGTTCGAGCAGGGCGGCCAGCTGAAACCGCTTGGCGTCGTCGAGGCGGCGGCTGCTATCCAGCGTGGCCAGCTCGCGCCGCCGCTGCTCGGGGGAAAGGGTGGCCACCCGTGCAAGATCGCTCAATAACGCCGGCATGGCTGGTGCGACGGGGCTGGGGCGGGGCGCCAGACGCTCCGACGGGGGCAAGACGGAACACGCACTGAGTCCCAGCAAAAGTACGGCAAGTAGAGCAGATTTACACATCATTGCGGCAAGGGCCAGGTTGTCCGGAAACAGGTTGTCCAGGGCGGGCTGTCGATGATCTCGATCTGGCCGCCGGCGGCCAGCAGGGTTTCACGCACGATCGACAACCCCAGGCCGCTGCCCTTGACCGCGCTGTCGGGCTGGCGCGCGCCCTGGAAAAAAGGCTCGTACACACGGCTGCGCTCGGCGTGCGGGATCCCCCCGCTCTGGTCGCACACATCAAGGAGGGATGCACCGCTGGAAAGTTCACTGCGGATCAGGATGCGTCCTGCGTCGGGGCTGAATTTGATGGCGTTGGACAGCAGGTTGTCGAGCACGGTTTCCAGTTGACTCCGGTCAGCATGCAGCATGGGGGCGGCCAGCTGCCGGTCTACCTGCAGACGGCGGGCGTCGAGTGCGAGCCGGTGGCGCGCCAGCACGCTGTCGAGCACCCCGGCCAGCGCTTGCAGCGGGGCAGTGGGCGGCAGCGTGGCATCGTGCACCAGACTACCGTAGCGGATCAGGTCCTCGATGCGCTTTTGCAGGTCGCGACTGCTGCCGTCCATGATGCCGACTATCGTGCGCTGGCGTGCGTTGAGGTTGCCCGCCAGTTCGTCGTCGAGCAGCGCCACGCCTTCGCGCAGGGAGGCGAGCGGGGTTTTCAGTTCGTGCGAGACATGGCGCAGAAAGCGCAGCTTCTGCTCTTCCAGCGCCTGCAGGCGTTGCCGCAGCCAGTCGATTTCGCGCCCCAGTTCGACGATGTCCTGCGGCCCGCTGATCGCCGGCAACGGACCCAAATCGGCACGCCCCAGCTGCTGGATCGAGGCCTTGAGCTGCTTGATCGGGCGGTTGATCAGCCAGGAAAACACCGCAGCCAGCAGCAGCGTCAGCGGAATCAGCGCCAGCGCCAGCAGGATCAGGCGCTGGCGGGTGGCTTGCACCGTCGCTTCCAGCGTCTTGAGTTCGCTCTGCACCGCGGTATCGCCCTGGGTGAGCAGGGTGCGGGCGGCGGCATGCAGCGCGTCGAAATCGGGGGCGAGCGCATGAAAGTCGGCGCTGTCGAGAAAACGTCCCGGCTGAACCTGTCGATACAGCGCCCGGCTGCGCGTCTGTAGCGTGGTCAGGGTGACGCGCGAAGGCGCATCGACGAGTTGCGTGTCGAGATGGGCCAACTGCGTTTGCAACTCGCTGAAGCGTATCCGCAGCGCGCCGCCAAACTCGGTGTCCTGCAGCAAATGATATTGCCCGGCGGCGCGCTGCAGCTGGCTGACCGATTCGACGATCTGCCGCACCTCGCGCGTGATGGCGAGGCTGTTGCGGGTGAACTGGCGCTGGGTATCGACCACGCCCTGCAGCACGTGCACCACGTTGATCAGGCCGCTGGCCAGCGGCACGATCAGCACGCCCATGGCGACGATGACCAGGATGGTGAACGAACGAGGGTAGTAACGGCCTGAAAGCATCCGGACGGGGGGGAGCGGGCAATACTGCAGGATACCCCGATTGGCTGGGCGCGATGGCGGTGGCCGCCATCGCGCCTGCAGCGGGTTTACAGCAAGTCGAGGTAGGCGAGGATGCCCTTGGCCGCCTCGCGGCCTTCGTACACCGCCGTCACCACCAGGTCGGAGCCGCGCACCATGTCGCCACCGGCGAAGACTTTGGGGTTGGCTGTCTGGAACGCGTGTTGCTGACCTTTGGCAATGACACGGCCACCCTGGTCGATGGCGATCTGATGCGCTTCGAACCACGGCTGCGGATTGGGACGGAAGCCAAAGGCGACGATGACGCGGTCGGCCGGAATGATTTCTTCCGAGCCGGGCACCACGACCGGGGTGCGGCGGCCGCGCGCGTCGGGTGGCCCAAGCTCGGTCGTGACGAGCTTGACGCCTTCGACCTGGGTGTCACCAACGATCTCGACCGGCTGGCGGTTCCACAAAAACTGCACGCCTTCTTCCTTGGCGTTGCCGACTTCGCGCTTGGATCCGGGCATGTTGGCTTCGTCGCGGCGATAGGCGCAGGTCACGCTGGCCGCGTCCTGGCGGATGCTGGTGCGGTTGCAGTCCATGGCGGTGTCGCCGCCGCCGAGCACGACCACGCGCTGGCCTTTCATGTCCTGATATTCCTCATCCGGCTTCATCAGGTCGAGGCATTTGCGCACGTTGGAAATCAGGAACGGCAGCGCTTCGAGCACGCCGGGCAGGTCTTCGCCGGGGAAGCCGCCCTTCATGTAGGTGTAGGTGCCCATGCCCATGAACACGGCGTCGTAATCCTGGAGCAGAGTTTCGATCGAGACATCCTTGCCGATGTCGGTGTTGAGCCGGAATTCGACGCCCATGCCCTCGAGCACTTCGCGACGGCGGGTCATCACCCATTTTTCCATCTTGAATTCGGGGATGCCGAAGGTCAGCAGGCCGCCGATTTCATCGTAGCGGTCGAACACCACCGGCTTGACGCCGTTGCGCGCCAGCACGTCGGCGCAGCCGAGGCCAGCCGGGCCCGCGCCGATGACGGCGACCTTTTTACCGGTTGCAACGACGTGCGACATGTCGGGACGCCAGCCAGCCTTGAAGGCTTCTTCGGAAATGTATTTTTCGATCTGGCCGATGGTGACGGCGCCGAAGCCGCCCACCGCTTCGCCAAAGCCATCGCTGTTGAGCGTGCAGGCGCCTTCGCACAGGCGATCCTGCGGGCACACGCGGCCGCAGACTTCGGGCAGGCTATTGGTCTGGTGGCTCAGGTCGGCCGCTTCAAACAGACGGCCTTCGGTCACCAGCTTCAGCCAGTTGGGAATGTAGTTGTGCACCGGGCACTTCCACTCGCAATACGGATTGCCACAGCCCAGGCAACGGTCGGCCTGTTCCTGCGCGTGGCCCGTGTTCATCGGCGCATAGATTTCGCGAAACTCGTGCTTGCGCACCGCCGCCTCGGTTTTTGCACCGTCGCGCCGTGCCTGTTTCAAAAACTGGAATACGTCAGACATCTTCTTTATGCACTCACTGCTTCACGTGTCTGGCCGGGAATATCCTCGACCAGATCTTCAATTGAAATCCGCTTCGGCTTGACCAGCCAGACCCTGGCGAGCGTGGCGTCGAAATTGTCCAGCAGGGCGCGGGCGCGGGCGCTGCCGGTGAGCGCCAGATGGCGTTCGACCTGCGCCTTGAGGAAGATGCGATAGGGCTCGGTTTCATCGTTGCAGATGCGCACCAGCTCGACCATTTCCTTGTTGGTCTTGGCCACGAAGTCGCCGGCGTCGTCGACCACGAAGGCCATGCCGCCGCTCATGCCGGCACCGAAGTTGAGGCCGGTGTCGCCGAGCACGATGACGGTGCCGCCGGTCATGTATTCGCAGCCGTGGTCGCCGATGCCTTCCACCACCGCCAGCGCGCCGGAGTTGCGCACGCCGAAGCGCTCGCCTCCCATGCCCGCGGCGTAGAGTTCGCCCGCCGTCGCGCCATACAAACAGGTGTTGCCGATCAGCGTGTTGCGGTGCGCCTCGAAACTGGCGACGCGCGGCGGATAGATCACCAGGCGCCCGCCGCCCATGCCCTTGCCGACATAGTCGTTGGCATCGCCTTCGAGCGTGATCGTCAGGCCCCTGTGGTTCCACACGCCGAGACTCTGGCCGGCCGAGCCGGTGAGCTGGATGCGGATGGTGTCGTCGGGCAAGCCTTTGCCGCTGTGCGCCTTGGCGATTTCACCTGACAGGCGTGCGCCGATGGAACGGTTGACGTTCTTGACCGGATAACGCAGTTCGATCGGCGTGCCGGCCTTGATCGCAGCCAGGGAGTCGACCACCATCTGCTCGGCCAGCTCGCCCTTGTCGAACGACGGGTTGCGCGCCTGCTGCGAAAACCGCGGCGCGTCGGCCGGCGTGCTGCCTTGAGACAGCAGCGCAGCCAGGTTGAGCCGCCCTTGACGCGGCGTGTCGCCGGCCGACACATCGAGCAGGTCGGTGCGGCCGATCAGGTCGGTGAGCTGGCGGATGCCGAGGCTCGCCATCAGTTCGCGCGTTTCTTCGGCGACGAACTTGAAGTAGTTCACCACCATCTCGGGCAGGCCGATGAAGTGATCGCGGCGCAGCACTTCGTTCTGCGTTGCAACGCCGGTGGCGCAGTTGTTGAGGTGGCAGATGCGCAGGTATTTGCAGCCCAGCGCGACCATCGGCCCGGTGCCGAAGCCGAAGGACTCGGCACCGAGGATCGCGGCTTTCACCACGTCGAGGCCGGTCTTCAGGCCGCCGTCTGTCTGCACCCGCACGCGCCCGCGCAAGCCATTGGCGCGCAGCACCTGCTGCGCTTCGGACAGCCCCAACTCCCACGGCGAGCCGGCGTATTTGACCGAAGCCAGCGGGCTGGCGCCGGTGCCGCCGTCGTAGCCCGAAATGGTAATGAGGTCGGCATAGGCCTTGGCGACGCCGGCGGCGATGGTGCCGACGCCGGGTTCGGCGACCAGCTTGACCGACACCAGCGCATCGGGGTTGACCTGCTTGAGGTCGAAAATCAGCTGCGCCAGATCCTCGATCGAATAGATGTCATGGTGCGGCGGCGGCGAAATCAGCGGCGTGCCGGGCTTGCAATGACGCAGGCCGGCGATCATCACCGACACCTTGTCGCCCGGCAGCTGGCCGCCCTCGCCGGGCTTGGCGCCCTGGGCGATCTTGATCTGCAGCACTTCGGCGTTGACCAGATAGGTGGCGGTGACGCCAAACCGGCCCGAAGCGATCTGCTTGATCTTGGAGGTTTTCGAGGTGCCGTAGCGCTTCGGATCTTCGCCGCCTTCGCCCGAGTTGGAGCGGCCGCCGATACGGTTCATCGCTTCGGCCAGCGCCTCGTGCGCTTCCGGCGACAGCGCACCAAGAGACATCCCGGCGGAGTCGAAGCGCTTGAGGATGGACTCGACCGGCTCGACTTCTTCCAGCGGGATGGGCGTGGCGCCGGCTTTCAGCTTCATCAGGTCGCGCAGCATCGCCACCGGGCGGGTGTCGACCAGTTCGGAGTATTTCTTGAACTCGGCGTAGTCGCCGGATTTCACGGCTTTTTGCAGCTGCTGCACCACATCCGGGTTGTAGGCGTGGAACTCCTCGCCGAACATGAACTTGAGCAGACCGCCGGCCGACAGCGGACGCAGCGGGTTGAACGCCGTTTTATGCAACAGCTTCTGGTCGGACTCGAAGTCGTCGAAGTTGGCACCGGAAATGCGCGACACCGTGCCCTTGAGGCACAGATCGACCACGCTTTCATGCAGGCCCACGCCCTCGAACAGCTGCGCGCCGCGATAGCTGGCCACCAGCGAAATGCCCATCTTCGACAGCACCTTGTAGATGCCCTTGTCCATGCCCTTGCGGAAGTTGGACAGCGCCTTGTCGAGGTTGGGCTTGATTTCGCCGGTCTTCACGAACTCACCAATTATCTGGTAGGCGAGGTAGGGGTAAATCGCGGTCGCGCCGTAGCCAATCAGGCAGGCGTAATGATGCGGGTCGCGCACGGTGCCGGTTTCGACCACGATGTTGGCGTTGCAGCGCAGGCCGGCTGCAATCAGCGCGTGGTGCACCGCGCCGACAGCAAACAGCGCGTGGATCGGCAAGCGATCGCGACCGAGGTTGCGGTCGGACAGCACCAGGATCACCTTGCCGGATTGCACCGTCTCGACCGCGCGCGCAGTCAGTGCCTTGAGCGCGGCCTCGAGCGAGGTCGTGGCAGGGTCGTACTGCAGGTCGAGCGTGGCGGGGGCAAAGGCCGTGTCGTTCAGGTTCAGTAGCTTGTCGAAGGCCTCCTTCGACAGCAGCGGGGTATGGACTTCGACCCGGTGCGCGTGCGCCGGGCTTTCCTCGAACAGGTTGCGCTCGGGACCGAAAGCGGTGTTGAGCGACATCACGATGGCTTCGCGGATCGGGTCGATCGGCGGATTGGTGACCTGCGCAAACTGCTGGCGCAGGTAGTCGAATGGCGAACGCACTTTCTGGCTCAGCACCGCCATCGGCGTGTCGTCGCCCATCGAGCCGATCGCCTCGGCGCCGTCTTCGGCCAGCACGCGGATGATCTGGTCGCGCTCCTCGAAGCTGACGTTGAACAGCTTCTGGTGGGTCAGCAGGCTGGGCGCGTCCATCACAGTCAGATCGGCATCCTGGTTGATCGACAGGTCGAGCTTGACCGCATTGGTCTTGAGCCACTCGCGGTAGGGATGCGTGCCCTTGAGTTCGTTGTCGATGTCTTCCGGCATCAACAGGCGGCCGGTGTCGAGGTCGGCGGCGATCATCTGGCCGGGCTTGACGCGGCCCTTGCGCTCGACGTTGGCCGGGTCGATCTGCCACACGCCGACTTCGGAGGCGATGGTGAGGATACGATCTTTGGTCAGCACCCAGCGCGCCGGGCGCAGGCCGTTGCGGTCGAGCGTGCAGGCGGCGTAGCGGCCGTCGGTCAGCACAATGCCGGCAGGGCCGTCCCACGGCTCCATGTGCATCGAGTTGTATTCGTAGAAAGCGCGGATGTCGGCGTCCATCGACTCGACGTTCTGCCACGCCGGCGGAATCACCAGGCGCAGCGCGCGGAACAGGCCCGCACCGCCCATCACCAGGCCCTCGACCATGTTGTCGAGGCTCATCGAGTCCGAGCCCTTGGTGCCGACGATGGGACGGATGTCGTCCATGTTCGGGATCAAGGGCGTCGCAAACTTCTGCTCGCGGGCGCGGCTCCAGTTGCGGTTGCCCTGCACCGTGTTGATCTCGCCGTTGTGCGCCAGATAGCGGAACGGCTGCGCCAGCCGCCACTGCGGCCAGGTGTTGGTGGAGAAGCGCTGGTGGAACACCGCCAGACTCGATTCAAAACGGGTGTCGCTCAGATCAGGGTAGAAAACCGGCAGGTTGTCCGGCATCACCAGACCCTTGTAGCTGATGACGCGGCACGACAGCGTCGGCAGGTAGAACACCGGATCGCTGGCTTCCAGCGCCTTCTCGGCGCGGCGGCGTGCGATGTAGAGCTTGCGCTCGAAATCGTCGGCTTTCATGCCGTCAGGGGCGTTGACGAACACCTGCTCGATATGCGGCAGCGAAGCCAGCGCGGATTCACCACACACGCTGGAATCGGTCGGCACCACGCGGAAGCCAGCGACGACGAGACCTTGCGCTTCGAGTTCGGTTGTCAGCGTGGCACGCGCCTGCGCTTGCGGCACAGCGTCGCGCGACAGGAACACCAGTCCGGCCGCATACAGCGCGCCCAGCGTGAAGCCCGCTTCGGTGGCCACGATGCGCAAAAATGCATCCGGTTTCATGAACAGCAGGCCGCAGCCGTCGCCCGACAAGCCATCCGCCGCGATCGCGCCGCGGTGGGTCATGCAGGCGAGCGAACCGATGGCGTTCTGCACCAGCGTGTGGCTGGGCTGATTGTCCATCTGCGCGATCAGGCCGAAGCCGCAGCTATCCTGTTCAAAGTCGGGGGAATACAGCGTCCCGTCGAGCCAGCCTTGTTGTGTAGTGGTCATGGGCGTTCCAAAAACAAGCGCGGCCAGCCCGATTTGGCCAGCCAAAATTTAAGCGAAAAGTTCGATATTTTAATCCCGTCCGGGGTATCGGGCAATGCAGGCACCCAGCCAAACCTTGATGAAACAAGGGTTATGTTCACGCTCGTCGCGAGCAGGGCGGTAGATACAGCGGTACTGATCCATGTGGGTGGCCGCAAGGTAATCCATTTGCAACGACTGGCCCAGGAAGATGGTGGGAGGAGGACTACCAAATAATCAGTGGTGGGGCTTATAGATACTGGGATTCGTTGTTATTTATTCTAATTGTTACCGTCAAAGTTACCGTCATTTGTGCAGTTCAGGAAATGCTTAATTTAAAGATGAAGGTCTAGGGTGATATTAGCTCGCCCCGAAGTGCGACAGTGCTGCAAGAAATGTCTTAATGTCTTCTGCAATTTCTGCTTCAACCATCTCCTTGGCAACATCGTAACGGCTCACCCCAAGTCTTTTCTCCAGACAAGAGACACCTTGGCTCATCACTTCCTTTCCACGTGCATCTCGCATAGCAAAGACTACTCCTGAGGAAGTGACATTTGCAGGAATAGCCAACCCATGCTCTGTCGCAAAAAAATCTCGTATCTCTTCTTCAGTTTTCCCAGCGGCTCTTGCAATTGGTGCAGGGTGTAGCAAGTAGTTTTCAATATGCCTGCGTCGCCATTTCATAGCGTGGAAGCCATCGCTAGAAGCGGACTGCCCCTTGTCGATAAGATCAGGGCCAACTGTGCCGTCAGCTTCTTCATCGCGATCCCGCAGACTTATGGCCGTTAGATCCGGTATATCGCGTTTTAACTGACTAAAAAGTTGCCGCCTTTCCTTGTGCCCGCCAGGCCAGCGCCAAATAACAACATTGTCTGGCCACGGTGTTTCATTTACTTGCGCCCATATCCTGAGGATGTTTTCGTCAAAGTCACCTTCAAGAATTAGCATCCGCTTCTTCTGTGCGAGTGCATGGAGCTTTGGTGAAAATATCGTTCCAATTCCGGCTAGTACTGCAATTTTTCTACTATCTTCGCCAAGGTAGGAAGCCTTGCCCCCTTTGACTTCCAAAATAGAGTCAAAGTCGAAATCCTTGATGAGTTCCGTAGAATGAGTCGCCATTAGGAGTTGCTTATTTCCAATCCCTGCCAAGTTCGACAAATATCTGACTAACTCCAATTGCAGGGAACAATGTAGGTGTGCATCTGGTTCGTCCAGTAGAACTACGTCAATATCGTTTGATAGGGCAAGTGCATACACGCTAAGCCATTGAAGGAATCCACTCCCTTCTACCATTAAGTCACGGGACATATCGTTGGGGTTCTTCTTGAGGGTTTGGCCAACCATCTTTCCTCGAAAAGTCTCAACATGCAGATAGGTGTGGTATCGGTCATCAAAATCATCGACCTTTAGGCCCATCTGAAAGAGGTCGCCAAGTGTGCGTACCAAAACTTCCCACGGGTCAGTAGCACGCAGTGTTGCAAGGTCAGTACTACTTATTTTTGTCTTGGCGCCGAGGAGCCTTTTGCGCTCTTCTCGGTCATGTTGCCACATGTCATAGATGACATTTCTGATCACCCCTCCTGACAGGCCTTGCCCAATCAAGCGATTTCGTACGGCAACACTATAGCGGGCCTCCTTATCTGTTATCCCTGCAAACGGTGGAAGGTATGCAACTCGCGGCACGATGCCAACAATGGGAACACCATTTTCAGTTTCCAATTCTTCGGGGCTCAAATTGGTACTGGTTGTCTTTATGAATAGTCTGTCGTTGGCCAGAGATAGGCCGAACTCAAGATGCTTCAAAGTTCCGCTAGGCAATTGCCAGACTGCTTTTACTTTTAATGTGTAGCCATCTGCTTCGGATAATTTCTGGGTCTTTAGATTCGTCCAAAGGTGTCTAAATGAAGGGACGCTAATAGGGCTAAATTCTGAAATTCCAATGCCAATTCCCTGACTCGTCGCTCCCGAGGCCCAAGCTCGACGGCCCTTAGTGAATTCAATAATTGTTTTGCAGAACTCCCACACGGCAAGCGCATGAAGAATCGATGACTTGCCCGCATTGTTTCCACCAACAACCAGAGAAAGGCCCGGCCTAAGGTCGACCTTGCCCGAATTGAATTGCTTAAACCGGTGAAGCTCTATCTTTTTGAAGAACATGCGCAACTTTTCCTAGAGGGCCCAGTTTCTAACTTGCCTTGCCTCTTCAATATATTCGGCCGGTGGGTAATCCCTTCGGTCACTGGGAAGCAGAATTGCAGTTCGTAGATGCTGTTTGAATTCGTCTAATCCGCCAGCGAGATTTGCTGTGGCAAGTCGGGATACTTCCGAGTTGCTTACTTCGATTTTGTAGTTCTGATCGAACGAGATCAGGTTCCGATCAAATGCGTGATGATGGACTTTGCAAAGAGCAATCCCATTTTTTGTTTCGTCCGTGCTTGTAGGAGCAGCGACTGGAATAATGTGGGCAGCATCTATGAGTTCAAGCTGGACACCACAGGCAGCACAACGGTGTTCATAAGCACCAAGAACACGCTTGCGAAAATCAGCGGCCCTGTACTTGCGAGCAATTTGTGAAATCACTGTTTGCCGCTCTTGGTTGGTCACCGCAACAATCTCTGAATCGGTCAATGAGTCAAGCTTGTTAAGCAATGATAGGTCCTTCGTGGCCGCCCCCATCAAATGCAGCGACTCCGAGTTCAGCGCATATTCAACGAGAAATTCAGGTCGGAAGGCAACCGCAATCTCGCCGTTTTGCCGATAGTAAGTAGCAAAGGCACTTGTGTGTGCCTGTTGCAGCGTTTCTTCCTTTACCTGAATTGAGGGTGAGTAAGAGTCTTGGCCAGCATGTTTTTTCATGTCAAAGGCAACAAACACCTCATAACCCGAGTGCCACCCAAGCAGTAGCGTCAGTTCTCCGGCGACTACGTTTGGGACTACCCCCGTAAGCTGAACTCGGTATTCGTCCTTAGCGCGGGCTGATCCACCGCCATGTGTGCAGTTCCAGATGTAAACGTGAACATCAAAACCCTTTTCATCATCCCGGTAAAGCCTTAGGCAGAAAGGCTTTTGAGAACTTAGGATGATGGCACTCCACCCACTTTCAGCGACAGCCCATAAAATCTTCTCAAGCAATTTTTTGGGGGTGAGCGGTCTCAGCATAAGGATTATCTTTTCGGGAGGCAAAATGTATTGCTGGTCTGTTGCTTAGGCAGCAATACAGATTTTTTCGTGGCGACAGAGGTGATTCAAAATTGCCTCGCCAAAGCGTTGACCCAGAATCGGGGGTACGGCATTCCCAATTTGCCGCCATTGTTTTTCGATATTCCCCGCCAGCAATAATTCGTCAGGAAATGTTTGAAGTCGCTTGATTTCTTCAATCCTGAGAATACGGTTACGCCAGTGGAATGGCCCCATGTTGTTTGATCTTCGGGCCTGGATCGTCCAAGAGGGAAGGCCTGGACTGAGCTTCAACAAGAAAGACCAATAACGTGAGCGCCATTTAAACAGTGGCGCTGGGTGGCCACGTTCGGCAGTGTAGAAAAGATAGTTTTCTCCCGGAGGAATGCCGCGCAAAAGTTCATGGTGTTGCCCTCCTGCGAAGTGTCCTTCGTCAGTTGCATTTTCTTCGGTATCGAGATCATGCAAAACGTCACCACTTGTAACCCAACGGGGACGTTGATCGAATTCGGTGGGGCCTTCTTTTTGATGAGTTGGAAGCGGCGGGGCGATATGTCCGTTAAGCGATCCAATTACGAGACAGCGCTCTCGGATTTGAGGTGCGCCATAATTCGCGGCATTCACGATGTGCCAAGAAGTTGAGTATCCCAATGCCTCTGCTGTTTCAAGAATGTGGGTGAGGGCTTGACGATGAACCCCGTATGCAAGGCCTCGGACGTTTTCAAGCAAAAATGCTTTTGGCCTCACGTCTTTTAGAATACGTAGGTATCCCCCGATCGTTTCTGCAGCAACAGGGTCATCAAGCGCACGAGGTTTTTCAGGGCGGTAAAATCGGCTTTTCGAAAATGCTGGGCAAGGAGGGCCACCAGCCAGCAGATCGACTTCTCCGGGTTTCAAATTGGCAGCTTCCAAAAGTTCTTCTGTGCTCGTCTGCCCAATAGGTCCGACAAGGTAAGGAGTTTCAGGCCGATTGAGTCCATATGACTCGGAACATGTGGTATCAATGTCTGTGGCAACAGCCACTCTAAAGCCCGCGGCCTCGAGGCCAATGTCAAGGCCTCCGCAGCCAGAAAACAGACTGATGCAATTGGGGCGATTATTTTGCTTCATGCGTTTATTCTAGCGACTCCAGAATGCTTCGAATCATGGCTTCCGCCACAGGTACTGGTACCGCGTTACCCATCTGGCGTATTCGCTCTCTTCGTGGACCCTCCACGATGTATTCCCGTGGAAAGCCTTGGAGTGCAGCCAACTCAGGAGTGCGGAGTCGTCTGTTCTCCCAATGGAAAGGTCCCGTCCACGGCCCCGGTGAGGCTGCGATAGTCCATGACGGACGGCTTGGTGACAGCTTCAATAGGAAATTCCAAAATCTCGTTTCAGCAACAAAGGTTGGGTTAGGGTGGCCCGCCCACTCAGTCAGGGCTTTGTAATTCCCTCCTGGCGGAACCTCGGCAAGATGCTGTGCCCAACGTCCCGAAATCACTTCTTCAGGTTCGAAGAACTCAGGCCCATTAAGACCGTCGAGTGCTTCGCCTGCTGTAACCGCGGAGGGGAGCAAAAGATCCCCACTTTCGGCGATGCAGTGAGTTTCAGTTGGAGCCACTGGCTTACATTTTTTTGAGCCAAGTAACACAACCCTTTCTCTTGTTTGGGCGACCCCAAAGGCAGCTGCCCTCGCAGTCATCTCGGTAATCTCGTAACCGGCTTCGAGTGCTTTTTTTACCAGCCCTTCGTAAATTGGTCGGTTCCTGGGATGCTTAATGCTTGGCACGTTTTCGAACACAAATCCATTGGCATTGGACTCAACAACCAGACGCCAGAATTCCATAACGAGATCGCGCCTGTTGTCATCTTTTACTTCAGTTGGGGGTGCGGGCCGCTCTGCCTCAATACCTTTAGCCCGTGCGCGTCTGTAGGCGGCATCTTCACCCGATTCAGTCCAGTAGGCAGCTTTGGAAAACGGTTGGCAAGGTGGACCGCCGACAATAACGAGTGGCTCCTTTTGCTTGAGACCCGCAATTTTCCTGAGGTCGCTTCCTGTAAGGGAGCAAATGTCACCTTCGACAATTTCACCGTGGTACTTGGCATTTGCATGGAGTGTCTTGCAAGCGACCGAGTTGAGTTCAACGCTGGCTCTCACCTTGCCGCCTGCCTGGTGTGCACCCAAACTAAGGCCACCTGCTCCTGCAAACAGATCGATAACATTAACTGAGGTCTGTTTTGGCATTGGGAATGAGCATTACAACCGATGAAACAACCCGGCACTTTACCAACAATCGTCTTGTTTAAGTCGGTAACGGTGGTAACAGCAGGCGCGATTGCTCGGAATGTCTTGAGCCGCGGGGCATTGGGTGTTACCACAAAACGTAACCGGCGTGACGCGCACCGGGTAATGAAGGTAACGGATGCGGGTTGCGTTGGGGTATGCCCGAGGTGGGTGCGCTATGGATGGCCAGGGGAACAGTACGGTACGGGAATAGGGAGCGGGGCCTGTACCGTACGGCAATGGTACAGGTACAGGTACAGGTACAGGTACAGGTACAGGTACAGGTACAGGTACAGGTACAGGTACAGGTACAGGTACAGGTACAGGTACAGGTACAGGTACAGGTTGAACCGCCCCGGGTTTTGTGGAGGCTTCAACTCTTGAGAGAATGAAGCCATGAAGAGCAAGAAGATCACCCCGAAATATTCCCCCGAAGTCCG
>NCCT01000014.1 GCA_002279795.1 Hydrogenophilales bacterium 12-61-10
CACTATCTGCACACCCTGTTCAATGCCGGTTCGGTGGCGGTTTTTGGCGCCAGCGAACGCGAGGATTCGGTCGCCGGCATCCTGTTCCGCAACCTGCGCCATGCCGGCTACAAGGGGGCGGTCTATGCGGTCAACCCCAAGCACGAGACGGTGTTCGGCGAACGCTGTTATGCCTCGGCCAGCGAGCTGCCGGCAGTGCCGGAACTGGCCCTGATCGCCACGCCGGCGCCAACCGTGGCGGCGATCATGGAGGCCTGCGGCGAGCGCGGCATCCGTCATGCCATCGTGCTGTCGGCCGGGTTTCGCGAGGTGGGCGCGGCGGGCGTGGCGCTGGAAGCGTCGCTGACGGAGGTCGCCAAAAAGCACGGCATCCGCTTCATCGGCCCCAACTGCCTGGGCATCCAGCGGCCGTCGATCGGGCTCAATGCCACGTTCAGCCAGGGCGCCACGCTGTCCGGCGACCTTGCGCTGGTGTCGCAGTCCGGCGCGATCTGCACCGCGATGCTGGACTGGGCAGAAACCAACGGCATCGGCTTCTCCAGCGTGATTTCCACCGGCGCGTCGGCCGATCTCGATTTTGGCGAAATCCTCGACTACCTCGCCACCGACACGCAAACCCGGGGCATCCTGCTCTACATCGAAGGTATCCGCGACGCGCGCCGGTTCATGAGTGCCTTGCGCGCAACCTCGCGCTTCAAGCCCATCGTCATGGTCAAGGTGGGGCGCCATGCGGCGGGGTCGAAAGCGGTGCAGTCGCACACCGGCGCGCTGGTGGGGTCCGACGCCGTGTTCGACGCGCTGGTGCGGCGCGCGGGCGTGGTGCGGGTCAACACCATCCTGCAGCTGTTCGCCTCGGCGCGCGCGCTGTCGACCCACATCCAGCCCGGCGGCAACCGCCTCGCCATCGTCACCAACGGCGGCGGCCCCGGCGTGATGGCGACCGACCTGGCGGTCGAGTTGGGGGTGCGCATGGCCGAGCTGTCGCCGGCGACGATCGAAGCGCTCAACGCCGTGCTGCCGGCCAACTGGTCGCAGGCCAATCCGCTCGACATCATCGGCGACGCGACCGCCGAGCGTTATCGCGCCGCAGTGGCGGCGTGCCTGGCCGACGATAACGTCGATGGCGTGCTGGCGATGCTGACGCCGCAGGCGATGACGCGGCCGACCGAAGCGGCCGCAGCCGTGATCGAGGTGGCAAAAATGTCCAGCAAGCCGGTGCTGACCTGCTGGATGGGCGAGGCGCAGGTGTTCGAGGGGCGTCGTCTGTTCAAGCAGGCGGGGATTCCCTACTTCACCACGCCGGAGCCGGCGGTCGAAGTGTTTTCCTTTTTGTCGGCGTTCTACGAGAACCAGCGCCAGCTGATGCAGACGCCGGGGCCGCTGTCGCAGCAGGTCGCGCCGGATGTGGAAGGCGCGCGCCTGATCATCGAGAGCGCGCTGGCGCATGGCCGCCATTTGCTGAACGAGGTGGAGTCGAAGGCGCTGCTGGCGGCGTTTCACATTCCGATCGCGCAGACGTTCATCGCGCGCGACCCGATGGAAGCGATGTTGCTGGCGCAGCAGATGGGGTTTCCGGTGGCGATGAAAATCAACTCGCCGGACATCACCCACAAAACCGACGTCAACGGCGTGCGCCTCGGCCTGTCGAGCGGGCAGGCGGTGCGTGCCGCCTTTGGCGACATGCTGGCCGACGTCAAGCGCCTGCGGCCCGACGCCGCGCTCGACGGTATCGTTCTCGAACCGATGGTGGCGCGGCCGCATGCGCGCGAAGTGCTGCTGGGCATGATTTCGGACCCGGTGCTGGGGCCGGTGATCGTGTTCGGCGCCGGCGGCGTCGACGTCGAGGCCTTGCAGGATCGTGCGGTGACCCTGCCGCCGCTCAATCACTATCTGGCGCGCGACCTGATCCGGCGCACCCGTGTTGCCACCTTGCTGGGCGCGTTCCGCAACCGTCCGCCGGTCAATATGGATGCGCTGGAGAGCGTGCTGCTGCGGCTGTCGGAAATGGTCTGTGAGCTGCCCTGGCTGGCCGAACTCGACATCAACCCGCTGCTGGTGGACGAACACGGCGCGCTGGCGCTGGATGCGCGCATCGTCATCGCGCCACGGGTGCCGACCGCCGACCGCTACAGCCACATGGCGATCCACCCCTATCCGGCGCATCTGGTGACGCATTGGCAATTGCCCGGCGGCAACGACGTCATCATCCGGCCGATCCGTCCCGAGGACGCCGAGCTGACGCAGGGCTTCGTCAAGAGCCTGTCGGCGGAAAGCCGCTATTTCCGTTTCATGGATGCGGTGAGCGAACTGTCACCCGTCGCGCTGGCGCGTCTGACCCAGATCGACTACACGCGTGAAATGGCGCTGCTGGCGCTGACCGAAATCGATGGCCGGGAAGTCGAGCTGGGTGTGGCGCGCTATGCCATCAACCCGGATGGCGAGTCCTGCGAATTCGCCCTGGTGGTCAACGACCAGTGGCAAAAACAAGGGATCGGCCACAAGCTGATGGGGGTGTTGATGGATGTGGCACGCAGCAAGGGCATGCAGACGATGGAGGGCGAAGTGCTGAAAACCAATCAGCCGATGCTGAAGCTGGTGCAGGGTCTTGGCTTCCGCAGCGAGCCGCACCCCGAAGACGACAGCGTGCGCAGGGTCGCGCGCGAGCTGTAGCGCCTCGGATCGGTACGGTTAATGGACACTGCATTGCTGATTCTCAATGCCGGCTCCTCCAGCCTGAAATTCGCCGTGTATCGGGCGGATGCAGCGCCGGCCCGCAGCGCGCAGGTTCGCGGCAGCATCGACGCGATCGGCCAGCGCGCATGTTTCCGGGTGCGCGATGCCGCCGCTGGCCTGAGCGAGCACGAGGTGACCGTAGCCAATCATGAACAGGCGCTGACGCTGCTGCTCGACTGGCTAGAGGTGCAGCATCCCGGTTTGGTCCTGCGCGCGGCGGGCCATCGCGTGGTGCATGGCGGCGCCGAGTACCCGCATCCGGTGCGGATCGACGATGCGGTTCTGACGGCGCTGGATCGCTTGATTCCCCTGAGTCCGCTGCATCAGCCGCACAATCTGGCGGGCATTCGCGCGTTGGCGCGGCTGCGCCCGGAGCTGCCGCAGGTTGCCTGCTTCGACACCGCGTTTCATCACACCCTGCCGCCGCGGGCGCGAAATTTTGCCCTGCCGCGCGAGATGAACGCGCGCGGCATCCGCCGCTACGGCTTTCACGGCCTGTCCTACGAATACATCGCCAGCGTGTTGCCGGCGCATCTGGGCGCCGCAGCCGAGGGCCGCGTGGTCGTCGCGCATCTGGGCTATGGCGCGAGCCTGTGCGCGCTGCGGCAACGGCGCAGCGTGGAAACTTCGATGGGCTTCACGCCGCTCGACGGCATTCCGATGGGCAGCCGCGCGGGCGCGCTCGACCCCGGCGTGCTGCTGTATCTGTTGCGCGAGGAGGGCATGAGCGTGGCGCAACTGGATGAGCTGCTGCACCAGCGCTGCGGCCTGCTCGGTGTGTCCGGCATCAGCGGCGACGTGCAGACCTTGCTGGCGAGCGATCATCCGCACGCGGCTGAAGCACTGGACCTGTTCGCCTACCGCACCAGTCAGGCCATTGCCGCCCATGCGGTCGCGCTGGGGGGCCTCGACGCGCTGGTGTTCACCGCCGGCATCGGCGAGCACGCCGCGCCGGTGCGCGCCGCCATCTGCCAGCACTTGAGCTGGCTCGGGCTGCGTCTGGATGCAGCGGCCAACACCCGTCATGGCCCGTGCATCAGCCAGGCGGACAGCCCGATCGCCGCCTGGGTGATCCCGACCAACGAGGAATACGTGATCGCCCGCCATACCTGGGCGCTGACCGCAACACCTGCCTTGTAATCTTGCTGGCCAACAATGGGGGCTGATGCAGCCCCGACACGAACTGGAAGGAAACCCATGACCGCACCTGGCCCCGCCACCCCGCCCGCACCCGGCGCCGACGAACTGGACCGCCTCAACGCCTACTGGCGCGCCTGCAATTATCTGGCGGCGGGGATGATCTTCCTGCGCGACAACCCGCTGCTGCGCGAACCCTTGAAGCCCGAACACATCAAGCAGCGCCTGCTTGGCCACTGGGGTGCAAGCCCGGGCCTGAGCTTTGCCTGGGTGCATCTCAACCGGCTGATCAACAAATATGACCTCGACGCGATTTTTCTCGCCGGGCCAGGTCACGGCGCGCCCGGCATCCTCGCGCCGGCGTATCTGGAAGGCGTCTACAGCGAGGTCTACCCCAACAAGGGCGAAGACGAGGAGGGCATGCGCCAGTTCTTCAAGGAATTTTCCTTTCCCGGCGGCATCGGCAGCCACTGCACGCCGGAAACGCCCGGTTCGATCCACGAAGGCGGCGAACTCGGCTACAGCATTTCGCACGCGTTTGGCGCGGCGTTCGACAACCCCGATCTGCTGGTGACGGTGATGGTGGGCGACGGCGAGGCGGAAACCGGGCCACTGGCCACCTCGTGGCATTCCAACAAGTTTCTCAATCCGATCCGCGACGGTGCGGTGCTGCCCATCCTTCATCTCAACGGCTACAAGATCAACAACCCGACGATCCTCGCGCGCATTTCGCACGACGAACTGGACAACCTGTTCAAGGGCTATGGCTGGACCCCGTATTTTGTCGAGGGATCCGACCCGATGACCATGCATGCCGACATGGCACGCGTGCTGGAGCAGTGCGTGCTGGAGATCCGCCGCATCCAGAATGAAGCGCGCGCCAGCGGCATTGCGGGACGTCCGCGCTGGCCGATGATCGTGCTGCGCTCGCCCAAGGGCTGGACCGGCCCGGCCGAGGTCGACGGCAAAAAAGTCGAAGGTTTCTGGCGTGCGCACCAGGTGCCGATTGCCGACGTGCGCAACAACCCGGCGCATTTGCAGCAGCTGGAAGCCTGGCTGCACAGTTACAGGCCGGATGAACTGTTCGACGCGGCGGGCCGCCTGCGCCCCGAACTGAAGGCGCTGGCGCCCACAGGCAACCGTCGCTTGAGCGCCAATCCGCACGCCAACGGCGGCCTGCTGCGGCGCGCGCTGCGCATGCCGGACTTCCGCAACTACGCCGCCGAACTGCCTGGTCCCGGCAAGATCACGGCGGAAAACACCCGCCCGCTGGGCAAGCTGCTGCGCGACGTGATGGCCGGGAACATGCACAATTTCCGCGTGTTCGGCCCGGATGAGAACGCGTCCAACAAGCTCGACAACCTGTACGAAGTCACCCAGAAGACCTGGCTCGCTGATATCTACCCGGAAGACGCGGGCGGCAGCGAACTGTCGCCCGATGGCCGGGTGATGGAAATGCTGTCCGAACACACGCTGGAAGGCTGGCTGGAAGGTTATCTGCTGACCGGCCGGCACGGCTTTTTCTCGACCTATGAAGCCTTCGTCCACATCATCGATTCGATGTTCAACCAGCATGCCAAGTGGCTGGCGATGTCGGCCAAGGTGCCGTGGCGCGCGCCGGTGTCGTCGCTCAACCTGCTGATCACGTCGACCGTC
Organism: Hydrogenophilales bacterium 12-61-10; assembly: GCA_002279795.1. Taxonomy (GTDB): domain Bacteria; phylum Pseudomonadota; class Gammaproteobacteria; order Burkholderiales; family Thiobacillaceae; genus Thiobacillus. Next base: position 5,527 of record NCCT01000014.1, read on the forward strand.
TGGCGCCAGGACCACAACGGCTTCACCCATCAGGATCCGGGCTTTCTCGACGTGGTGGTGAACAAGAGCCCCGCCGTCACCCGCATCTACCTGCCGCCAGACGTGAACACGCTGCTGGTGACGTCCGCGCAGTGCCTGGAGAGCACCGACCTTATCAACGTCATCGTCTGCGACAAGCAGAAGCACCTGCAGTATCTGGACATGGACGCAGCGATCAAGCACTGCACCAAGGGCATCGGCATCTGGGAATGGGCCAGCAACGACGACGGCGAGGAACCCGATGTGGTGATGGCCAGCGCCGGCGACATTCCCACCAAGGAAGCGCTGGCGGCAACGGTACTGCTGCGCGAACACTTTCCCGCGCTCAAGGTGCGCTTCATCAACGTGGTCGACCTCTACAAGCTGACCCCGGCCAGCGAACACCCGCACGGACTCAGCGACAAGGACTTCGACAGCCTGTTCACGCTCGACAAGCCGGTGATCTTCAACTTCCACGGCTATCCCTGGCTGATCCATCGCCTGGCCTATCGCCGCCACAACCATGACAACCTGCACGTGCGCGGCTACAAGGAAAAGGGCAGCATCAACACGCCGCTCGAACTGGCGATCCAGAACGAGATCGACCGCTTCAGCCTCGCCATCGACGTCATCGACCGCGTCCCCGCCCTGCGCGTGGCGGGCGCCCACGTCAAGGAAAAGCTGCGTGACCGGCAGATCGAGTGCCGCAATTACGCGTATGAAAACGGCGTCGACCTGCCCGAGGCGGATGCCTGGGCGTGGCCTTACTGACGCATTGCGCTCGATCTGACACAGCCCTGGTTCGTCCCCGCCTCCTTCATCCGTGCAGGGCACCGTGCGCGCCGCGCCGCTGACGTTTTACAAGACGCGACCCGCTGGCTGAATCCTGCGGACGGGAACCCGAGCCGGCCTGGCCGGGTCATCGGTGAACGGTATGTGTAAGGAATGTCGGTACGCGACGACAAAGTCTGCAAGCGTGGCGGCGCTAAGATTGGCGCGCCGGCATGCACCCCCTTCAGTATGGTTTGCCAGAGGATTCCCAGATGGTTATCACCCGTTCCATTTATGCCCTGTTCGCGGCGTTCAGCATGAGCCTGATGGTGAGCGCCTGCGCGCAGGAAAAACCGCCCGCCGGCCCGGTCAAGGCCAGCAAGGCCGCAGTCAAACCCGGCGCACCGCTGGATTCCATCGTGCTCGGCATGGGATGCTTCTGGGGCGCGGAAAAGCGCATGTCGGAAGTGCCTGGCGTGGTCGAAGTCGAAAGCGGCTACGCCAATGGCGAAATCGAGGGCAGCTACGAAGCGGTGCTCGAACAGGAGAACAGCTTGCGTCGCGGGCAATCGGCGAAGCGCAATCATGCGGAAGTGGTAAAGGTCAGTTTCGACCCTGCGCAGACCAGCCTGGAAAAAATCCTGATCAAGTTCTGGGAAAGCCACGATCCCACCCAGGGCGACCGTCAGGGCAACGATGTCGGCAGCAATTACCGCAGCGCCATCTACACCCATAGCGACGCGCAGGCGGGCGTCGCGCGGCAAACCCGGGCGACCTACCAGCAGGCGCTGACGCAAGCCGGGCGCGGCAAGATCACCACCGAGATCGCCCCGCTGAAAACCTACCACTCGGCCGAGGATTACCACCAGGATTATCTGGTGAAGAACCCGAACGGCTATTGCGGGCTGGGCGGCACCGGCGTGAACTACCCGGGATCGGGTTCCACCGCATCGACGCCCGCGCCCCGGCTCGACGGCAAGGCGCTGGCCTTCGACCGGCAGCTGGTGGTGTTCGAGGCCGAGCACTGCGATTTCTGCAAGCTGTTCAAGGCCGACGTGCTCGACCACTGGAAGTCCGAAGTGCCCATCGTCAGCACCTTGAACACGAACGCGCCCAGCGGCTGGACGCTGGAGAAAACCCTGTTCGCCACGCCCACCATCGTGCTGTTCGAGAAGGGCAAGGAGGTGTCGCGTTACACCGGCTACAACGGCGAGAAGCCGCGCTTCTGGCAGTGGCTGGGGTTCCGATTGCTGACGCCTGAGCAGCAGAAAATCGCGTTCGAGCAGGGCACCGAAATGGCCTTCACCGGCTCCCACCTTGACGAGAAACGCCCCGGCACCTTTGTCGACCCGATCACCGGCGCCGCATTGTTTCGCAGCGACACCAAGTTCGAGAGTGGCACCGGCTGGCCCAGCTTTTTCAACCCGCAGCCCGGTTCGATCACCCTGCACGAGGACAGCAGCCACGGCATGAAACGCGTCGAAGTGCGCAGCGCCAGCTCGGGCATTCATCTCGGCCACATGTTCGACGACGGCCCGGCGCCCACCTACAAGCGCTATTGCATCAACGGCAACGTGTTGAAGTTCGTGCCCGACGCCAAGCCCTGAGGCTCAATCGTCGAGCGTCAGGTCGGCGGCGAGCTGGGCGAGATTGCGGGTGTGTTGTGCCTCGGCGCGCTGGAATGCCGCGATCAGCCGTTCGGCATCTTTGGTCAGGCGGCTGCCAGCCGGTCCGCTTTCCACCAGCGGAATTTGCCACGCGCTGTTCATCGCATCCACCGCGTCCCACGCTGCCTTGTAGCTCATCTTCATCGCCTTGGCGGCTTTGGAAATGGAGCCGGTTTCCCGGATGCGCTGCAGCAGTTCGATGCGGCCGCGGCCGAGGAAGTTTTTGCCGTCGAGCGTAAGCCAGAAACGGCCGTCGACCTTGAGGTGGGAATGCATCGGCCGAGTGTAGCAAACGCAGCTTGCGTGCCCGCGCGAAAATGGCCGAAAATCAAGCCTCCTGTCCACGAAAGAGCGCCATGAAAAAAATCATCACTGCGTGCGTCCTGTTCGGCCTGTCGATGCCTGCGCTGGCGACCGACGCGTATTCCGTTCTGTTCAAAACCCAGGGCGATTTTTCGTTCGTGCGCGATTCGCTGCAGGTCGCGATCGAAGGCAAGGGGCTGGTGATCAATCACACCAACCTGATCGCCGGCATGCTGGAGCGCACCGGCAAGGATCTGGGCGCGACCCAACAGATTTATACGAATGGCGAGCAGTTCGAGTTTTGCAGTGCGACGATTTCGCGCGCGATGATGGAAGCCGACCCGCATGCGATCACGATGTGCCCCTACATCGTGTCGGTGTACACGATACCCGGCGACGCCACCGTGTATGTCGCTTACCGCAAGCCCGGCCCCACGCACAACCCGGCGCTGCAAAAGGCGCTGGATCAGGTTGAAACGCTGTTGACCGAGATCATTGAAGAAGCGCTGTAAGGCGTTTTATCCGCAACCGGCCATTCAGCCCGGTTTGCCGTCCACCCTGGGGCGCAGCAGCATGGCTGCGTAGAACGCCACAAACAGGCCGAAGGCCAGCATCCACAGCAAGCCGGCGACCACGGTGCCGGCCAGATAATCGGCCGAGACCAGCAGCGGCAGCGCGATGCGGCTCAACGCGGCGCAGTTGACCGCCATGAAGGCCAGCGTCATCAGCGGCGCGGGTTCCAGCATGCGGCCAGTGTGGCCGAGCGAAACCCGCGCCATCATGCCCAAGGTCAACGCGCCGATGGCGCCCGCCGTGAAGGCATGCAGCGCGCTGCTGGCCGACACGTTCAGGCCGATCGCAGTCAGCGCCATCAGGGCGAAGCCGAGCACGATCCAGGCATAGCCCAGGTGCAAGATCCACAACAAGGGCACCGACCACAGCTTGCCGGTGTACCAGCCGGCCAGCCGCACCCCATGCATGACCGCAGCGACAGCGGCAAACAGCGCAGTGACCGGAGAAACTGGCGCCACCAGTGCCGCGCCCAGTGCGCCGAGGGTGGCGACTGGCAGCAGGCGTTCGAGTAGCGGCCAGCGGCTGGCGCGGCTGCCGAGCTTGTTGTCGGTAAAGCTGGGAATCACCCGTCCGCCCATCACCATCATCATCGCTACCACCGCATAGACCGCAAGGTGCAACCCGGTTCGCGCCGTGCCGCTGGTCCAGCCCAGCGCATCGGCATGCACCAGCGCATTGGCGCAGGCGAGCGCCAGCAGCATGAGGGGAAACGGATAGTTGTGAAACTGTTTGGCCTTGAGGATGGGCACGGCCAGCACCGCCGCCAGAACCGGCAGGAAAGCCAGATCGAGCAGCGCCACCAGCCCGACCGGCAGACCCGGAATCAGGAAGCCCAGCCGTCCCGCCAGCCACAGCAGGAACAGCGCTGCCAGCGGCGTGCCGGAAGGCATGCGCAGGCCGGTCCAGTTTTGCGTGGCGGTGAGCAGGAAACCGGCGATGACCGCCACGGCGAAGCCGAACAGCATTTCATGGCCGTGCCAGATGGCAGGCGGCAGTTCGGCGGGAATCAGGCTGCCGTGCAGCACTACCATCCACAAGCCCATCAGCAGCAACGCAAAAAGGCCGGCGGACAGGAAAAACGGGCGGAAGCCGAGCGCGAAGGGCGCCCAGCCGGTGACGGGCGGGCGGGTGTGCAAGTCTTTGATGGGCAGGACGGCCATGGTTGTTCCGATGCGTGAGGATTCGAAGCGGGTTCAGCCCGTGCTCCAGGCGCGCGGCCGCCGCATGCCGGCGATCTTGCAGGCCTGTTTCACGTAGCCGTAGGGGTAGAGCAGGAACAGTTTTTTCTGTGCTTCCTTGCCGTAGCGCTCGGCCAGGTGCTTGATGACGAAGCGGGCATCGGCGATGACCTGATGCTCCTCGAAATAGTCGCGCATGAAACGGATCGTGTCCCAGTGGTCGTCGGTGAGCTGGATGTTTTCCTCTTCGGCGAGGGCGCGCGCCACGTCCTCGTTCCAGTCACCGGGTTCGATCAAATAGCCTTCGGCGTCGCGTTCGGGCAGGGTGCTCATCGGACTCTCCTGTGTGGTGGGGTGGCTCTACATTCTGACAGGCGGGCGCAGCTCAGGTGCCGCCGCCGTGGAACTCGACGCCGGGCTGGCGTTCCGGCAGGTCGGCCACCAGCAGTTCGCGCCGGGTGAGCGCCATCGCCTCGACCTCGGCGCCACTCAGGCAGGACTTGGCATCGGAGACTGCGGCGGCCAGCAACTCGGCAGCCAGGGCGGCGGGTTCGCGCCCCACCGATTGGGCGAGCGCCCGCAGTTCGAGGCAGGGATCCTGCTGCAGGCGGATTTCCAGTGGCTTGCCGCTACCCGCGAGCGTCTGGGGTTGGTTTTGCCCTGTCAGCACCTGGCTCATCACGCCGGCGATATGGGAGACGACCGAAGCGATCTGGCCCACGGGCTGCTGCCGGATCTTGTTGATGAAATATTTCTCGAAATCGATCTTGGCCTGGTGCACCCAGCGCCCCTGGCGCATCCAGTTGATGTCGCGCAGCGGCACCTGCGGCTCGGACAGATAGGCCGCGCCGTCGCGGCCCATGTCGTTGAGCCATTTGGCGCGCTGCGGCACGTGGCTCGTCAGCGGCGCATCGTGGATCAGCGCGAGTATGTTCTGCACCACGATCGCGCCCGCCTTCGAGATCGAATACACCGAGTCGGGCGCGCCCACTGGCACCGGCGTCTTGTCCACGGGCGGTTGCGCCACGCAGGCGCCGAGCGCAAACACGTTAGGGTAGTCGGGATTGCGCAGGTATTCGTCGACCACGACCAGCCCGCGCGCGTCGACCAAACCGCTTGCGCTGCGCACAGCGGGCACGCCGCCGAACGCTGGCCAGAACATCGAATAGGCGAAGGGCAGGGTGTGGGTTTGCTTGTCGTTGCCGGCGGCATCGAGCTCCGTGATATGGAGCGTGTCCTTGTCGATGCGGGTCGTGCGCGCATTGCAGATGGCGCTGATTTTGGTGTCGACCAGCGCGGCGGTCACTGCGCCGCGGCTGGCGCCTTCGCCGCCGAGTCCGAGGTGGCCGGGCCAAGGCTCGGGCGTCACCAGGGTGATGCTCACCCGCTCGCGGATGTTACGCCGCTTGAGGTCGGCGTCGATCAGAAACGCATACTCGTAAAGCGGCCCCAGCACGCTGGCGCCCGGCGCCGCGCCGATCACGACGGGACCGGGGCGGCGCACGAATTCGCGGTAGGCCGCGAGCGCCTGCTCGGCCTGATCGATATGAATGACAGACTGGGTATGCTCGGCGAGGCCGGGAATCGCGTCGGACTGGCCGACCACGCCGGTGGCAATCAGCAGGATGTCGTAGAACAGCACGTCGCCGTTATCCAGATCGACCTGGATGCCGTCGGGCTGGATGCTTGTGACCGCGCTGTGGATGAAGCGGATGCCGCGCGTTTCGAGATAGGGGCCGATCGGGAACGCGATGTCGGATCGTTCGCGCCAGCCCATCGCGATCCAGGGGTTCGACGGCACGAAGTGAAAATACGGTTTGTTCGACACCACCGTCACTTCGTCGTGCGGGCCCAGTTTGGCTTTCAGTGCGTAGGCCGCAGACACGCCTGCAATGCCGGCGCCCAGGATGACAACATGCGTCATTTCAGTCTCCTTGATTGATTTTGAAGTCAGCCGCGCGGACGCACCAGCTGCCAGGTGCGCACCAGATAGGTCGTGGCGGCAAAACCGCTCCACACATGTACCAGCCGGGTGAACGGGAAGACGAGAAAGATCGTCATGCCGAGGAACAGATGGGTCTTGTAGATCCAGCCCGCGCCTTCGAGCAGTTCAACCGCGCCGCCACGGAAGGTGACGATGCGCTGCCCCCATTCGGCAAGACGGATCATCATGCTGCCGTCCAGATGCTGCGCCGACAACGGGATGGTGGCCAGACCCAGCACCAGCTGCAGCCACAGCAGCAGCAAAATCATGATGTCGCTGGGCTTCGAGGTGGCGCGGATGCGCGGCTCGGTCAATCGGCGATGCAGCAGCAGGGTCAGTCCGATGAAGGCCAGCACGCCCGCCGTGCCGCCCGACACCATGGCCAGAATCTGTTTGGCGCCGGCGCTCATGAAGGGCTCATAGATGAAGTGCGGCGTAAGCATGCCGACGAAGTGGCCAAAGAACAGGAACAGCACGCCGATGTGGAACAGGTTGCTGCCCAATCGCAGCTGGCCACGTCGCAACAGCTGCGACGAGTCGCTCTTCCATGTGTACTGCTCACGGTCGAAGCGAATCAGGCTGCCGAGAAAAAAGACGGACAGGGCGATGTACGGATAAATACCGAACAGGAAATGTTGCGAGTAGGACATGATTGGCTCCTCCAGAAAAGTGCGTCAGGCAGCCGCCTGACGGTGCGATTTCGGCATCTGCACCACCGATACCTGCGGGCCGGGGTTCATCAAGGGTTCGACGCCGTCCACCGACGGCCCGAACAGTTCCATCGCCTCGTCCATGTCGCGTACCGGCGGCTCGGCCAGTTCCTGCGCGGACACTGGCGACAAGACTTCCAGCAACTGGAACGCGGTGGCGTAGGGGCTGCCGTTGGCGTCGAGCTTGCGGCCGATGGTGGCAAGTACGTGCACGGCATCGCCCAATAGTTCGAGCGCTTCGCCGGTCGGCAGCAGCGATAGGAATTCGAGGAACAGCGGCACGTAGTCCGGCAGTTCCGAGGCGCTGGCATCGAAGTCGTGCTTCCAGTATTCGTTCAGCAGGTCGATCATCGCCGAGCCGCGGTCGCGCGATTCGCCGTGAATGTGTTCGAACAGATGCAGCGAATGTGAGGGATTGCGGTCGAAGGTGGCGACGTGGTTTTCCTGCAGGGCAATGAGGCTGGCTTCACGCAGCTGCGCGAACAGCGGCGCCAGTTTGGTGTGCGCATCGCCGTTGAAATCGGCCTCTGACGCCAATGCCTCTTCCAGCTCAGGCAAGGCCGACAGCCAGTCGGATTCCGGGTAGCACAGCAGCAGTGAAATGACTTTGAAGGTTTTCATGTGGTGACTCCTTAACCGGTTTTCTTCTTGGCGTGCAGTTGCGACAGGTCGACCGGCACCGCATTTTTGCGGTTGCCGAACAGCGTGATCTTGGGCGTCACGCCATCCGTGCAGCCGTTTCCGAAGGTGAAGCCGCAGCTCGACTTTTCCTCGAAGGTGTTGAGCGCTTCTTCGCGATGCCCGGAAGGAATGACGAAACGGTCCTCGTAGTTGGCGATCGCGAGATAGCGGTACATCTCGTCGGCCTGCGCCGAGGTCAATCCCACCTGGTCGAGCGCGGCGGTATTGGGGATGCCCTCCACCGACTTGCCGCGCATGTAGGCGCGCATCGCCAGCAGGCGGTCGAGCGCGGTGATCACCGGCTGCTCTTTGCCACCGGTCAACAGGTTGGCCAGATAGGTGATCGGGATGCGCAGCGACTTGGTGTCCGGAATGATGCCGTTCATGCCCATCTGGCCGGATTCGGCAGCGGACTGGATCGGGGAGAGTGGCGGCACGTACCACACCATCGGCAGCGTGCGGTATTCCGGGTGCAGCGGGAAGGCGATCTTCCAGTCGATCGCCATCTTGTAGACCGGCGATTTCACCGCCGATTCGAGCCAGGCTTCGGGGATGCCTTCGGCGCGTGCGGCAGCGATCACCACCGGGTCGTTGGGATCGAGGAAGATCTTCAGCTGCGCTTCGTAGAGTTCCTTTTCGTCGGTCACGCTGGCGGCTTCTTCGATGCGGTCGGCGTCATACAAAATCACGCCGAGGTAGCGGATGCGGCCGACGCAGGATTCCGAGCACACGGTCGGCTGGCCTGCTTCGATGCGCGGATAGCAGAAAATGCACTTTTCAGCTTTGCCTGATTTCCAGTTGAAATAGATCTTCTTGTAAGGACAGCCGGAGATGCACATGCGCCAGCCGCGGCACTTGTCCTGGTCGACCAGCACGATGCCGTCTTCCTCGCGCTTGTAGATCGATCCGGAAGGGCAGGAGGCGACGCAGGTCGGATTGAGGCAGTGCTCGCACAGGCGCGGCAGATACATCAGGAAGGTGTTCTCGAACGTCGAGTGCATTTCCTTCTGCACGTTGTCGAAGTTCTTGTCGCGACTGCGCGAGGCAAACTCGCCGCCGAGGTCGTCTTCCCAGTTGGGGCCCCAGTTGATCTTGTCCATTTTCTTGCCGGTGATGGCGGAAATCGGGCGCGCGGTCGGCGGCGTTTCCGACAGCGGCGCTTTCTGCAGATGCTGGTAGTCGTAGGTAAATGGCTCGTAGTAGTCGTCGATTTCCGGCATGTTGGGGTTGCTGAAAATGTTGGCGAGGATTTTCAGCTTGCTGCCTTGGCGCGGTTCGATTTTGCCGTCGCCCTTGAGCTTCCAGCCGCCGTTCCAGATGTCCTGGTTTTCCCACTGCTTGGGATAGCCGATGCCGGGCTTCGATTCGACGTTGTTGAACCACGCGTATTCCATGCCTTCGCGCGAGGTCCACACGTTCTTGCAGGTGATCGAACAGGTATGACAGCCGATGCACTTGTCGAGGTTCAGCACCATCGCAATTTGAGCACGTACTTTCATGTTGTAACTCCTTGCCTGCCAGAAGCCGATGGCTCCTGGCTGTTATAAAAAGCCCGCACCGGAGAGAGGTGGTGCGGGTGAAGGCAGCGGGAGACGCCGCCCTCGAAACCGTTCGTCTCAGCGCTCGACCAGCGGGCCTTCCATCCAGTCCACCTTTTTCATCTTGCGCACGATCACGTATTCGTCGCGGTTGGAGCCGACCGTGCCGTAGTAGTTGAAGCCGTACGAAAGCTGCGCGTAGCCGCCGATCATGTGCGTCGGCTTGGTGATGGTGCGTGTCACCGAGTTGTGGATGCCGCCGCGGAAGCCGCTCACCTCCGCGCCCGGCACGTTGATGATCTTTTCCTGCGCGTGATACATCAGGCACATGCCCTTGGGCACGCGCTGGCTGACCACGACGCGTGCCGTCAGCGTGCCGTTGACGTTGAACACCTCGACCCAGTCGTTGTCCACCAACCCCGCTTCCTTCGCCTCGATCTCGGACACCCAGACGTGGGGGCCGCCGCGCGACAGCGTGAGCATGCGCAGGTTGTCGGTGTAGGTGCTGTGGATGCCCCACTTCTGGTGCGGGGTGATCCAGTTGAGCACCAGCTCGTGGTTGCCGTTTGGCTTTTTGCCGAGCATCGGTTCAATCGTCTTGGTGTCGACCGGCGGCTTGTAGACGCACAGGCCCTCTCCAAAATCGAGCATCCACTGATGATCCTGGTAGAACTGTTGGCGGCCGGTAAGGGTGCGCCATGGAATCAGCTCATGGACGTTGGTGTAGCCGGCGTTGTACGACACGTGCTCCGATTCCAGCCCCGACCAGGTGGGCGAGGAAATGATCTTGCGCGGCTGCGCCACGACGTCGCGGAAGCGGATCTTGTCGTCCTCGCGCGGGATGGCCAGATGCGTGTGGTCGCGCCCGGTGATCTTCGACAACGCTTTCCACGCTTTTACAGCCACCTGGCCGTTGGTTTCCGGTGCCAGCATGAGAATGACTTCGCAGGCGTCGATGGCCGAGTTGATGTTCGGCAATCCCTTGGCGACCCCTTCCTCAGTGACGGTGTAATTCAGTTCCGCCAGTTGCTTCACTTCGTCTTCGGTGTTCCAGGCGATGCCCTTGCCGCCGTTGCCGATCTTGGTCATCAAGGGGCCTAAAGCAGTGAACTTTTTGTAGGTGTCGCCGTAGTCGCGCGTGACTACCGTCATGGTCGGCATGGTCTTGCCGGGGATGGCATCGACCTCGCCTTTCTTCCAGTCGCGTACCGCCATGCTCTGCCCGAGTTCGGACGGCGTGTCATGCATCAGTGGCGTCAGGACCAAGTCCTTTTGCGTACCGAGATGGACAGCGGCGATTTCGGAGAACTTCTTGGCGATGGTCTTGTAGATGTCCCAGTCGGACTTCGATTCCCACAGCGGCTGCACCGCCTCGCTCAAGGGATGGATGAAGGGATGCATGTCCGAGGTGTTGAGGTCGTCCTTCTCGTACCAGGTGGACGACGGCAGCACGATGTCGGAATACAGACACGTGGTGGACATGCGGAAATCCAGCGTCACCAGCAGGTCGAGCTTGCCTTCTGCCCCCTTGTCATGCCACACCACTTCCTTCGGTTTGGCTTCACCGAGCTCGCCCAGATCGGGCCCCAGCACGGCGTTCTGGGTGCCGAGCAGGTACTTGAGGAAATACTCGTGACCCTTGCCCGACGAACCCAGCAGATTCGAGCGCCAGACGAACATGTTGCGCGGGAAATTTTTCGGGTTGTCCGGGTCTTCGCAGGCAAACTTCAGCGCGCCGCTCTTTATCTGATCGACCGCGTACTTGATGGGGTCGATGCCGGCGGCGTCCGCCGCCTTGGTGATTTCCAGCGGATTGGCGTCGAGTTGCGGCGCCGACGGCAGCCAGCCCATGCGCTCGGCGCGCACGTTGAAGTCGATCAGCCGGTAGTCGCCCAAGTCCTTGTTCGCGGTCGGCGAGAGAATCTCGGATGCCGCCAGCTTCTCGTGGCGCCACTGGCTGGTGTGGGCGTAGAAATAGGAGGTGGAGTTCATCTGGCGCGGCGGGCGATGCCAGTCGAGGCCGAACGCCAGCGGCGCCCAGCCGGTCTGCGGCCGCAGCTTTTCCTGGCCGACGTAGTGTGCCCAGCCACCACCCGACTGGCCGATGCAGCCGCACATCGTCAACAGGTTGATGATGCCGCGGTAGATCATGTCGTTGTGGTACCAGTGGTTCAGCGCCGCACCGAGGATGACCATGGACTTGCCGTGGGTCTTGTCGGCGTTGTCGGCGAATTCGCGCGCCACCGTGATGATGTCGGCGCGCGGCACGCCGCAGTGCTTCTCGGCCCAGGCCGGGGTGTAGGGCACGTCGTCGTCGTAGCTGGTGGGAATGTTCGGCCCGCCGAGGCCGCGGTCGACGCCGTAGTTGGCCAGCGTGAGGTCGTAGACGGTGGCGACGCGCACGTCCTGGCCGCCGACGCTGATCACCTTGACCGGCAGGTTGCGGGAAAGCAGTTCATTGTGATCGCCGCCGAAGTAGGGCAGCGCCACCTCGACCACCTCGTCGTGGCTGCCCAGCAAGGTCAGCTGCGGCTTCACGTCTTTGCCGGAATAGCCGTCGCGCATCTCGAGGTTCCAGGCGCCTGACTGGCCCCAGCGGAAACCGATCGAGCCGTTGGGCGCGACCAGGTAGCCGGTGTTCTCGTCGATCATCACCGTCTTCCACTCGGGGTTGTTGTCCTGCCCCATGTTGCCGCTGAGGTCGGAGGCGCGCAGATAGCGGTCGGCGATCAACGTGCCTTCGTGCTCCTTCAGCATCACCAGCATCGGCATGTCGTTGTACTGACGGCAGTAGGAATCGAAGTACTCGCTGCGGTTCTTGACGTGGAATTCGGACAGGATGACGTGGCCCATCGCCAGCGCCAGCGCGGCGTCGGTGCCCTGCTTGGGGGCGAGCCAGATGTCGCCGAACTTGACCATTTCGCCGTAGTCGGAGGATACCGCCACCGTCTTGGTGCCCTTGTAGCGCACCTCGGTGTAGAAGTGGGCGTCCGGCGTGCGGGTCTGCGGCACGTTGGAGCCCCACACCATCAGGTAGGTCGAGTTGTACCAGTCGGCCGATTCCGGCACATCGGTCTGCTCGCCCCACACCTGCGGGCTTGCGGGCGGCAGGTCGCAGTACCAGTCGTAAAAGGAGCCGCAGACGCCGCCGATCAGGGACATGTAGCGCGAGCCTGCCGCGTAGCTCACCATCGACATGGCGGGAATCGGCGAAAAGCCGAAGATGCGGTCGGGACCGAAGTCCTTGATGGTGGTGACGTTGGCGGCGGCGATCATTTCCGTCACCTCGTCCCACTTGGCGCGCACGAAGCCGCCCTGGCCGCGAATCGACTTGTAGCGTTTGGCCTTCTCGGGGTTCTGGCTGATCGAGCGCCAGGCTTCCACCGGGTCCATCGACTTCCGCGCCTCGCGCCACATTTCCATCAGGCGGCCGCGGATCAGCGGATATTTCACCCGCTGCGCCGAATACACATACCAGGAATACGATGCGCCGCGCGGGCAGCCGCGCGGCTCGTGGTTGGGCAAGTCGGCGCGGGTGCGCGGGTAGTCGGTCTGCTGGATTTCCCAGGTGATCAAACCGTTTTTCACGAAGATTTTCCAGCTGCATGAACCGGTGCAGTTCACCCCGTGGGTGGAACGCACGATCTTGTCGCTCTGCCAGCGGCTGCGGTAGGCATTCTCCCAGCTGCGATCTTCGTTGCTGACGACGCCGTGGCCGTTGGAAAATTCGCTGACGGTCTTCTTGAAGAAGGTCAGGCGGTCGATGAAGTGACTCATTGTTTTTGCTCCTTTAGTCGCGGTGAGCGGTGAGGGGTGAACAGTGAGCGGTGATGGGACGGCGGTTTTTCCGCTTCCCATTCACCGCTTCCCGCTCACGGATTTCTAATCTCCGAACCCTTGCGCAGGTAAAACCACCAGTTCAGCACCAGGCAGACGGCGTAGAAGATGGCGAAACCGTACATGGCGTATTCAGGGGTGCCGGCCTTGATCTGGCCTTTTATGACTTCGGGGGCGATGAAGGACCCGTAGGCGGCGACGGCCGAGGTCCAGCCCAGTACCGGGCCCGCCTGCACGCGGTCGAAGATCACGCCGACGGTGCGGAAGGTGGAACCGTTGCCGATGCCGGTGGCGGCGAACAGCACAACGAAGACCCAAAGGAACTGGGTGAAGAACACTTCGGGGGTGGCCGAGTGATAGGCCTGCATCATGATCCAGCCGGCGTAGACGGACGCCACCACCATTACCGCAGAGATGATCTGGGTGACGATGGAGCCACCGACCTTGTCAGAAATCCAGCCGCCTACGGGGCGGATCAGCGCGCCGACGAAGGGGCCGATCCAGGCGTAGGTCAGCGCGGAGGGCGCATTGGGATTCTTGGCGTGAACCCAGAGCCCGGTGGCGGCATCCAGCGTGTGGGTTTCGCCGAAGATCACCGTGATCGACAGCGGCAGCGCCATCGAAAAGCCGATGAAGGAACCGAAGGTGACCAGATACAGCGCCGTCATCGACCAAGTGTGCTTGTTGCTGAAAATGGCGAACTGCTTGGCGATGTTTTCCTTCATCGCGCCAAAGGCGGCCAGCTTCATGATGATCAATGTGCTGACGATGATGAGTGGCATCGTCAGCCACATGTTGAGCACGCCCAGGCCGGTGGGGGCGGGCAAGTAAAGATAGAGGCCGCCGATGGCCGGGACAAAGGCCAGGGTGTAGAGCCAGGTGACCTTGATGAAGGCGAACAGCGTGCCGCCGATGTCCGGCGACACCGGCAGCAGGTTATTCATGCCGAACCAGGCGATGATCGCCAGCGGCACCAGCGACAGCACCCAGGTGAAGCCGGCGTTCTGGATAAAGGTGGGGGTGCCGGCGACAATCTTGCCGAGGATCCAGCCACTGTCTTTTACCAGCGTCATCGGTTCGCCGCCCAGTGTGCCGAACACGCTGACCGTCATCACCAGTGGGATCAGGATCTGCATGGTGGTGACGCCGAAGTTGCCGAGCCCCGCATTGATCCCCAGCGCGGTGCCCTGCAGGCGCTTGGGGAAAAAGGTGCTGATGTTAGACATCGAACTGGCGAAGTTGCCGCCGCCGACGCCCGACCACAAAGCCATCAACTGAAACGACCACAACGGCCAGTCGGGATGCTGCAACACCACGCCGGTGCCGATGGCGGGCGCCAGCAGCATGGCGGTGGTGAGGAAGATGACGTTGCGCCCACCGGCCAGTCGGATGAAGAAGGACGACGGGATACGCATCGTCGCCCCGGCCAGGCCCGAAATCGCCGTCAGCGTGAACAGCTCATCCTTGCTGAAGGGAAATCCCAGGTTGGACATCTGCACCGTGATGATTCCCCACATCAGCCACACGGCAAAGCCGCACAGCAGCGCAGGGACTGAAATCCACAGATTGCGGTAGGCAATTTTCTTGCCGGTCGATTCCCAGAATGTCGGGTCTTCCGGATTCCATTCCTTGATATGGGCAGGCATGGCGACTTCCTCTTTTAAGTTGACCAAATAAGCCCGGCACCGCCAGGCCTGTGCATTGCTATTCCATACGGTCTGCAGCCAGAGCCCGCTTCAGTTCCCGTTCCGCATCCATCGGACGGACTTCCGTCCAGTACATCCACATCAACGACACCCACACCACGCCGAACATCAGCATGAACGCCGATGAACGAATCCCGGTCAGGTCTACCAGCACGCCGAACAGGATCGGCATCAGGAAGCCGCCCAGGCCGCCGGCCAGCCCCACCACGCCGGAAATCACGCCGATGTTGTCGGGGTAGTCGTCCGAGATGTACTTGAAGACCGAGGCCTTGCCGAGGGCGAACACCACGCCGAGGCTGAACAAAATCACGGTGAACAGCGTCGCGTTGAGGCCGAAGTGGAAGGTGAACGGGCCGTTGACGGTCTGGATCGTGATGTCGCTCTGCGGGTAGGACAGGAAGAACAGGCAGACCAGCGCAATCCACAGCACCCACCAGGTCATGGTGTGGGCGCCGAACTTGTCGGAGAAATAGCCGCCGACCGCCCGCAATAGCCCACCGGGGATGCTGAAGGCGGCAGCCAGCAAGGCGGCGGACTTGAGGTCGAAACCGTATTCGCTGATGTAGTACTTGGTCATCCACAGCGCCAGCGCCACATAGCCGCCGAACACGATCGAGTAGTACTGGCTGAGTCGCCACACCTTCGGGTCCTTGAAGGCGGCCAGCTGCTCGCGCAGGGTGACGTGCTTGCCCACCGTGTGGCCAGGGTCGCTATAGGTGAAGAACCAGAACACGATGGCAGTCACGGCCATCAACACTGCATAGACCTTGGGCACCATCGTCCAGCCGTAGCCCACCACGATGATGGGCGCGAGTAGCTTGGTGACGGCCGCCCCGGTGTTGCCAGCGCCGAAAATGCCCATCGCCAGCCCCTGACGCTGCTTGGGAAACCAGCGCGCGCAATAGGCGATCCCCACCGTGAATGAGCCGCCCGCCATGCCGACGAACAGCCCGGTCACCAGAAAGTGCCAGTACTGCGTTGCCCACGAAATCATCCAGATCGGAATGACCGTGGCGAGCATCAGGACGAAGAACACGATGCGGCCGCCGAACTTGTCGGTCCACATCCCCAGCGGTACGCGGATAAGAGAACCGGTCAGCACCGGCGTAGCGATCAGGATGCCGAACTCGGTCTCGTTCAGGCCCAGTTGCTGCTTGATCGGTACGCCGATGACGGCGAACATCATCCAGATCATGAAGCACACCGTGAACGCCAGTGTGCTCATGATGACGACCGACCATGCCTTGTATTGTTGCGTTGCCATGTTCCACCCCGATGTGCCGGTGAGATAAAAAGACCTTGGTGTGTTTTTTACGCCATCGAAGGCGTGGTCGCCAGAGGTGGCGCAGGATGAAAAAACCATCGAACTACCTATTTGGAGGTAGGAGGGGTAGGTGGTATTGCCTTGTTTTTTATCGGATTATTTTGCAGCCCCGGTCGGGCGGACCGCTGGCAGAAAAGAAGGGGTATACCCTTTGAACTGCCATGTCGGACATTGGGTAGGTTAGGCTTGAAGCAGGGCAAATGAAGCCGGTTGCGTGAAGCGACCGCATGGAGAAATCGGGTGCGCCATTTTCTGGGTAAGACCGCGCTGGGGGACACCTTGCAAAACTCGCTGCTGCTGCGCCTGGGCGGCATGTTTGTCGCCATCACCGTGCTGGCGGTGGCCAGCATGTTCACCTCGTGGATGGTGGCGGAAACCACCCAGGGCAGCGGCCAGGCGATCAACGTGGCGGGCAGCCTGCGGATGCAGAGCTGGCGCATGGCGTCGCTCCATCAGCAATTGCAGCAGACCGGCAATCCCGCGTACCGGGACACGCTGCAACAGGCGATCAGCCGGTTTGAACAGGACCTCAATGCAGCGCCCATTCTGGCGGTGCTGCCGGCCGATGAAACCGCACCCTTGAAGCAGATTTACCGGCAAGTGGTCAGCCATTGGCAGACGCAGATCAAACCCGGTCTGGCCGGTTCGGCAGCCGGGCCTGCTGCAACAGACACGGCGGTGCTGGACCGTATTCCCGCCTTCGTCGCCCACATCAACGACCTGGTCAAGCAGATCGAGGATGCCGCCGAGGCCAAAATCCTGGTCATGCGCGTCATTCTCGGCGCGGCAGTCGTCGCCACGCTGCTGGTGGTGATTTTGTCGATCTATCTGGTGAACCAGATTCTGGTTCACCCGCTGCGCGACCTGCTGGGGCTGGCCGACCGCATCGGTCAGGGCGATCTCGCCGCGCGCACCGATCTCGCCGGCGAAGACGAAATCGGGCGGCTGGGGCAGGCCTTCAACCACATGGCGGAAGACCTCTCGCGGCTGTACCAGAACCTGGAAGCGCGGGTGGCAGACAAGACCGCCGAGCTCACCATCGCCAACCGCTCGCTGGAGCTGCTGTATCACTCGATCGCGCGGCTGTACAACGGCCCGGTGGCGCCGGGCACCTACGCCATCCTGCTGAAGGATCTGGAAAACGTGCTGGGCGTCGGCCACGGGCTGGCCTGCCTGGTGGAGACCGAGGGCGGGACGCAGGCGCGGGTGATCGCCAGCACGCTGCGCCCGGACCACGGCGACATCGATATGTGTGGCCTGATGAGCTGCGCCGAGTGCCTGGCGCATCAGTCGCTGGCCGTGCACCCGTTGCAGGGGGGGCGGCGCGTGCTGTCGCTGCCGCTGATGGATACCGAGCAGCATTACGGCGTGCTGCAACTGGAAATGCCACTCGGCAAGGAATTGGCCCCCTGGCAGACCCAGTTACTGGATGCGCTGTCGCGCCATATCGGCATCGCCATCGGCACCGCACGGCGCGCTGAGCAAAGCCGCCGGCTGTCGCTGCTGGAAGAGCGCGCCGCCCTGGCGCGCGAACTGCACGATTCGCTGGCACAGTCGCTGGCCTACATGAAAATCCAGGTCAGCCGCCTCAAGCCGCTGCTGCCGGCGCCAGACCCGGCGCAGACCCAGCCAGGGGCGGGCGGCGCGGCCGGCGAAGTGCTGGACGAACTGCGCGAAGGACTCAACAGCGCCTATCGCCAGTTGCGCGAACTGCTCACCACTTTCCGCTTGCGCATCGAGGGCGAGGGGCTGGCGGCAGCGCTGGAAACGACCGTGGCCGAATTCTCCAGCCGGGGCGATATACCCATCGCGCTGGAGGCCCATCTGGCAGGTTGCACGCTCAGCCCCAACGAGGAAATCCATGCCCTGCAGATCGTCCGCGAGGCGCTGTCCAATGTGCTCAACCACGCCCAGGCGAAGCAGGCCGAGGTCAAGGTGCTGTGCAACAGCGACGGCTCGGTGTCGGCCACCATCATCGACGACGGCATCGGCGTGCAGCAAAGCGCGGGCGTGCATCATTACGGCATGACCATCATGGACGAGCGGGCCAAACATCTGGGCGGCCAGTTGAGCGTCGAAAACCTGCCTGCATTGGGCACCCGCGTGACCCTGCATTTCATGCCGGCCAGCCGGCGCGAGGCCGTCATTCCGATTCACCCTGTACACCCACACGACGCATGAACCCACTCGAACCCCAGACCCTCCTGATCGTCGACGACCATCCGCTGTTTCGCAAAGGAGTGATCCAGCTGATCCAGGCCACGCCCGAATTCCGCCTGGTGGGCGAGGCGCCCAGCGGCAAGGAAGGCATGGCGCTCGCGCGCAGCCTGCTCCCCGACATGATCCTGCTCGACCTCAACATGAAGGACATGAACGGGATCGAGGTACTGAAAACGCTGAAGGACGAAGGACTCGACGCACGCATCATCATGCTGACCGTGTCCGACCACGCAGACGACCTGATGGCCGCGCTGCAGGCTGGCGCCGACGGCTACCTGCTGAAGGACATGGAGCCGGAAGACCTGATGCAGCAGCTGGTCGAGGCGGCGCACGGCAAGATCACCATCAGCGAGCGCCTCACGCAATTGCTGGTGGCGTCGCTGCGCGAGAAAAGCCGCCCCCCGAGTCCTGCCGAAGCCGGGCTGACCGAGCAGGAAAACCGCATCCTCGAACACCTGATCGACGGCAAGAGCAACAAGCTGATTGCCCGCGACATGGACATCGCCGAAGGCACGGTGAAAGTCCACGTCAAGCACCTGTTGAAGAAACTCAATCTGCGCTCGCGCGTGGAAGCGGCGGTGTGGGCGGATCGCTGCCGCCGCCAGAACAAGACCTGAATGCTGGAAGTTGTCGGCATGCTCCCGGGCTAAAATGCCGCCATGACTCCTCGTTCCTGTTCCTCCTTATGACCGCTTTTCTTGCCGTCGGCATCGGCGCGGCGCTCGGCGCCTGGTTGCGCTGGGGGCTGGGCCTGTGGCTCAACCCGATGTTTCCGGGCCTGCCGCTTGGCACCCTGGCCGCCAATCTGACCGGCGGCTATTTCATCGGCCTGGTCATCGCCTGGTTTGCCGAACATCCCGGCGTGCCGCCCGAGGCTCGCCTGTTCCTGATCACCGGCCTGCTCGGCGGGCTGACCACTTTTTCCACTTTTTCCGCCGAAGTCGTCAGCGCGCTGATGCGCGGTCTCTGGGTTACCGGTGGCCTGATCGCCTTCACCCACATGACCGGCTCCTTCCTTGCGACCGGGCTGGGTTTTTACAGCATGAGGCTATTTAAATGAACGTTGTGTGCCTGCAAATTTTCGTCACCGAAGCCAGCCGACATAACGGCAAGCTCACCTATGAATGGCTGTTCGATACCGCGCAGGCCATTGGCATCAGCGGCGGTTCCGCATTCCAGGCCATTGGCGGCTTAGGCCGGCATGGTCGCCACGATGCCGGTTTTTTCGAGCTGGCCGGACAGATGCCTGTCGTGGTCGAGTTTTTCGTCGAGTCGGCCATCGCCGATCGCATGCTGCAGGAAATCGGTGCGGCCGGCCTGAAACTGGTCTACACCCGGATGCCCGCCGAAATCGGCATCACGGCCTGACGTCTGACAGCTGAATCGTGCTCGACCAACTGATCCTGTTCGTCGCCTCGCTGGCGGCGAATTTTTTTTCGGCCCTGTCGGGTGGCGGTGCCGGGCTGATCCAGTTTCCCATGCTGATTTTTCTGGGCCTGAGTTTCGGCACCGCGCTCGCCACCCACAAGATCGCCAGCGTCGCGCTGGGTCTCGGCGCCACGCTGCGGCATCTGAAGGAATCGCATCTCGAACGCCGCTTTTCGCTGATCATCCTCGGCGCCGGCCTGCCCGGCGTGGTGCTGGGCGCACTCACCATCCTGCACATTCCCGAACGCGCCGCCACCTTGGCGCTGGGCGTGCTGACGCTGGGGCTGGGGTTGTATTCGGTGTTCAAGCCCCGGCTCGGAATGGACCATGCCCCGCAAAACCAGCAGGGCAGGGCGCTGATCGGCGGCATGGCCGGGCTGTTCGTGGTCGGTTTTCTCAATGGTTCGATCACCAGCGGCACCGGCCTGTTCCTGACCATCTGGCTGATCCGCTACTTCGGCCTTGACTACACCCGTGCGGTCGCCTACACGCTGATTCTTTGCGGCCTGGTGTGGAACGGAACCGGCGCGCTGGTGCTGGGCGTCATTGGCACCGTGGCATGGGGCTGGATGCCGGCGCTGCTGGCCGGATCGATCATCGGCGGCTATCTCGGCAGCCACCTGGCGATCAAAAAAGGCAACCTGTGGATCAAGCGCTCGTTTGAAATCGTGACGATCCTGATCGGCCTTAAGCTGATCTTTGGCTAGTCGTCGTTGAGGTGAATGCGGTTGCGGCCGCCGTGCTTGGCCTGATACAGGGCCCGGTCGGCGGCCTTGATCAGCGCGTCGCCGCTGTGGGCCAGCGGATAGGTGGCGATGCCGGCGCTGATGGTGGTCAGGAAGTGACCGTCGCCGTGGGGGTGATGGATTTGCGAGAAGTCATGGCGGATGCGCTCCATGATCGAAAACGCCTGTTCGGCATCGGCATGGGGCAGGCCGATGAGGAACTCTTCGCCGCCGTAGCGGCAGATCATGTCGTGCTTGCGCAGGCGCTGCTTGAGCAGCCACGACAGGCTGCGGATGACCTGGTCGCCGGTGGGGTGGCCGTAGCGGTCGTTGACCTGCTTGAAATGGTCGATGTCGAGCATCACAACGGACAGAAATCCGCCTTCGTGCACGATGCCGGACAACAGGACTTCCAGCATGTTCTTGCCGCTGGAGTGGTTGAGCAGGCCGGTCAGACTGTCGTGGTACATCGAGCGCCGCAGGGCGCGGTAACGCTCGATCTTGCTCTTGACGATGGTGTTGAGGAAAACCGGGTTGAACGGCTTGGTGAGGAAGTGATCGCCGCCGAGGCGCATGGCGTCGACCTGTAGCGCCACGTTGGTTTCGCCTGACAGGTAGACGATCGGGATGCTGAGGAATTCGCAGTGCTGGCGGATGATGCGCGCGACTTCGACGCCGGTGCAGTTGGGCATGTACATGTCCATCAGGATCAGGTCCGGATTGAACTGCTTAAGCCGTTGAGGGTTTCGCGCGGGTCGTTGACGATGTGCGATTCGATCTGAATTTCGGCCAGGCTGCGATGGATGAGGTGGCTGGCCGTCTTGGAGTCCTCGACGATCAGCACCCGGTAGGCTTCCTGGTCGTGGCGTTCGTTGAGTTCCATGATGTGCTCGACGATGGCGTGCGTGGGCCGGCCCTTGAGCAGGCAGCTGTCGCTGCCGCTCTTGAGCGCCTGCTGCAATTGCCCAAAGTCGGATTCGACCTCGAGGCAGATCAGCTGCCCCATCGCAAACTGTTGCCGCAGCGCCTGGATGCGCTCGTGCCATTCAGCCTCGGGCAGGCTGCTCATGTCGAGCAGCAGCAGCGGCGGCGTATCGGCGTTGTCCGCCATGGGTTGATCCCAGGTGCTGAATTCGGTCGTCATGCCGAAATAGCCCAGTTGCAGCAGCAGGTCGGCCCAGGGGTCCGGATCTTCCCCTATCAACCAGGCCTGGACGCTGCGCATGCTCTGCGGCGCGATGACGACAGGGTCGCGGGTCAGGGTTTCGAGACTGTTGTGGGCACGCGCGGCGGTCAGCCGGGCCAGTTCGTTGATGCGCGCGTTCAGGTCGTCCTGGTCGGCTTGCGGCAAAGGGTGCGTCACATCCTGCGCAAATTGCGCAAGCGTGACCTGTTCGAGCTGGTGGCTGGCGTGATGCAGCGCGGCGATGCCCTTGTCGATCAGGAATTCGGTAAAACTGTTGATCGAGATCGCCAGTTCGACGAAGTTTTCGACATTGGGTGTCGCCAGGTAACGCTGCCAGGTATCGGTCAAGGTCTTGTTTTTTTGCAGCAGCGCTTCGGGCGAACAGAGCATTTGGATTCCATGCCCTCGGGTTCAAGAGGACATTTATAAAGTTGTTTTATGAGTTTGGCGCGTTTGTCATTATAAACGTTATGGGCATGCGCCGTGAACGCAATTCATGCGGCGAGCGCCTTCAATGGCCACGTTGGCGGCCTGTGCTGTGATATCTTCAAAGCTGGTTTGGGAGGTTCAAGCGTGTTCAAAAAACAGTGGCCGGCGTTTGTGCTGGCATTCGTATTGCCGCTCGTGGCGGTGTTCTGGTGGTGGGGCGGGTTCAGTCCGGTGAGCGTGAGCGAAATCGAAGCCGGGCCTTATCGCTATGCCTATGTGGATTACGAGGGGCCGATCAGCAATATGCGCAAACCCCAGCGCAGCGTGCTCGAAAAGTTCAATCTCGCCAAGGTGGAAGCCGGGACCCACGGCAAGGTGCGCGCGCACGTCGGGTATACCCTGGGCGAATCCGCGCCGATCCCGGCGGGCTTGAAGGAAGGCCGCATCGCCGCGCGTCCGGTGTATGCCGCCCAGGTGCATGCGGTGGTATTGCTGGCGCCGTCCAAGGCGTATCAAAAGCTGGCCGATGCGCTGGAATCGCAGGGCAAGACCCTCGCCATGCCAACCGTTGAACTGTACCGGCCGGCCGGCCAGAGCAATCGGGTAGGCCATTTCACGCTGGAAATGGATCGCTGATCCGCATGGCCTTCTTTACCGTCCTCACTGCCGTCGCCCTCGAACATCTGCGCCCGTTGCGGCAACCGCTGCCGCACTACCAGCAATACGCGCGCTTCACGCAATGGCTGGAACATCGCTTCAATGCGAATGCGTTCAGTCACGGCGCTATCGCCTGGGGGCTGGCGGTGGTACCGCTGCTGCTGGGCGTGTGGCTGCTTGATCGCCTGCTGGAAGGCGTCAGTCCGTTTTTGAGCTGGGCGTGGAGCGTGGGGGTGCTGTATCTCACGCTGGGTTTCAAGTATTTCAGCGACGATGCCGAGCGGGTCGCGCGCCTGCTGCGCGCGGGCGACCTGGACGGCGCGCGCGCGCAGCTCATCGCCAGCGGCGGCGGCGATGCCAGCCATTTCAATGCCGACGACATCGCGCGCGTCACCATCGAGCAGGTCATGGCGGCAAGCCATCGCCAGATGTTCGGCGTGCTGCTCTGGTTTGTGCTGCTGATGCCGTTTGGGCCCGTTGGCGCGGTGCTGTTCCGCACCGCTTCGATTCTGGCGCGGCGCTGGGCGTCGACCCAGGGCCATTTCGGGGTGTTCGCGCAACGCGCGTTTCATGCGATCAACTGGCTGCCGGTGCGCCTGACCGGGCTGACCTACGCCATCGCCGGCAATTTCGAGGACGCCACGTTTTGCTGGCGCACCCAGGCCGACGGCTGGCCCGAGCCGGAAGACGGCGTGGTGCTGGCTGCCGGTGCCGGCGCAATGGGCATCCGCCTCGGGCAGTCGATCAATGTCGGTGGGCAAACCGTCTGGCGTCCCGAACTGGGCAGCGCCCAGACCGAGCCGGATGCCGACAGCATCGATAGCGCTGTCAGCATGATCTGGCGTGGACTGGTGATCTGGATGGTGGCGGGCTTGCTGGTGGTGATCGCGGGCTGGGTCACCTGAACCGGCCATGTTGAACGCGTTATGGGTGGGCTTTTTTGTCGCCGCCTTTGTCATCGCCCTGTTCAAACTGCTGGTACTGGGGGACGCCGGCGTATTCGCCGGCTTGGTCAAGGCGCTCTTCGACAGCAGCAAGTCGGCATTTGAAATCGCGCTGGGCCTGACCGGCGTGATGACGCTGTGGCTCGGTGTGATGAAAGTTGGCGAGCGCGCCGGCATGCTGGAACTGCTGACACGCGGCCTGGCGCCGCTGTTCAAGCGTCTGTTTCCCGATGTCCCGCCCAACCATCCGGCGCTGGGGGCCATGACCATGAACATGGGCGCCAACATGCTGGGGCTGGACAATGCCGCCACGCCGCTCGGCATCAAGGCGATGCAGGAACTGCAAAAACTCAACCCCACGCCCGACACCGCCAGCGACGCGCAGATCCTGTTTCTGGTGATCAACACCGCCTCGGTGACCCTGCTGCCGGTGACCATCTTCACCTATCGCGCCCAGCTCGGCGCGGCCGATCCGACCGACGTGTTCGTGCCGCTGCTGATCACCACCTACATCGGCACGCTGTGCGGGCTGCTGGTGACCGGGATGTATCAGCGCCTGCACTTGTGGAATCGCGTCACCCTGGCGTATCTGGGCGGCGCGACCGCGTTGATCGGCGGGCTGGTGGCGTATTTTGGCAGCCTCGACGCGGCCGAAATGACGCGGCAGTCGTCTATCCTCAGCAATGTGTTGCTGTTCGGCCTGATCGTCACCTTTTTGCTGATGGCGGTGCGGCGCCGGATCAACGCCTACGAGGCGTTCATCGAAGGTGCGAAGGAAGGATTTCACACGGCGGTCACGATCATTCCCTATCTTGTTGCGATGCTGGTGGCAATTGCCGTGTTTCGCGCCAGCGGCGCACTCGATCTGCTGATGAACGCAGTGCGCAGCGGCGTGCTGGCGCTGGGCTTCGATGCACGCTGGGTCGATGCCCTGCCGACTGCACTGATGAAACCCTTTTCCGGCAGCGGTGCGCGCGCGATGATGATTGACACCATGCAAACCCACGGCGCCGACTCTTTTGCCGGGCGCCTCGCCTCCATTGTGCAGGGCAGCACCGAAACCACGTTTTACGTGCTGGCGGTGTATTTTGGCGCGGTCGGCATCCGTCGCGTGCGCCACGCCGTCACCTGCGGATTGATCGCCGACGTTGCCGGTATCCTTGCCGCCATCGGCATGGCTTATCTGTTTTTTGGTTACACCCAATGAAAACCTACGACACCCTCGCCGCCGTTGACCTCGGCTCCAACTCCTTCCGTCTCGAAGTGGTCCGGGTGTCGGGCGACCAGCTCTACCCGCTCGATTCGCTGAAGGAAACCGTGCGTCTCGCCGGCGGCCTGACCGACGACAAGCAGCTCGACGATGCCACCCAGACGCGGGCGCTGGCCTGCCTGCACCGCTTTGGCGAGCGCCTGCGCGGCCTGTCGCCGGAAGCCATCCGCTGCGTCGGCACCTCTGCGCTGCGCATCGCCAAGAATGCGGACATATTCATCCCCAAGGCGGAAATTGCGCTCGGGCATCCGATTGAAATCGTCGCCGGGCGCGAGGAAGCGCGACTGATTTATCTCGGCGTTGCGCATTCGCTGGCGCCCTCGCCCGACAAGCGGCTGGTGGTCGACATCGGCGGCGGCTCCACCGAATTCATCATCGGCCAGGGCCTGAAGCCGCTGGCCCGTGAAAGCCTGCACATGGGCTGCGTCAACTTTTCGCGACGTTTTTTCGCCGACGGCGTGATCGACAAGGCCTCGATGAAGGCCGCCGAGATGGCGGCGCGCGCCGAAGTCGAGCGCATCACCCAGGCATTTTTCCACGGCAACTGGCAGCAGGCGATCGGCTCGTCCGGCACCGCGCGCGCGCTGCGCGAACTGCTCGAGCTCAACGGCCTGTCTGAAAACGGCATCACCGCGCAGGGCCTGGCGCAACTGCGCAGTCTGATGATCAAGGCGGGGCATATCGATGCGCTCGATCTGGTTGGACTGACGCGCGACCGCCGTCCGGTGATCGCCGGCGGCTTTGCCATCATGATGGGTCTGTTTGCCGAGCTCGGCATCGAGCAGATGGAGGTGGCCGAAACCGCGATGCGCGAAGGCATCCTGTACGACCTCCTGGGGCGCTTTCACAAGCAGGACATGCGCGAGGCGACGGTGGACGAATTCATGCGCCGCTACCACATCGACAACCAGCAGGCCGCGCGCGTCAACCGCGTGGCGCTCAAGCTGCTTGCCGCAGCGGGGAGCGCGGCGGCGAGCGAAAACGACGTGCAGTTTCTCGACTGGACCGCGCGCCTGCATGAAATCGGCCTGTCGGTGTCGCACGGCGGCTATCACCGCCATTCGGCCTATATCCTGGAAAACGCCGACATGCCCGGCTTTTCGCGCTCGGACCAGTCCTGCTGCGCCAGGCCGTGATCCTCTGCCGCAACCGCGCCGAACCGCGGCTGCCCGACATCAAGGTGGAAGCAGCCACTGGCAAGCGTTTCCGCCTGACTCTGCCCGAAGGCTGGCTGGAACGCCGCCCGCTGACGCGGCGCGCGCTGGAAGACGAATCAGTCCACTGGCACGCAGTGGGCATCAAATTCCTGTTCGCCTGAACTCTGCCTGCCAGGCCGCGGCTGGCGGCGTCGGGTGAAAGCGCAGGATCACGCCCGAAATCGCCCCTTCTTGCTGCCAGGCCGCGCGGCGGTAGCCGCGCATCACGCAATCATCGACGAAATTCTCGCCCGGCTGGAGCCTATCCAGCGAGCGGTAATGCAGCGCGCCGGGCGCACGTTCCCAACCCAGCTGGACCACATCGCGCATCAGCGGCACCGGCAGGTCGATGCCGTCGTCGCGCCAGTTCACCGTAAAGTCCTGCGCGGGCAGGCTTGCCAGCTGCGACGCATCGATCCGGTATTCCGCCTGCTGCAGCGTGCCGTCGGCCGTGCGCCAGTGAATGCGCAGCGGTGCCAGCGGCGACCCGACCGACCAGGCCAGATGCAGGTTCTCGCCCTGGCGACATAAATAGGCGTGGGTTTGGGTGGCGGTGTTGGACCAGTGGTCGCCCGAGCGGGTGTCGATGCGTTCGATGCGCACACCGGGCGGCGCCTCAAGCGACTGGGTGAAGATTTCGCCAGCCGCGCCGAGGCGAAAGCGTTGCACCGGCAGCGCAGTGTGGGGCAGCGGCGCCTGCGCCGCATGGTCGAATCCGCTTTCCTGCAGCTGGTGCGACAGCGTGTAAATCGGCCCCTGCGCCATCCCCAGCAACAGCGGCGGCACGATCAGGATGGCCAGCCCGCTGAGTGCAAGGCCAAAGCATTCTGCGCGCGTGAAGCGCGGCGACTGCAGCGCGCCAGCCAGCCGATGCAGCCCGAACCAGCTGAGCGGTGCCAGCGTGAACAGCGCGAGATAGAAATAGGCCAGCGCCTCCGGGCCGGCAATGCTGCGCGCCGGCAGCACGACCGCCGCCGCCGTCAGCGCCAGTATCGGCAACGCCAGCAGCCGCATCCACAGCCAGCCGCGCCCTTTTCCGCGTGCGTCGTACTGGCGTTTTTCCGTACGCAGCAGCC
This sequence comes from Hydrogenophilales bacterium 12-61-10, assembly GCA_002279795.1. Taxonomy (GTDB): domain Bacteria; phylum Pseudomonadota; class Gammaproteobacteria; order Burkholderiales; family Thiobacillaceae; genus Thiobacillus. The sequence goes on from NCCT01000014.1 coordinate 32,948, forward strand.
AGACGATACCGGCCAGGATCAGCAGCAGCACGATGCTCCAGAGCAGCAAGCCGGGAAGGGTCTGGGCGTCGATAAAGCCCTGCAGCGTGGAGCGATTCATGGCGCAAATCCGTACGGTGAGGCGGCAACACTAACCGCGCCTGCACGGATGCGTCAAAGCCCCGCCATCTGCCGCCTGGATGCTGCCTCCGGCAGGCGGTTCACAGCACGACCTGTGCGCCGAGTTCCACCACCCGGTTGGGCGGCAGGCCGAAGTAATCCGCCACCGTTCCCGCGTTGCGCGACATCATGATGAACAGCTTTTCGCGCCACCAGGCCATGTCCGATTTCTTGCGCGGAATCAGGGTTTCGCGGCCGAGGAAGAAGGTCGTGTTGTCGAGATCGCAGGCCATGCCAGCCTCGGTGCAGCGATGCAGCGCGCCGCTCAGGTCGGGGCGATCCATGAAGCCGAAGAAGATCTCCACCCGGTGATAGCGCTCGCCCAGGGGCGTCACTTTCACCCGCTGTTCCAGCGGCACAAAGGGTTCGTTGGCGAAGTTCACGTTGAGCACCACGACCCGTTCATGCAGGCACTTGTAATGCTTGAGACTGTGCAGCAGCGAATGCGGCACCTGATCCGGATGCGGGGTGAGGAACACCGCCGTGCCGGGGACGGTGGGAATGTCGGCGCCGCTCATGCTTTGCACGAAAGCGTCGAGCGGCATGGCATCGCGGTCGCGCCGCGCCTTGAGCAGGTCGCGTCCGCGTTTCCAGGTCGTCATCAGCAGGAACAGGACGCCGGCGAAGGCCAGCGGGAACCAGCCGCCATCGGCGATCTTGCTCAGGTTGGCGCCGAAGAAGGCCAGGTCGATGAGCAGAAACACGCCCAGGATCAGCAGGCTGCGCGCGCGGCCCCAGCCCCAGGCGCGACGCGCCACCACATACACCAGCAGGGTGGTGATGATCATGGTGCCGGACACCGAAATGCCGTAGGCCGAAGCCAGGCTCGACGACGAACCGAAGCCCAGCACCAGCGCCACCACCGCGAGGAACAGCGCCCAGTTCACGCCCGGCAGGTAGATCTGGCCGCTGACTTCGCTCGATGTGTGCTGCACCTGCATGCGCGGCGCGTAGCCCAGCTGGATGGCCTGATGGGTGATCGAATAGACGCCGGAAATCACCGCCTGCGAGGCGATGACCGTGGCCGCGCCCGCCAGGATCACCAGCGGGTACAGCGCCCATTCGGGCGCCATGTGATAGAAGGGGTGGGCGATGGCCTCCGGGCGGGCGAGCAGCAGCGCGCCCTGGCCGAAGTAGTTCAGCGTCAGCGCCGGCAGCACCAGGCCCAGCCAGGCCAGCCGCACCGGCCGGGCGCCGAAGTGGCCCATGTCGGCGTAGAGCGTCTCGGCCCCGGTCACCGCCAGGAACACCGCGCCCAGCGAGAAGAAGGCCACGCCCGGCTCGGCGAGGAAGAAGGCGAAGGCATGATGCGGCGACAGCGCCGCCAGCACGCCCGGGCTATGCCAGATATTGGCGATGCCGAGTATTGCCAGGACCACGAACCAGAGCGTGGTGATGGGGCCGAACAGGCTGCCCACCCGGCCGGTGCCGTGGCGCTGCACCCAGAACAGGCCGAACAGGATGCCGAGGGTAAGCGGAATCACCCAGGGCTTGAAGGCGGGCGTCGCCACCTCCAGTCCTTCGATGGCGGACAGCACCGAGATGGCCGGCGTGATGATGCCGTCGCCGTAGAACAGCGCCGCGCCGAACAGCCCCAGCAGCACCAGCGCGCGCGCCTGCCGCGCGTTGTGCGTGTTGCGTTGCACCAGTGCGATCAGCGCCATGATGCCGCCCTCGCCGTTGTTGTTGGCGCGCATGATGAAGGCGGCGTATTTCACCGACACCACCAGCACCAGCGTCCAGAAAACCAGCGACAGGATGCCGAGGATGTTGTCCGGCGTGATGGGCACCGGATGGTGCGTCCCACCGAACACTTCCTTGATGGCATACAGCGGGCTGGTGCCGATGTCGCCATACACCACGCCGAGGGCGGCTAGGGTCAGGACGGGCAGGCGGGTGTTGCCGGAAGTCGAAGTCATGATGCGATCCAGTCAGTCAGGAGTCGCCATGCTGGCAGGGCGCGTATAAAAACTGTGTAAACGCGCGCAGGGCGATTCGACCCGTCTCCGCTCAGATTTCCATGCGGTAGCCGACGCCGGTTTCGGTCAGCAGATGCTGCGGCCGGGCGGGATCGGCTTCCAGCTTGTGGCGCAGCCGGCCCACGTAGACCCGCAGCGTGTGGCCGCCTTCGCTGTGGCCCGGCCCCCACACTTCGCGCAGGATCTGGCGGTGGGTGAGCACACGTCCGGCGTGCGTGACCAGGAAAGTCAGCAGGCGATATTCGATTGGCGTCAGATGCACCGGATCGCCCGCCCGGCTGACCGAGCGCCGGTCGAGATCGACCGTCACCTCGCCGAAGCGGAACAGCGGTTCTTCCGCAACGCCGGCGGCAGCCCGGCGGCGCAACTGGGCGCGCACCCGGGCCAGCAGTTCGGCCATGCCGAAGGGCTTCACCAGATAATCGTCGGCCCCGGCATCGAGCGCGGCCACCTTGTCCGGCTCCTGCCCGCGTGCCGACAGCACGATGACCGGCGCTTTCGAGCGCGCCCGGAACGGGGCGATGAAGTCGAGGCCGTCGCCGTCCGGCAGGCCCAGGTCGAGCAGCACCAGATCGGGGCCGAGGCGTGACGCCGCCACGCCGACGTCGAGGCGGCCGGCTTCCTGCACCGTGCAGCCTTCGCTTTCCAGCGCCAGGCGCAGGAAGCGGCGGATTTGCGGATCGTCCTCGACGATGAGCACCCGGGTCATGCGGCCTCGGCTTCCTCGCCGATCGGTGGCGGCGTGCCCAGCGGCAAGGTGAACGTGACGCGGGCGCCGCCGTCCGGCCCGTTTTCGACCCGCAACTTCCCGCCGTGCGCGGCGACGATGGCCTGGCAGATCGACAGTCCCAGACCGTTGTGCGCTGCCGCGCCAGATGTCGCCTCGGGTGAAAATCCCGGGCCGCTGTCGCCTACGCTCACCTCGGCCACCTCGCCGCGCACGCGCGCCTCGATCACGATCGGAGTGCCGGGCGGCGTGTGTTTGGCGGCGTTGTCCAGCAGGTTGCCGAGCACACGTTCCAGCAGCACGGCGTCGAATTCCAGCAGCGGCAGATCGGGCGCGAGCGCAATCGACAGCGGATGCGTTTTCAGCACCGGCCCCAGCCGCTGGATCGCGGCGCCGACGATTTCCTCCAGTGGCTGCCATTCCCGATTGAGCGGCTGCCTGCCCTGCGTCAGCCGCGCCAGTTCCAGCAGGTTGTTCACCATCTCGGCCAGCGACTTGGACTGGTCGCGCAGCGCGCGCGCCGTCTCGTCGTGCGGCGGCGGCAGCGGAGGCTGGGCCAGCGCGAGCGTGTCGGCCAGGCCCACCAGCGCTGCGAGCGGCGTGCGCAGATCGTGCGACAGGCTGGCCAGGATCGAATGGCGCAGCCGTTCCGCCTCGGCCTGCATGCGGGTTTCCTGAACCATTTCCATGTAGCGCAGGCGCTCGCGCGCCACCGCGGCAAGCTGGCCGGTGACGAGCGCCACCGCTAGCATCACCGCGAAGGTGATCAGATGCTGGGCATCGGCCACCGCGAAGGAGAAATGCGGCTGGATGAAAAAGAAATCGAACAGCGCTACCGCCAGAAATGCCGCCAGCAGCGCCGGCCCGCGCCCCAGCAGCCAGGCCACCAGAAACACTGCCAGCAGAAACAGCATGACGATGTTGGCTGGGTCCACCCATTGCACCATCAGTCTGGCGATGCCGCCAGCGACCAGGCAGACCAGCACCGCGCCTGCGTAGTTCCAGAGGCGCCGGCAGGGCGTCCCGGAACGGCAGGTCGGCAGGGCAGTCGGCGCAGGCAGGGTATGGGTATTCGTCGGTTTCATGCGGCCACTATGGCAGGACGGATATCAATACAGTGTATATGCCCGCTTGCGATGCGGTGAAGCCGCCTCGCGCACTGCTGTCTGGTCCGCAAGTACGCGCGGTCAGCTGGCCGCACGCATCAAGAAATGCATGCGGACGGCAATAAAGAATGGCTGCTCAGGGATGGATGTCGTCTGTACCATTTGAGTCCGCAACCTTTACGACAGGATGGAGCCATGAAATTTTCCGCAGCCCTGATGCATCATCTGGAATGGAAAGTGCGACTGCGCAGCGCCATCGATGAAAGAAGGACCCAGGACGTCCGGGAGGCTTCAGATCACCGCTGTTGTACGCTCGGCGTCTGGTTTAACGGCCCGGCGCGGGAACGCTACGGCCATCTCGACTGTTACCGCGACTGCTATGAAAAGCACGTCCGCTTTCACGACGAAGCCGGCAAGGTCGTGCAGTGCATCGATGCCGGAAACGAAGCCGAAGCGCGCACCATGCTGGGCTTGTCCGGTTCGTTTTCGCAGGCGTCCAACGTGCTGATCGAGTCGATGAAACAACTGAATCAGCTTGCCAAACTGGACGTCTAGCAGACCGCCAGCCTCCGGACTGTCAGCTTAACGCGCGCCGGGCGATCATCAACACCTCTGTTTCTGGCCAGTTGTCCCGCCCGCGCTTCGGCCCGGCGGCGATCCGTTCCACCTATCTGATTGACGCGACCGAAGCCGGCGCTGTTGCGCGAAGCCGGGCGCTGGCGATGAGTACATCTTCCGGCTCGCTGCGGTCGAGGTGATACAGCGCGACGACCAGGCCAATCGACGACACCAGCAGAAAGCCCGGTCCAAAAAGCCAGCGGCACGGCGAAGAAGAACGCACGCATGCCAATGGCGAACATGTTGCCCGAGCGTTGCAGGCGCCGCGCGACCGCCTGGGGCGACAGGTTGTGGTGTGCATCGTGGTCCGGCACGTTGACCATGAATACGACATGGTTGGCTAGTCGCACCGACATGGCGAAGGCGAAGAACGCCACGATGAAATCGAACAGCAGGAACATCACCTTGATGATCCACAGCTCGGTGGCGTAGGAACCATGCCCGCTCAACAC
>NCCT01000109.1 GCA_002279795.1 Hydrogenophilales bacterium 12-61-10
TGATGTCGAGGTGCAGCATCTCGCCGGGCGCGTCGTGTTCGTAGCGCTGAACCGGCGGCGCAGGCTCCAGGCTGGCGAGCCGGTTCAAACCTTGACGAACCAGCACGCGTCCGACGCTGCTGTGGCCGACGTTCAGGCTCTGGCTGATCTGGCGATACGTCTGGCGTTCGGTACGCGCAGCGACGATGCTTGCCTGAGTGGCTTCGGGAAGCGCCTGCGGACAGTGATGCGGGCGAGAGCTGCGATCGACGAGCCCATTCGCGCCTTCTTCGCGGAAACGGCGCAGCCATTTGTAGGCGGTGCGCACACTCACGCCCGCAGACTGCGCGGCTTCTTCGGGACGCAGGCCGTGCTCCAGGATGCGTTCGACCAACAGGGCTCGACCGCGCGGCGTTAATCGGGCATTTTTATGGCTGTTCATTCGGGGCTCCGGGTCATTGGTTTGGTTTCGCAGCCCCAATTCTCCGGGTAAGTCCCGAGTGAACAACCTATTGAGAGATCACATCTAGTTGAATTTGCATCCGCTTGGTATTGACCTGCATCTTCTGGATCGCCTGATCGGCAGCGGGTGCCATCTCGCCTGCTTTTTGATCAGGGTGGTGCGCATCTTCCGCAAGAACGGGCTGCATTGCCAAAGCGGAAAGCATCAGGGCGGCAAGTAATGTGTGTCGTTTCATGTTTGCTCCTTTGTGTGGGGGAAATTTGAATCAGGGTTTGACGATATCGAGCTTCGTCACGGTCAAGGCGCCATTTAGCTGTTCGGCGAGAAAGCGGATGTTGTCTCCAGGTTTGACCCGATCAAGCATGCCGGCATCCTTGACACGAAACACCATGGTCATGCCCGGCATCCCCATGTTTTCCAACGGGCCATGCTTGAGCGTGATCTTTCCCTGCCCCTTGTCCACTTTTTTCACCAGTCCATCACTCAGCGTGGCGTTCATGACTGGCATGGCCGCCTGACTCGTTGCGCCGTCGTGGCTGTGGCCTCCATGCTGGCCCTCGGCCAATGCCGGCATAGCAAATGTCAGGCTCATGCCCAGTACGAGGGTGGTTAACATCGGTTTCATATTCATTCCTTTTAATAATGGGCGTAGGTCTGGGTGGACCCATCCCGGTTCACGAGAAAAACTTCATAAGGATCCTTGCGGCTGCCTTCTTCCATTCCGGGCGAACCGATCGGCATGGCCGGCACGGCCAGGCCGCGGGCACGCGGTTTTTCCTTGAGCAGACGCTTGATATCTTTGGCCGGGACGTGACCTTCGACCAGATAGCCACCCACTTCGGCGGTATGACAGGAACCGTAGCCATAAGGCACGCCCAGGCGGGCTTTGTGCGCCACCACGTCATGGGTGTCATGGCTTCTGACTTTGAATCCATTGGCCTTGAGGTGGTCGACCCATTTGCTGCAACAACCGCAGGTCGGGCTTTTGTAGACATCAACGGTAAGTTGATCGGGTGCGGCCAAGACTGTTGATACCGTCGCAGCAAACAGTAGGGCGCCGAGTAGGGCTTGTTTCACATGCACTCCTTTTTTCAGCTTGATTCCAGTTTGGCATCCGGACCCCAACGACAAGCTGACAGGAAGATGACAATTACGTCATGTTGCTCATTTAATGTGCATGGCCGTCATTGGGATCATGTGCCTTTTTCTTCACAACGGCAGGGGCCGCTTGCTTGCCGGTGGTTTGCGCCGGCGCATCGTGTCCGTGAGGCGCTTCCTGAACGGCTGCTTCACCATGGTGATTGTCTTCAGCCACACCGCCGTGCGAATGACCGTCACTCGACTCAACCAGCGCTGCATATTGATCGGCTGTCAGCGTCGGCATTTTCTGTATAAACGCCACCATGTCCCAGATCGCATCGTCTTCAATGCCGCCCTTTGACCAGGCCGGCATGCCCGAGGCCTTGATGCCATGCTTGATGATCCAGAACTGCCGCGCGGCCACGTCGGCTTGCGTCTTTGCCGGCTGCGACAAATCGGGCGGTTCGGGATACAGGCCCTTGCGAATTTCGGAATTGGCCTTGCCGGGTGCGAGGTGGCACTCCACGCACATCGCCGCGTAATTGCCAGCGCCACGACGAACACGCTCCGTGTCCGACAGATTGGCGGGTGCAAGTGAATTGCGGATCGACCGCTCAATCGAGTTTTCCCGTGCGGTCTCGATCACCCGATAAACCAGCGGGCTGTGCGGAGTGTCCGCTGAAACATCGAACAGGCCGGAATAAACAAACAACGCACCCGCTCCGGCCCCGACGACCAGCGTGGCCAACACGCCCATCAAAAAACGTTTCATCTATTTCTCCCCCGAAATCATGTAAAAATCACCGAAAAATGGATCAATCGGTGGCGGACTGAAGAATGATCGAAGGCGTACACCAGTCCACTTCCTCGCGCCTTCGTATTTTTTAACGTCCAGTCAGAACCAGAAACGCAATTTGCCTTTGGCAACCCGCCCTTGGCCTTGACCATCAGGCGATCGCAATCCTGGCCGAACCAGCCTTGAATTTCGTAATGAGATCACACGCAGCGTGGCGCCAAAGAGGGCGGCTGTCACTCGACCATCACCTTTCCCGCCATGCCCGCCTCCCAATGGCCGGGCACGAGGCAAGCGAAATCAAACGTACCCGCCTTGTCGAACTGCCAGATGAGGCCGCCGCGCTGTCCTTGGCCAAGCGCGATCATGTTCGGCCCGGCATGCGGCATGCCGGGCATCTTGCGCATCATCTCGGCGTGCTCCTTGAGTTCATCCATGGTGCCAATAACCATTTTGTGCGGGATATTGCCGGCGTTCTTGACGAAGAACCGGATGGTCTCGCCGGCCTTGGCGCTAATTTTATCCGGCGTGAATCGCATGGAGTCGTCCATGACGATTTCGACGGTGCGACTCACCATAATCGGGTCACCGGGCTTGCCCGCCATCGATGCCCACGTGCTCTTGTCCATGCCAGCCATATCCTGGTTTTGAATCTTCCGGTCACCTTTCGTGACGTGGCCGCCGGAATCGCCATGCGCTAGCGCGATAGCCGGCAGCGCGCCAAGCATCAGGATCAAAAGTGTCTTTTCCATAAAACCCATTAAAATTTCTCCACTAAGGATTGAGCGATTCGATGGCCCATTGGGCCGCGTCCGGGCGGAATGTTAGAACCAGAAACGCACACCTGCGACCCAGCGTGTCACGCCAGACTTCTCACCATCTTCACGCGCAAGATCAGCTGTCTGGCCAAATTTGCTGGCACGCTCCACACCAATATAGGGCGCAAACTGCCGCGAAAACTCGTAGCGTAAGCGTACACCGGCCTGTGTTTCAGCTAGGCCCGACCCGATTCCCCGCCCTGTATCGCTTTTGCCATACATATTCAGTTCCACGCGGGGCTGCAAAATCAGTTTTTGTGTCAGCAGTAATTCATATTCCGCGCCCAGACGAAATGCTGTCCTACCCTGATCGCCGACATAGGCGGTGGCATCCACCTCAAACCAATAGGGTGCCAGGCCCTGCACACCGAATGCCAACCAACCGCGATCAGGGCCTACGCCGTTATCGACCCGCACACCCAACTGGGTATCCCAGAATGTGGCGATGGCATGTCCCCACAAGACTTCTGTCCGACTTTCCTGCAATTTTCCATTGGAAACCTCGCCCTCTGCCTTAATCACCAAACGGTTATACGCGCTGCCAAACCAAGCCTGGGCGTCGTATGCCGTGCTGTTGCCATCCCGCGTATAAGCACGTTCAAACCCGTCGAACAGTACGCCACCAAAATTGTGCTCATCGGCCAAACGCAACCGATCCGACGGTGGCAAAGTATAGGCACCCGTATCCAGCGTGGTTCCGCCCGAATACATATGGGGGTCACGGGCATCTGCTGGCGCCGGTCCGCCCTGCATTTTCATTTCGCCGTGATCCATGCCGGCCATTTCCTGCTTGGCACTCGGCTGGCTACCGTGGCCCATTGCACTGTGATCCATCGCCGGCTTTCCGTCTGCTGGCTTGTCCATGCCAGGCATATTGCTATGGTCCATCTTGCTGCGATCCATGGCTGGCATTTCGCTCGCTGCCGGTTTGCTCATACCCGGCATATTGCTGTGGTCCATCTCTGGCATGTCGCTTTGGGCAGGCTGAGATTGCTGCTTGGGCTTGGCGGCCGGTTTGGGTTTGGGTTTGGGCTTGGGTTTAGCCTTCACCGGAGCCGGCGGTTGCATACTCTCCATACCCGGCATGTTGCTGTGATCGATCTGCCCGGTTCCCATCGTGGTCTGACTCCACGCCGACGATACGCCCAAGGTCGCTATAACCACAGCCAACACATTCATTCGATACAAATTCATCTCATTTTCCTTTTCTGTTCACCGTCTCTCAAGACACCACTACCGTACGGAACATGCCGGAATCCATGTGCAGCAACAGATGGCAATGCCAGGCCCAGCGGCCGAGCGCATCGGCACTGACCAGAAAACTGATCCGCTGAGCAGGCTGGACGATGATCGTGTGTTTGCGCACCTGGAAGCCGCCGCCGTCCGATTCAAGTTCGCTCCACAAACCATGCAGGTGCATGGGATGGGCCATCATGGTGTCGTTATGCAGGATGACGCGGGCGCGTTCGCCATACTTGAAATGCACGGGCGTGGACTGGCCAAATTCGAGCCCGTCGATCGACCAGGCGTAACGCTCCATGTTGCCGGTCAGATGCAATTCGATTTCGCGACCGGGACCGCGTGCATCGATGGGACCGCCGACCGTGCGCAGGTCGGCATAGGTCAACACGCGGCGGCCATTGTTGCGCAGACCAGTGCCGGGATCGTCCAGATTGGTGCGCGCCATGTCCACGCGCATGTCGGTGCTGGGACCATATTCGGTCCTGGCGTGGCGTGCGGTCGTGCTGGGTTTGGCCAGCGGGTTGTCCATACCGGAAGGCATGACATGCTTACTGTGATCCATGGCCATGCCGCCATGATTCATGCCGGCCATGCCGCTGCCGCCCATCGCACCCATCATGTCGCCCATGGTCAGGGGCTGAATCCTGTCCAGTTCGGGAACCGGCGCGGACAACCCTGCCCGCGTGGCCAGGGTGCCACGCGCATAGCCGCTGCGGTCCATCGACTGTGCAAAAATCGTGTAGGTGTCGTCGGCAGGCGTAACAATCACGTCGTAGGTTTCAGCCACGCCGATGCGCAACTCATCGACCGTCACGGGCTCCACATCCTGGCCATCGGTCGCCACGACCGTCATCTTCAAACCCGGAATGCGCACGTCAAAAAATGACATCGCACCCGAATTGATCAGACGCAACAGCACTTTTTCACCGGGCCGGAATATGCCCGTCCAGTTGGCGGCAGGCGTGGAACCATTCATCAAGTAGGTATATGTCGCCGCCGAGATGTCCGCCAGATCGGTCGGGCTCATGCGCATCTCGTTCCACATCTTGCGTTTGTCGAGCGCGGACTTGAATCCGTCTTGCGAAACATCCCTGAAAAAATCAACAACCGTGGGCTGGTTGTAGTTGTAGTAATCGCCCTGCATCTTGAGCTTGGAGAACACACGCATCGGATCTTCATCCGTCCAGTCCGATAACTGCACGACATATTCTCGATCAACCTTGACAGACCGACCCTCGGCCGCATCAATCACGATGGCACCATACATGCCAGCCTGCTCCTGCATGCCGGAATGCGAGTGGTACCAGTACGTGCCTGTCTGCCCCACCTTGAACCGATAGGTGAAAGTTTCGCCCGGAGCAATGCCCTTGAAACTGACACCGGGCACACCATCCATCTGGTAGGGCCGCCAGCGCAGCGTCGGGCTCGGGATCGAGCCATTGACGGTCGTGGCCATGCGCGGCGCGCCAGTAAAGTTCACGGGCGTTTCGGCAATCGTCAAATCGAACTCCGTGCCTTCGAGCACGGGCGCATAGCCGGTTGCCGTATTCGTGCTCTTCGCCCACGAAGGGCTCACCAACGGACCCAGACCCATCAGGAGGCCGCCCGCCGCCAGGCCCTGAACAAACCGGCGGCGCGGTAAGTTCGGCATGGCGATCATTGAAGACAAAGGATTGACTGGATTCGATTTCATGTGGTGCTGCCCTCCTGGCTAAAAATGGAATGGACGACCGAAGCACACGTCGCCCCATTCGGCTCTTTGCAATATGGGCACCATCTTGACGTCACGCCCCTGACGCCAAGCTGACAAATGGATGACATGTTTGTAATACATGCCACGCTGGGCATGAGCTGTGGCAGGATGCGTTCATCCACCCCAATCCGCCCGCCATGAAAATACTGATCGTCGAAGACGAGCCCAAAACGGGCGACTACCTGAAGCAAGGCCTCACCGAAGCCGGTTTCGTCACGGATCTGGCCCGCGATGGCTGGGAGGGGCTGGAACTTGCCAAAGCAGGACACTACGACCTGATGGTTCTGGATGTGATGCTGCCGGGCATCAATGGCTGGCAAGTGCTGGAAGGCGTGCGCCGGGCCGGCATCGACATGCCGGTGCTGTTTCTGAGTGCGCGCGACCAGGTGGAGGACCGGGTCAAGGGTCTTGAACTGGGCGCCGATGATTATTTGGTGAAACCCTTTGCCTTTGCTGAACTGCTGGCCCGGGTAAGAAGCCTGGTACGCCGGGGAAATTCCAGTATGGACTCGGCAGTACTCAAGGCGGCCGATCTTGAACTGGATCTACTGCGCCGCCGCGCAATGCGGGCGGGCCACAAGATCGATCTTACCGCCAAGGAGTTTGCCCTGCTGGAACTGTTTATGCGCCGGCAAGGCGAGGTGCTGCCACGCAGCCTGATTGCTTCGCAGGTCTGGGACATGAACTTCGATTCCGACACCAACGTCATCGATGTCGCGGTGCGCCGATTGCGGGTCAAGATCGATGAAGGCTTTGAGCCCAGGCTTATCCATACCGTGAGGGGAATGGGTTATGTGCTGGAAACGCTCATTGAAGATGACGCATCATGAAAACCTTGTCACTGACTGCCCGGATCAGCCTGCTGTTCGCATTGGCGGCTTCGCTGGTTCTCCTGACAACGGGGTTTCTGCTCACGCATATAGTGGAGGCCCATTTCAAGGAAGGGGATCGTCACGAACTGAATGGCAAGCTGGAACTCATCCAGAACTTGTTCAAGCATGCCAATAGCCAGGAAGCATTAAACCGCTTGCCCAAGCAACTCGATGACGCGCTGGTCGGCCATCACGGTCTCGCGGTCGCCGTTGCAGACGCTTCGGGAAACACCTGGTATGCCGCAACAGGTTCTGGTTTCCTGAACTTCCTGCTCCAGGACTGCCAGAAAAAGCCGGCTGAGTGCACCTTTGGCGCGTTGCGGGAATGGGAACAGGCGGGCGCGAGCTACCGAGGCATGGCGGTGACGATTGTCGCAGGCAATGGCGATTCTTTTAACGTGGCCATCGCACGGGATATTCATACCCATGAAATTTTCATGGATACGTTCCGCACCCTGCTTGCCGCCGCCATTGCGCTCGCTGCCCTGGCCACGGCCGGTCTGGGCTGGATGGCAACGCGATGGGGTCTGACGCCACTTCGGCAAGTAACCGAAACAATGTCCGGCATTTCCGCGGAGCATTTGTCTGATCGACTTCCTATTCAAGGTATGCCCACCGAACTCCAGCCGCTCGCCACCGCATTCAACGCCATGCTTGCCCGCCTAGATGATTCGTTCCGGCGGCTTTCCGAGTTCTCGTCCAACATTGCGCACGAACTGCGCACACCCATTTCCAACCTGATGACGCAAACCCAGGTGGCGCTGTCCAGTGCACGCGACAAGAACGAATACAAGGAGATCCTCTACTCCAGCTTAGAGGAATATGAACGCATGGCGCAGATGGTGGGCGACATGCTCTACCTAGCCCAAACCGATAACGGCTTGCTGAAACCTGGCATGGAAAAAATTGATTTGGCCGCAGAGACGCAAAGCTTGTTTGATTACTTTGAGGCATGGGCTGAAGAGCGCTCTGTTGCACTGACCCTAACAGGGTCGGCAACCGTACACGGCGACCGAATGATGTTGCGACGCGCGCTCAGCAACCTGATTTCTAACGCTATCCGACACACGCCGCCGGTTCAAAAGGTGCACGTTACGCTAAGCAGTCAGGGCGACAAAGCCATTGTAGCCATCGAAAACCCCGGTCCGGATGTCCCTGCTGAGCATCTTCCCAAATTGTTCGATCGCTTTTATCGCGTAGACCCCTCACGTCAGCGCAAGGGGGATGGTGCTGGTTTGGGCCTTGCCATTGTCAAATCCATCGTTGACGTGCATGGCGGCTCAATTTCCGTAACTTCCGCCAATGAAACGACACGGTTCCAACTTACATTGCCTGCGTTGCTGCGTTGATAGAAGGATCGCTTGTGGCAGATGCTATTCATCTGTTCAAAAATTTGTCTTGATTAAAGCTTATGGGACGTGTCATGCCGCAGACGAAATAAATCAGAAAGCTGCCGTTCAGTTAAGGTACTTGGCCTACGTCCGGTAACGAGTCCGTAGCGGAAGTAGTCGGCTTCCATCTCCAGCGGCAGCTTCGGCCGATAAGCGCTCATTGATGGCGATATTTTCAACGTCCGCAGTCTGTGGCGCTGCTGCTTTCCATTTTGGTAATTTCAGCGAACCGCGAACGTCGGC
>NCCT01000015.1 GCA_002279795.1 Hydrogenophilales bacterium 12-61-10
TCAGCATGCACCCCAGCAACGCGGCCAGCGCACCAAATACCGTCCCCAGCCCAATGCTGAAAGCATAACCGCCGAGAAAGGCGATGATCTGGCGCGGCAGGCCGATGGCCGTGAATATTCCCCCCATCAGCAGGAACAGCAGCGCACCGTTGATGCCGTGGCCGCGCACCCGCGCGTCAATCCAGGCTTCGTTGACGCTATTGCCGAGATCGCTGGTGTTGAACAGATAGCCCAGCAAGGCCAGGCTCAGCATCAGCGCCAGGCCTTTAAGAATGACGCGCGCGTTCATCTACAGGTCGGAATCTGGCTCGATCAGCGGCAAGCGCACCCGTCGCTGCAGCCAGGCCACGCCGAACAGATCGACGATGCCCACCCACAGGCGGTTATGCACGCCATATTTGGACGTGCCACGTTCGCGCGCACGATGGTGAACCGGCACCGACACCACCGCGCCGCCGTTGCGCATCACCAGCGCGGGCAAAAATCGATGCAAATGGTCGAAGTTGGGGAGCTGCAAAAATGTCTCGCGCGCAAACACCTTGAGTCCGCAGCCAGTATCTGGCGTGTTGTCTTTCAACATGCGTGAGCGCACGCCGTTGGCGATTTTCGACGACAGGCGGCGCAAAAAGGTGTCATTGCGCTTGGCGCGCCATCCGGCCAGCAACTCCAGGTTGGCGGGCTGCGCGGGATTGGCCAGCTCGGCCAGTAGCGCCGGAATATCGGCAGGATCGTTCTGTCCATCGCCGTCGAGCGTGGCGATCCATTCGTATCGCGCCGCGTTCACCCCGGTCGTCACCGCGCGACTTTGCCCGCAGGACTCCCGATGCCGGATCACCCGCAACATCGGGAATTCCGTCTTCAGCGCCGCCAGCCGCGCTTGAGTGGCGTCGGTGCTGCCATCGTTGATATAGAGGATTTCGAACTGGGTGTTGCCAGACAGCGCCGCTGCGATTTCGCGCACCAGCGGCTCGACGTTGTCCTGTTCGTTCTTGACGGGTACAACCACGGACAGCCTGCCGTGATAGGCATATTTAGGCATTGCGATGTTCTTCGATCGAAGGATTCGGGCAAGCCGGCTCGCACCAAACTCACTATGAATGATACAAAACCGGGATTAATTTTCCTTAAAACCGGGCTTTGAGACGGCACAAGACACCCTGAATTAAATCATGAAGGTCAACACTCTAAATGGGTTTCCCGGGTTGCGCACGCCCCGCGCGCCAATTCCCGAACCCACCCAATCACCCCCTGCCTGCTGCCATAGGCACTGGGCGTCTCCCATCCCCATGAGCGAATCGACCGTTGTACAGTGCAAGGCAATCGACTGGATATGACTGGACTCCGGGCACCGAGACGAGGCGAACCACAAGATCAGGCACCGCCATAAAAATTGAAAAACCCGCACAGCCAATAGCCATGCGGGTTTTCAGGAATAACTGGCGGAGAGGGCGGGATTCGAACCCGCGTTAGGATATTATCCTAAACACGCTTTCCAGGCGTGCGACTTAAACCGCTCATCCACCTCTCCGGGAGCCGGGCATCATACCGGAAGCCCCCACCTGCAGCAAACTGAACTTGCGCTGATTAACCCTACTCGCCGCATAAAAAAGTTGACGTCCGCCACTTGAATCTCCGTCGACCATCCCCATTTGTTCGCGAGATCAATTGGGAGTGCATATGCAGGACGACATCGAAATCAATGCAGACGCGGCTAACGCTCCAACTGCTCACACCAAAGAAACCATGCCCAGCCTGGAAGAAATGCTGAAGGCGTCAGAGCTTGTCGCAGCCGAACATCATGACGCCTGGCTGCGTGCCAAGGCTGAAACCGAGAACATGCGCCGCCGCGCGGCAGATGACGTCGACAAGGCGCGCAAGTTCGCAGTGGAAAGCTTCGCCAGCGAACTGATGGCGGTCAAGGACAGCCTGGAAGCGGCACTCACAGTTGAGTCTCCGAGTGTCGAAAACATGAAGGACGGCGTCGAACTGACACTGAAGCAGCTGGTTGCCGCATTCGCTAAATTCAGCCTGAACGAGATCAACCCGGTGGGTGAGAAATTCGATCCGCACCAGCATCAAGCCATCCAGATGATCGAATCCGATCAGCCCGGCAACACCGTGGTCACCGTATTGCAAAAAGGCTATCGCCTGCATGAGCGCACGCTGCGCCCGGCTCTGGTCATGGTGGCAAAAAATAAAGATTGAACGCCTGGATGCGCCGATGCTATTGAAACCGGCACGGCGCTCCCCACATATCACCCCATTCAAACACTATTAGAAGGAACGCATCATGGGACGCATTATTGGAATTGACCTCGGCACCACCAACTCCTGCGTGGCAGTGATGGAAAACGGCAAGCCGAAGGTGATCGAAAACGTCGAAGGCGCACGCACCACGCCGTCCATCGTCGCCTACACCGAAGACGGCGAAATCCTGGTGGGTGCACCCGCCAAGCGTCAGGCGGTCACCAACCCGAAGAACACGCTGTACGCGGTCAAGCGCCTGATCGGCCGCCGCTTCGATGAAAAAGAAGTGCAGAAAGACATCGGCCTGATGCCCTACAAGATCGTCAAGGCCGACAACGGCGACGCCTGGGTTGAAGTGCGCGGCCAGAAAATGGCGGCACAGCAGGTCTCGGCCGAAACCCTGCGCAAGATGAAGAAAACCGCCGAAGATTATCTGGGCGAAGAAGTCACCGAAGCCGTCATCACCGTGCCGGCCTACTTCAACGACAGCCAGCGCCAGGCGACCAAGGACGCCGGCCGCATCGCCGGTCTCGAAGTCAAGCGCATCATCAACGAGCCGACTGCGGCCGCGCTGGCCTTCGGCATGGACAAGAAGGAAGGCGACCGCAAGATTGCCGTGTATGACCTCGGCGGCGGCACCTTCGACATCTCCATCATCGAGATTGCCGAAATGGACGGCGAGCACCAGTTCGAAGTGCTGTCGACCAACGGCGACACCTTCCTCGGCGGCGAAGACTTCGACCAGCGCCTGATCGACTACATCGCCGACGAATTCAAGAAAGAGCAAGGCGTCGACCTGAAGAAAGACGTGCTGGCGTTGCAGCGCCTGAAGGAAGCGGCAGAAAAGGCCAAGATCGAGCTGTCGTCCGCGCAGCAGACCGAAGTCAACCTGCCCTACATCACGGCTGACGCCTCCGGTCCCAAGCACCTGGCCGTGAAAATCACCCGCGCCAAGTTCGAGAGCCTGGTCGAGGAACTGATCAAGCGCACCATCGACCCATGCAAAATGGCACTGAAGGATGCCGGCCTGACCACCTCGCAGATCGACGACGTGATTCTGGTCGGCGGCCAGACCCGCATGCCCAAGGTGATGGATGCGGTGAAGGACTTCTTCGGCAAGGAAGCGCGCCGCGACGTCAACCCGGATGAAGCCGTGGCAGTCGGCGCTGCGATTCAGGGCGGCGTGCTGCAGGGCGAAGTCAAGGATGTGCTGTTGCTTGACGTGACGCCGCTATCGCTGGGTATCGAAACCCTGGGCGGCGTGATGACCAAGCTGATCCCGAAGAACACCACGATCCCGACCAAGGCGAGCCAGGTGTTCTCGACCGCTGACGACAACCAGAGCGCAGTGACCGTGCACGTGCTGCAAGGCGAACGTGAAGTCGCCTCGGGCAACAAGAGCCTGGGCCAGTTCAACCTGAGCGAAATTCCGCCCGCGCCGCGCGGCATGCCGCAGATCGAGGTCACGTTCGACATCGACGCCAACGGCATCCTGCACGTGTCGGCCAAGGACAAGGCCAGCGGTAAGGAAAACAAGATCAAGATCCAGGCGTCCTCGGGCTTGAGCGAAGAAGAAATCCAGCGCATGGTGAAAGACGCCGAAGCAAACGCCGCCGAAGACCACAAAGCAGTCGAACTGGCGACGGCGCGCAATGCGGCCGACAGCATGATCCACTCGGTGAAGAAATCGCTCACCGAACACGGCGACAAGGTGTCGGCCGATGAAAAGGCCGCGATCGAAACAGCTTTGCAAGAGTGCGAAGACGCTGTGCGCGAAGGCGACAAGGACATCATCGAAGCCAAGACCAACGCACTTGCCACCGCCAGCCACAAGCTTGCGGAGCAGATGTACAAGGAAGATCAAGCGCAGCAACCGGGTGCGGCAGCCGGCGGGAAGAGGTTAAAGACAAGTAAGCCGTGAGCGGTGAGCGGTGAGCGGGCAACCGTTCACCGCTTTTTGCTTTCCAGCTTTCTTGCTCACTGTTTACGCCCACCATCATGTCAAAACGCGACTATTACGAAATCCTCGGCGTCGCCAAGAACGCCTCGGACGAAGAAATCAAAAAGGCCTACCGCAAGCTGGCCATGAAGCACCATCCTGACCGTAACCCGGACGACAAGGGCGCGGAGGAGAAATTCAAGGAAGCCAAACAGGCTTACGAAATGCTGTCCGACTCGGACAAGCGTGCTGCTTACGATCAGTTTGGCCATGCCGGCGTCGACCAGCAGGCTGGAATGGGCGGCGGAGGCGGTGGATTTTCCGATGCCTTCTCCGACATTTTTGGCGATATTTTTGGCGGTGGCGGAGGCGGCAACCGCCGCGACCGCGTCTACCGCGGCGCCGACTTGCGCTACAACCTGGAAATCGGGCTGGAAGAAGCGGCTCGGGGCACTGAAACCAAAATCCGCATCCCCACGCTGGAGGAATGCGAGGTTTGTCACGGCAGCGGCGCCAAGCCCGGCACCACGCCCACCACGTGCACCACCTGTGGCGGTCATGGCCAGGTTCGCATCCAGCAGGGCTTTTTCTCGGTGCAGCAAACCTGCCCGCGTTGCGGCGGCACCGGAAAAATGGTGAGCGATCCCTGCACCGCGTGCCACGGGGAAGGCCGGGTCAAGAAGCACAAGACCCTGTCAGTCAAGATCCCCGCTGGCGTCGACAATGGCGACCGCATCCGTTTGGGTGGCGAAGGCGAGGCCGGCGTCAACGGCGGACCTGCAGGAGATTTGTATGTCGTCATTCAACTGAAGGAGCATGCTGTCTTCAAACGTGACGGCGATGATCTGCATTGCGAAATGCCGATCAGCTTTGCCACGGCAGCCTTGGGCGGTGAAGTCGAAATACCCACCCTCGACAGCCACGCCAAAATCAAGATTCCACCCGAAACGCAGACCGGCAAGGTATTCCGCCTGCGCGGCAAAGGCATCAAGGGGGTACGCAGCAATGCGCCTGGCGACCTGATGTGCCACATGCAGGTGGAAACGCCCGTGAACCTGTCCGATCGTCAGCGTGAACTACTGCGCGAATTCGACGACCTGAGCCCTGGCCGCAACAACAATCCGCGCGCCCAGTCGTTCATGGACAAGGTGAAATCGTTCTTTGGCTAAGGATCGGCCCTCTGGGCTGCTGCTCCTAATAACTGAGTTGCAGCGACGCGTACGCTGCGGTCTGATCCGGCTGGTTGGCGATATTGCCGAGTTGGGCATAAGCCAGCGTCAGCGAGACTGACTTACTGGGCAGCCAGGCGAGGAAAACATCGCGATAGTCATCTTCACGAAAAGCGCTGAGGTTATCCGGCTTGTGCCGGTATTCCATCCCCAGCGCCACGGCATCATTTAGAAAAACCGCCGCCGAACCCTCAAAGTGCGCCTGATAATGGTTGGCACGATCGCCGCCAAAACCCAGCAGGCCCATCTGGTTGGCACGCGTGCCGCGCAGGGTTGCATTCAGCAATACGTTGCGTCCCAGCAAACCAGCCAGATAAAGCTTGGTTGCACTGGCATAAATGTCGATGCCCCGGTCATTCCGCGCGCCCAGTGCGCTCGGCACGAAGTCAAAATCCCGGTTGCGCTTGTATTGCAGCCCCAGGGCGACTTGCGGAACCCAGGTGTCCTGATCGAACACTGCATCTCCCAGAACCTTGAGTTTCAGCCCGACGATGTCCTGCTCGATGGACTCGCCCGGCACCGTGCTTCCCAAGCCCAGGCGCTGGCGTGCAAACGACAGTTCCACCCGATCGTAAAAGCCGATCGCCACACCTGCGCTGTGCAGCCTGAAGTTGCTGATATCGAGATACGTTGCATACGCGGTCATGCCGATCTCATCACGCGTACCGGTGCCTGCAATCAGCGCCCACGGCGTCAAACCGCCGCCTGCAGCCCCCTCCAACTGGCTAACACCCCCCGTAGCCAACAGACGTCCACCTGCGTGGGCGGTGTGAACTGCGGCCAGCGTCATCGCTGCAACAACAAGCAAGCTCCTGTACTTCATGATTCGACGATCCGGGTAGAGGGAGGGAAAGCTCAGATAACGGCGAGAAATTTAATAAATGAATCCCTCAAGCCCCGGATTCAAAAGCCGATATCTCTCTAGCAGCCTTTTACACCCGACAGATAAAAAACCATGCGGAAACTGTTGTTACTGAGCGTCATGCTGTCCGGCATGGCGGGAAATATCGCGTACGCATCCGGCGGCGAATCGCTGTATTCCCGCATCGGAGGCCAGCCCGTCGTTGCTGGCGTGGTCGATCAGATGATCGAGGCCGTCGCCCATGACCCTAACGTGAATCAGTCCTTCGACAAGGTCAATCTCAAGCGCCTGAAAGAAAAGCTGGCAGAACAGATTTGCGCGCTAAGCGGAGGCGGCTGCATCTATACCGGCGATGAAATGAAATTGGTCCACAAGGGACTCAGGATCAATGAACGCGAGTTTTTTTACCTGGTAGAAGCGTTGCGTGAAGCACTCGATTCCCACGGCGTCGCCCAGAGTGAGAAGAACGAACTGCTGGCGATTCTTGCCCCGATGAAACGTCTGATTGTCGAAAAATGAAGCGAGCTTGCACGTCTGTCACCCTGTTCCTGCTAGCGCTGGCCGGCATCCCCTCAGCACATGCCGCCAGCCTGACGCTCCAGGTACGGGATGCCAGGGGCGCTGCAGTGGAAGATGCCGTGGTCTACCTGATGTCGAATCAAACGCACCGCATGCCGGTGAAAAATGCCACGCTGCGAATTGATCAGGTCGACAAAGCCTTTGTTCCGCTGGTCTCGGTGGCGCAGACCGGCACCCGCGTCAGTTTTCCGAACAAGGACAACATCCGGCATCACGTGTATTCGTTTTCGAGCGCCAAAAAATTCGAGATCAAACTGTATGCCGACACCCCTAGCCAGCCTGTCCTTTTCGACAAGCCCGGCGTGGTCGTCATGGGCTGCAACATTCACGACAACATGGTCGCGCATCTGCTGCTGGTGGACACGCCCTTTTATGCCAAATCAGACCGCCAGGGCAACGCACGAATCGACGATCTGCCGCCTGGCGATTATTCGCTGATTGCCTGGTATTACATGCGCCCGGACAAGGATGCAGCGGTAATTCCGATCAGCCTTAAAACCGACACGTCGCGGACCATCACTATCACGACCCGGGATTTGAGGTAAAAGCCGCCGTGAAATTTCTACGATTCAAAACCCTGCAGGGCCGGATCTTCGGCTTCTTCTTCGGCCTGCTGCTGCTCACGCAGCTGGGCAGCATCCTCATTACCAGCACGATCGGTTACTCCATCATGGGGCGAATGCTGGGGGACGAATTGCGCAGCGGAAAGCAGGTCTTCATGCGCCTGTTCGAACAGAATACGGCGTTTCTTGGACAGGGCGCCCGCATTCTGGCTGCCGACTACGGTTTCCGCGAAGCGGTCGGCAGCAACGACGCGGACACCATCGTGTCTGCGCTGGACAATCACAGTGCCCGCATCAAGGCCGATCTGATGCTGTTCATCGGCCGCGACGGCGAGGTGTACCAGAGCGCGGTCAAATCCCAAAAAAACCTTGATATCAGCGGTCTGCGCTGGCTCGATCCCGCACAACCGCCCCGTGACACGCTCGCGCTGATCGAGCGTATTGATGGCCAGCTTTATCAACTCATTGCCGTGCCAGTCACTGCGCCCTTGCCTATCGGCATCGTTGTCGCGGGCTTTCGCATCGACGCCACGACCGCAAAAGATATCGGCAATATCACGCACACCGAAGTCAGCTTCATCAGTCAAGGCAACAGGTCGGACTGGCAGATCAACGCAAGCACGCTACCGGCTCCACTCGCTGCCACCCTCGGCCAGGCACTCAATACCAACCAGATCGGCGAAAAAACCATCGACGAGTTGCAGACGCAACAAGGACGCTATCTTGGTTTGCGAGCGTCGCTGCCCTCGCCCGATGGCCAGGCTGCTGGCGTCGTGCTGCAAAAATCGCTCGATCTGTCACTCGAGCCGTTTTACGATCTGCGCAACAAGCTCCTGATCCTCGGCGCCATCGGCCTGATTCTGTCTGCCCTGTCGAGCCTGGCGATCGCACGGGGAATTTCGCGTCCGATCAAGGCGCTGGCGGGCTTCGCAACGAAAATCGCGCAGGGTGACTACGGTAAAAAACCGGTCATCTCCAGCACCACTGAAATCGCCGAACTGAGCGATGCCTTCGACCACATGAGCCGCGAAATCGCATCGCGCGAGACGCACATTCTGCAACTCGCCTACAGCGATACGTTGACCGGCTTGCCCAATCGCGCCATGTTCCATGACCGCTTGCAGCAGGCCATCAACATGACCGGCCGCGTGGGCAAGCCACTGACGGTGATGTTGATGGACCTGGATCATTTCAAATACGTCAATGATTCGCTCGGCCATCACATTGGCGACCTGCTGCTGAAGGAGGTCGCCAGTCGTCTGCAACACTCACTGCAACGCGGGTCGGATACCGTCGCCCGCCTCGGCGGCGACGAGTTCGCCATTCTGCTGCCCACCGCAGACATCCCCAACGCACGCAAAGTGGCACGCACACTTCTATCCGCACTGGAAGCCCCCATGACGCTGGACGGCCAGATCATCGACGTGCGCGGAAGCATCGGCATGGCGTCCTCACCCCAGCATGGCTCGGACATCACCGCCCTGCTGCGCTGCGCCGATGTCGCCATGTATCAGGCCAAGCGCAACAGCTCCGGATTTGCCGAATACGACGCACACTACGATCACAACACGCTGGAGCGGCTGTCGCTGATGAGCGAACTGCGCGAAGCGGTGGAACGCAACCATCTGGTGCTGTATTACCAGCCCAAGGTCGACCTCAAGACGAGCCTGACCTACTCGGTCGAAGCACTGGTGCGATGGGTACACCCGCAGCGCGGTTTGGTCCCTCCCGACAGTTTCATACCGTTTGCCGAGCAAACCGGCTATATCAAGGCCATCACCAACTGGGTGCTGAATGAAGGCGTGAAGCAATGCGCAGCCTGGGCACGCGACGGCATCGACGTCAACATTTCGATCAACATCTCGGCACGCGACCTGATGAACGCCGATTTGCCTGTGTATTTTGCGGCGCTGCTGCAGGAATATGGTTGTCCGCCCGAACGTATCTGTCTCGAAATCACTGAAAGTGCGATCCTCGACGATCCCGCGCACGCGATGGAAAATCTGCGCCGACTGGAAGTCATCGGCTGCAAGTTGTCGATCGATGATTACGGCACGGGATATTCATCGCTGGCTTATCTGAAGCGTCTGCCGGTGGGCGAGCTCAAGATTGACCGTTCGTTCGTCATGAACATGATGAACGACCCGAACGACGTCATCATCGTCCGCTCGACCATCGACCTGGCCCACAATCTTGGGCTGCGCGTAGTGGCCGAAGGGGTTGAAAACGAGGCCATTCTCAATCAGCTCTGCAAGCTGGGGTGCGACCAGGCGCAGGGCTATCTGTTTTCAAAGGCGGTATCGGCCGACGACTTCACCGCCTGGATCAGCACGCAGCTTTGGCGAGACCAGGTGAAAGTGGCCTGCCGAATCTGATTTTTCCGGCTTGAACCGGATCAGGGGCGGGCCGTCGAAAACAGGCGAAAGAAGTTTTGCGTGGTGGCGTCGCCGACCGCCTCGGCCGTGATGCCGCGCAGCCGCCCGATTTCTTCTGCCACATGCCTGACATACCCTGGCTGGTTGGTCTGTCCGCGATGCGGCACCGGCGCCAGATACGGCGAGTCCGTCTCGATTAGCATGCGTTCCAGCGGAATCGCCGCCGCCACTTCGCGCAGCGCCGCTGCGTTCTTGAACGTGACGATGCCGGAAAACGAAATATAAAAACCCAGATCGATTGCGGCTTCGGCGACAGCCAGGCTTTCGGTAAAACAGTGCATAACGCCGCCCACCTCGCCCGCCTTTTCCTCACGCATGATGCGCAAGGTGTCGTCGGCCGCCGCGCGGGTATGGATCACCAGGGGCTTGCGGCTTTTCCGCGCAGCGCGGATATGGGTGCGAAAGCGCTCGCGCTGCCATTCGAGGTCACCGGTCAGCCGAAAGTAGTCCAGCCCGGTTTCGCCCATCGCCACCACTTTGGGGTGATCAGCCAATTCAACCAGTTCATCCACCGTGGGTTCGGTGCAGTTCTCGTGATCGGGATGCACGCCCACCGAGGCGTACACATTCGGATAGGTCTCGGCAAGACGGCGAATTTCGGGGAATTTTTCCAGCTCCACGCTGATACACAAGGCGTGGCTCACCTGATTTTCCTGCATGAGCGCGAACAGCTGGGGCAGTTTGTCGGAAAAATCGGGGAAATTAATGTGGCAGTGCGAGTCGATGTACATGGGTCTGATCAAGGCTCAAGTTGCGCGATGCAAGGCTCCTGAAGGCGCCATGGTTTCTAAAAGGGCCTGGCGCCACCGTGTCGCTTGAGTCTTGCACCCGTCTACATGGTGTGGGTGGGTCGCAGAGATTTTAACGAACCACCGAGGAAGCCTTCAATTTTCTTTTGCGCGGCCCGCCCGCTTTCGTTCGGCGCGAACTGAACGCCGACACCCTGCGTGCGGCCGCCGTGCGAACCTGCTGGTGTCACCCACACGACCTTGCCGGAAACCGGAAGCTTGGCCGGATCGTCCATCAGCGTCAGCAGCATGAAGACATCCTCACCCATCTTGTAGGTCTTGTTGGTCGGGATGAACAGCCCGCCTCCCTGAATGAAAGGCATGAAGGCCGCGAACAAGGCCGACTTTTCCTTGATCGAAAGAGACAGCACGCCTGGGCGAACCTGTCCGGTAACATCATTTGGCATTGCACTCATGATCGCTTCTCTTCGCTGTATCGCTTCAATCAAACATATGCCGGTACTGGATCAGCCAGGCCTGCAATTGCAAGCTGCGGTTGAGCGGATGGGCCAGTGTCCGGCCTTCCGCTGCCTGCATTTTGGCCAAGGCCAGCAAACCTGCCAAATCAGCCCGTTTGCCCAACTGTTCCAGTTCGTCCGAAAAATCGCGGTTAAACCGGACTCCGCCCTGCAATTTCACGGCCAGCAAATCGCCCAGCCATTTGTACACGACTTTGTGCCAGGTCTGCGGACTGACCGCTTTCCAGCGCTCGCCCTGGCTTACAGGGTCCATCTGGTCCGGTCGCATCAGCCCTTCCAGAATGCCGCGGCGCTCGTCCAGTTCACCACTGCCCACCCAGCGCTGCGCATCCAGCG
Source organism: Hydrogenophilales bacterium 12-61-10 (assembly GCA_002279795.1). Taxonomy (GTDB): domain Bacteria; phylum Pseudomonadota; class Gammaproteobacteria; order Burkholderiales; family Thiobacillaceae; genus Thiobacillus. Next base: position 11,458 of record NCCT01000015.1, read on the forward strand.
GCGACCCGCCAGCCAGCGCCAGCAGATTCACTGCGTCATCCACGCCCTGGCGGCTCAACCATTGCGCTGCCTGCTCAGCCGGCGGCAATCCGATATCAACCCGGGCGCAGCGGCTGCGAATGGTGGGCAACAAGCGGCGCGGCTGATCCGACACCAGCACGAATACTGTATTTAACGGCGGCTCTTCCAGTACCTTTAACAAGGCGTTGGCCGAGGCGATGTTGAGCGTGTCGGCCGGGTTGACCAGGACGACGCGATACCCGGCCCGATACGTCGACATGCGGACAAACTCGACCGCTTCGCGTGCCTGGTCGACCTCGATCGCGGTCGCCATCCGCGTCTCGCCCTCTTTGGTGGTTTTTTCCAGCAGGGTAACCCGCTGAAAATCCGGGTGCGTACCGGCCTCGAACCAGTGACAGGCAGGACAACTGCCGCAGGCACTGCCATCGGGTTGGGGCGACTCGCACAACAGGGTTTGTGCCCACGCTTGTGCCAGCAGCCCTTTGCCCACGCCGCGCGGGCCTGCGAGCAACAAGGCCTGCGCCGGGCGCGCACGGCTCGCCAGCAAACGCTGCCAGGAAGACTCCAGCCAGGGATACGGTGCGTTCATGCCAGTTCCTGCAGCAGCCGGGTGATTTCCGCCTGCAGCTCGGCAATGGTGTGGCGCGCATCCAGCACCCGGATGCGCTGGGGATCCGCTTCTGCCCGGTCGAGATAAGCCTGACGCACGCGGTTGAAGAAAAGCTCGGCCTCACGCTCGAAACGGTCGGCCGCGCGCGCAGCGGAACGACGCGCTTCGGCCACCTCGGGCGGCACATCGAACAACAAGGTCAGATCGGGAGAAAAGCCGCGCTGCACCCAGGCTTCCAGCGCGGCAACGCGTTCTGCGGCAATTCCGCGGCCGCCGCACTGGTAGGCGTAACTGGCATCGGTAAAGCGGTCAGACAGCACCCACGCGCCGCGCGCCAATGCTGGCAAAATAAGCTGCGCCAGATGCGCCTGCCGCGCGGCAAACATCAGCAACAACTCGGTATCCGCATCCATGTCACGATGAAGCAGCAGTTCGCGCAGCGTCTCGCCGAGCGGCGTGCCGCCGGGTTCACGGGTGACGATGACTTCCCTGCCCTGCCGGCGCAGCCAGTCGGCCACAAATGCGATATGCGTGCTTTTGCCTGCGCCATCGACGCCATCGAGCGTAATGAATTTACCGGTCATATTCATCGTTGGTAGCGGTTTACCGCGCGATTGTGGGCGTCGAGCGTGCTGGAAAATACGTGAGTGCCGTTTCCCCGCGCGACGAAATACAAGGCTTTGGTTTTGGCGGGGTTGAGCGCGGCGCGGATGGCGGCTTCACTCGGCATCGCAATCGGCGTCGGTGGCAGCCCGGCACGCGTGTAGGTGTTGTACGGCGTGTCGCGCTCCAGGTCGGTGCGGCGCAAATTGCCGTCAAAACGCTCGCCCAGCCCATAAATGACGGTGGGATCGGTCTGCAAACGCATGCCCAGTCTGAGCCGGTTGATGAACACCCCGGCTATCTCGGGGCGCTCGAACGCCGCGCCGGTTTCCTTTTCGACGATGGACGCCATGATCAGCGCCTCGTACGGCGTGCGATACGGCAAGTCCGGTGCGCGTTCCGCCCAGGCTGCCTCAAGCTTGTCGCGCTGCAGCCGATAGGCTCGGCGCAGCACGTCGAGGTCGGACGTGTGCGGCGTGTAGAAGTAGGTGTCGGGAAACATCAGTCCTTCGGGATGGCTTTCTTCGGCGCCGATCGCACGCATGAGTTCGGCATCGGTCAGGTCGGCGCTGTCGTTTTTCAGCAAGGGCTGAGCGGCCAGCGACGCGCGCACTTCGCGCCAGTTCTTGCCTTCGATGAACTGGATGACGGCCTGCGAGACTTCGCCGCGCTCGAATTTTTCGTAGAGCGCAAGCGGCGTAAGCGGCTTGTCCAGCGTATACACCCCGAGTTTGAGTGTGCCGGCCTTGCCCGTCACGCGTCCGAGCAACCAGAACACCGGCGCGTTGCCGATCACGCCTTCGCGTTTGAGCATCGTGCTCAGGCTACGCAAATTCGTCCCTGGCGTCACGTTCAGGGTTTGCGGCAAAGGCGCTATTTGCAAAGGTTGCGTGGCATACCAGGCCAGTCCGCCTGCGCCCAGCAGGGTAGCCAGAAGCGTCAACAAAATCAGTCGTTTAATCCAGATTGTCATACAAGGCATCATTCAAAAGAAGGGTCCATCCCGCGGGCAACCAGGTCGTGTCATCCAACCGGGCGACACGACGCACGCCGATGAGGCTGTTGCAGATCATCACTTCGTCAGCAGCGAGGAGGTCGGCAGGCGTAAAACGATCGATATGGACCCGGATGCCCCGGCGGGCGGCGGCACGCAGCAAGCGCATTCTAGCTACGCCGGCCACGCCGCATTGACTCAAATCCGGGGTAAACAGTTCGCCCTGCTTCGCCCAGAACACGTTGCTCATTACGCCGCTGACGATGGCGCCCTGATCGTCGCACAACAATCCTTCAAAAATATCCGGTTCATCCCACTCTGCGCGAGCCAGCACATTTTCCAACCGGTTCAGATGCTTGACGCCGGCCAATCGCGGCTGCCGTGCCAGCTTGAGCTCGCACCAGCGCGCGCGGATGTCGCCTAGCGACTTTGCATGCTGCGGCATGGCTGAAGCCAGAACCACACACGTATTTGCAGAGGCTTCAGGCACGGCATACCCGCGCATACCGACTCCCCGGGTCAAGATGATCTTGACGACGCCTTGCCCGGCTTCGGCCGCCCGGCACACCTCGTCGCGCAATGTGTTTTGATCCGGGCAATCCAGCATCAGCACGGAACAATCGGCTTCGAGCCTGGCGTAATGATCTGCCCACCACACCGGCTGGCCGGCTTCGGTGCGAAGGGTACGAAATACGCCGTCACCATAAGCCAGTCCGCGATCCCGCGCATGAATGCTGTCGATGGCCAAGCCATTGACGCGGATCATGCAACCCCCAGCGTGCGCAACAGCCCGCGCGCCTTGGCTCGGGTTTCTTCCAGTTCACGGTTGGCGTCCGAATCTGCCACGATGCCTGCACCGGCACGAAACGCCAGCCCATCCCCGCGCAGCAAAAAACTGCGGATCAGGATATTGAAATCAAAGCTGCCATCGTGATTGATATAACCGACGCTACCGGTATAACTGCGGCGTGGGGTCTGCTCGAGCTCCCGAATGATCTGCATCGTGCGGATCTTGGGGCAGCCGGTGATGGTGCCGCCGGGGAACACCGCACGCAGCGCATCGAACACGGTCAGCTCCTCGCGCAGTGTCCCGCTCACGGTCGATTCGATGTGGTGCACGTGCCGATAACTGGTGACATCCATCAGCGCGTCGACCTTGACGCTGCCGGCCACGCAGACCCGCCCCAGATCATTGCGCTCAAGGTCGACCAGCATGACGTGTTCGGCGCGCTCCTTGGGGTGCGCATGCAGACGTGCGCGCAACGCAGCGTCTTCCGCCGGGTCTTCGCTGCGAGGGTGGGTGCCGGCAATCGGCCGGGTTACCAGCCGTCCATCGGCCCCGAGACACACCAGCCGTTCAGGTGAGGAGCTCACAATGGCCCACTCCCCCATCTGCAACAGCGCAGAATAAGGTGCTGGATTGCGCGCCATGAGACGCGCAAACAGGGCCGCCGGTGAAACGGGGCCGGCAAACCCCGCCTGCCAGCCACGCGACAGGTTGACTTGAAAGACGTCGCCCGCGCGGATGTAGTCCTGAATGCGGGAGACGCCCGCCAGAAACGCTGTAGGTTCGTCTTCGCGCAACACGTTCAATTCCGGCATTTCGGGAACAGGCTGTAGCAGACGATCCAGATCGCATGCCAGCATATCGAGCAGCGTGCCCTGGCCAGATTCGGCCACCAGCACGCAGCGCCCGGTGTTTCGTTCGAACAAAACCGCAGCCGGAATGCGCACCAGCCAGGCCAGCGGGAAATCTGGCTCGCCAGGAAATCCAACATGGGGCTCAAATACGCCACCCAATTCATACGACAACGCGCAGAGCCAACCGCCCGTGAAGGGCAGGCCCGCCTGCGTGGACTGAATCAAGCGCGGATGGAGCCGCATTGCCGGGTGTGTCTGCAAGGACTGCAGATCGGCGGCGGAATCGATGCGTGTCGCGTCACACGGAAAAGCAAACAACACATCCCATCCTGAATCGCCGCTGCTCAAAAACAGCCCTGGATAGCGCTGGGGATTCGATGCCTGCAAACCTATCAGGTCAGGATGGCCAGACCACTCCCGGATTTCCGGCATAGCCTGACCGTGTGTCGTTGACGTCAAACGCGTTTGAAAATGAGTGAGCCGTTGGTGCCGCCAAACCCGAAATTGTTTTTAAGCGCAGCTTCGATCTTCATGTCGCGCGCAGTATTGGCGCAGTAATCCAGATCGCATTCCGGGTCTTGCGAAAAAATGTTGATGGTCGGCGGCGAGATTTGATTGTGCACCGCCAGGACGGTGAACACCGATTCAACGCCACCTGCCCCACCCAGCAAGTGGCCGGTCATCGACTTGGTCGAGTTGACAACCGTTTTGTAAGCTGCATCACCCATGGCAAGCTTGATCGCATCGGTTTCATTCTTGTCGCCGAGCGGGGTCGAGGTGCCGTGTGCGTTGATATACTGAATCTGATCGGGATTGAGTCCCGCATCCTTCATCGCATTAACCATCGAGCGACGGGGCCCATCGGTGCTCGGCGCAGTCATGTGATAAGCGTCGCCGCTCATCCCAAAGCCCACGACTTCGGCATAGATCTTGGCGCCACGTGCCTTGGCATGCTCATACTCTTCGAGCACGAGCACTCCGGCACCTTCACCCAGCACAAAGCCGTCCCGATCCTTGTCCCACGGCCGACTGGCGGTCGCTGGATCATCGTTGCGCGTCGACAACGCACGCGCAGCCGAAAAGCCGCCAACGCCTAGTGGCGAGGTCGCACATTCGGCGCCCCCAGCAACCATCGCGTCTACATCCCCATACGCGATCATGCGAGCGGACAAGCCAATGGCATGCAGTCCAGTGGTGCAAGCTGTCACCACGGCCAGGTTTGGGCCCTTGATACCGAACTGAATCGACAAATTACCGGAAATCATATTGATGATGGAACCCGGAATAAAGAAGGGGGAAATCTTCCTTGGGCCGGATTCCAGCAATAAACCATGGGTGTCTTCGATCAGCGGCAGGCCGCCAATACCTGATCCGATATTGATGCCAATACGCTCAGCGTTGGCATCGGTTACTTCCAGGCCAGAGTCGCGGATTGCCTGGATTCCCGCAGCCATGCCGAACTGGATAAAGGTATCCATGCGGCGCGCTTCCTTCGGATTGAGATATTGCTCAATCTCGAAGTTCTTGACTTCACCAGCAATTTGCGAAGCAAATGACGTGGGATCAAAACGGGTTATCCGGGCGATTCCGGAACGACCAGCGACCAGGTTATCCCAAGCCTCCGGAATGGTATTGCCGACGGGGGAAATAATCCCCAGTCCGGTAACAACAACGCGACGTTTGGACAAAAGTCAGTCCTTCTTGCTTGGTGAAAGATCAGCTCGAATGGCTGTTGACGTAGTCAATTGCCTGCTGGACGGTGGTGATTTTTTCTGCATCTTCGTCGGGAATCTCGCAGCCGAACTCTTCTTCCAGCGCCATCACCAGCTCTACTGTATCGAGCGAATCCGCACCCAGGTCGCCCACGAAGGATGATTCGTTCTTGATGTCTGCTTCGTTAACGCCCAATTGCTCTGCGACGACTTTAAATACACGCTGCACGTTTTCCATTACTGATCCCCTCTTAAAAAAATGAGGCTTCAATCAAACTTGAAGCCATGAAACTGAAACCGCTCAAAATGGCAGCCTTGGATTCTATCAAAGTTATATCCAAAATTAGCTGGCACTCATGCCATGTACATGCCGCCATTCACATGCAAAGTCGTGCCCGAAATGTAGCCAGCTGCGGACGAAGCCAGGAACAGCACCGCTTGCGCAATATCGTCGACTGACCCCAGTCGGCCCAGCGGAATGTGATTCAACAAGGCTTGACGCTGGGCATCCGGCAACGCACGCGTCATGTCGGTGTCGATAAAGCCAGGGGCGACGCAGTTGACGGTGATGTTGCGGCTACCGATCTCGCGCGCCAGCGACTTGGTGAAGCCCATGATGCCGGCTTTGGCTGCACTGTAGTTGGTCTGCCCTGCGTTGCCCATTGCACCGACCACCGAGGCAATGCTGATAATGCGCCCGCTGCGCGCTTTCATCATGGCGCGCAATACGGCACGCGACAGGCGGAAAACCGACGTCAGATTGGTCGCCACGATGTCGTCCCATTCTTCGTCCTTCATTCGCATCAGCAGATTGTCACGCGTGATGCCGGCGTTGTTGACCAAGATGCCAATGTCGCCGAACCGGGTGTTGATCGCCGCCATGACCGCATCCACTGCGGCAGCATCGGTGACATTGAGATTCATGCCGCAGCCTTTGATATCGGCAGCGGCAAGATAGTCGCTGATCGCCTGCGCGCCCTTGTCGCTGGTGGCGGTGCCGATCACGGTGGCGCCTGCGTTGCCGAGCGCCAGCGCAATCGCCTGGCCGATTCCACGGCTTGCGCCCGTAACCAGGGCCACCTGACCGTCAAGGTTCGCGCCAGGCGCGGGGGTTTGTTGCAGCATATCGTTCCTTATTGATTAAGAGCAGCGACAAGGCTGGTTTCATCGACCAGGGCCACCGCCGGCAGGCTGTCGTCAATGCGTTTATTGAGGCCTGCCAATACTTTTCCGGGGCCACATTCGATCACGCGGTCGATGCCGGCGGCTTTAAGCGCCTGCACCGTCTCGACCCATCGAACCGGCGTATGCAGTTGCCTGGCCAGCGCTAAGCGAATTGCATCCGCATCGGCCTGACTGTGCACGTCAGTGTTATGCAGCACGGGAATCAACGGCATGGCAATCGTTACGCCCTGCAAGTGGGCCAGCAGCTTTTCGGCTGCTGGCAACATCAACGAAGAATGAGACGGCACGCTGACCGGCAATGGCAACGCACGTTTTGCGCCTTTTTCCTTGGCCAGCACCATGGCGCGCTCAACGGCGGCCTTGTTGCCTGCAATGACCACCTGACCGGGCGAATTGAAGTTGACCGCTTCGACAACCTCGCCTGCCGCAGCTTCGCTACACACCGCGCGCACCGCATCGTCTTCCATACCCAGAATCGCCGCCATCGCGCCTACGCCATCGGGCACAGCAGCCTGCATCGCCTCGGCGCGAAAACGCACCAGCCTGATAGCATCGGCAAAACCCAGCGCACCGGCTGCCACCAACGCGGCATACTCGCCCAGGCTGTGGCCGGCAAGCAGCGCAGGCGTCGCGCCGCCTGCCGCCTGCCAGACACGCCAGGCAGCGATATCGGCTGCCAGCATCGCAGGCTGGGTGTTAACCGTCTGGTTGAGCAACTCGATGGGGCCATCTGCAACCATCGCCCACAGATCCTGACCCAGCGCATCGGAGGCTTCAGTGAAAGTGGCGCGCACGTCAGGACGCTCGCCCCATCCCTGCATCATCCCGACTGATTGCGAACCCTGTCCGGGGAATACAAAAGCCAGCTTTAGATTGTGGGTAGCCATTTGAATGCCTTAATACTTGAGGAGCACGGAGCCCCAGGTGAAGCCGCCGCCAAAGGCCTCCATCAGCACGGTCTGGCCGCGCTGGATGCGGCCGTCGCGCACCGCCGAGGCGGCTGACGTGTTGCCGTGTCCGGCTACTGTGGTGACGACATTGTCCATGCTCATGCCGAGCTTTTTTGCAGTGGCGCTAATGATGCGGATATTCGCCTGATGCGGCACCAGCCAGTCGATATCGGATTTCTGCAAACCATTGGCCTCGAGCGTCTCGTCGACGATGCGGTCGAGCGTGTTGACCGCCATCTTGAACACGGCATTGCCTTCCATCCGCATCAGCGCAGGCTCGTGCGAACTGGTCGAGGTGCCGGTGGTAGTGCGCAGCAATTCCTTGTGTCGGCCATCGGCATGGATGTGAGTCGCGATGATGCCGGGTTCGCTCGATGCACCCAGCACCACGGCGCCTGCGCCATCGCCCCACAGGATGCAGTTGCCGCGGTCGTTCCAGTCGGTAATGCGAGACAGGGTTTCGGCGCCGATCACCAGCACGTGCCGGGCCGCGCCAGTCTTGATGAACTGGTCAGCCACGCTCATCGCATAGACGAAACCGCTGCATACAGCCTGCAGGTCGAACGCGGGCTTGCCGCTGGTCATGCCAAGTTTGGACTGCACGATGCAGGCGGTGCTGGGAAACACCAGATCGGGTGTGGTCGTCGCGACCAGCAGCAGATCGATGTCGTCTGCCGCAAGACCTGCCGCATCAAGTGCCTGACGCGCGGCCGCAGTGGCGAGGTCGCTGGTGAATTCTCCCTCGGCGGCAATGTGCCGCTCACGAATGCCGGTTCGCTCGACGATCCATTGGTCGTTCGTTTCAACCAGCTTCTCGAGGTCAGCGTTGGTGAGGATGTGCGCCGGCAGATAACTGCCTGTGCCGAGGATGCGGGAATAGGTCAAGCAGGTACCCGTTGCAAAAGTTGGATCTGATCGGTGATGCGTTTCAGCACATTGTTGCGGACTTCTTCACTGGCGGTTTCGATCGCGTGCTCGAATGCAAAGCGATCTGCCGAACCATGGCTTTTCACCACCACGCCCTTGAGTCCCAGCAGGGTGGCACCGTTGTAACGGCGTGGATCAAGCCGTTTCTTGAACGCGTTGAGCACGGGCAGGGCCATCAGGCCGGACAAGCGCGTCAGCCAGTTGCGCTTGAACTCGGCACGCAATGTTGTTGCAATCATTTTGGCCAGGCCTTCGGACGCCTTCAGGGTGACATTGCCAACGAAGCCATCGCACACCACCACATCGGTCGTGCCCTTGAAAATATCGTTGCCTTCCACATTGCCGTAGAAATTGAGATGACTGTCGCGCAACAGGATAGACGCCTGTTTCACCACCTCGTTGCCCTTGATATCTTCTTCACCGATATTGAGCAACCCAACGCTCGGATTGGGGTTGTGTTCCACGGCCGACACCAGCATCGCACCCATGATGCCGAACTGCAGCAGGTGTTCAGCCGTGCAATCGACGTTGGCCCCCATATCCAGAACCAGCGCATGCCCGCTGATGGTCGGCATCACGGCAGCAATTGCTGGACGGTCGATACCGGGCAGGGTTTTGAGGACGAAACGTGCGGTTGCCATCAGGGCACCAGTATTGCCGGCCGACACACAGGCATCGGCTTCTCCGGACTTGACCAGATCAATCGCCACGCGCATGGACGAGTCTTTTTTTCCGCGCAACGCGAGTGCCGGCGCCTCGTCCATGGCCACCACCTGGCTGGCGTGACGAACGATAAGGCGTGGACTGGTCTTGGCGCGTCGCGCCTTGAGTTCAGCCGCAACAATATCCTGCGGCCCGACCAGAATCACATTCAGATCAGGATGACGCGCAAGACAACGGATCGCTGCCGGAACCGTGACATGGGGGCCGTGATCGCCCCCCATGACATCAATGGCAACTGTGATGTTTCTCATGCAGCCGGAAAAATGGGCTGTAAAGGATGCACCATGCCGATCAGGTCAAACGCGGGTGTAATTGAACACCGCGCAACCCGGCATGGCGCCAATAAATCAATCGCCCTTGGTCTTGACGACTTTGCGGCCACGATAAAAGCCGTTGGGGCTGATATGGTGACGCAGGTGGGCCTCGCCCGTGGTCGCTTCAACTGCCAGCGCCGGTGCGGTCAGGAAATCGTGCGAACGGTGCATGCCGCGCTTGGACGGGGATTTTTTATTCTGCTGAACAGCCATTTCCTACTCCTTGAAAATCAACGCGCAAAATCTGGCGCCTTGAACATTACTTTTAAAAAATCGATTTAAAAAAACAGCACCCAATCAAGCAGGGCATTTACCTGGTGCGTGCATCACTGCCACCGGCAGACTCAACAACACCTCATCTTCAACCAGCTCGACCAGACTCAAGACCTCGCCAGCCTGAATCGCATCACTATCGGGCAGCGCGTCAAGACGCTCCATTTCAGCCTCATTTCGCGCCAGATACAACGTGCGCGCCATATCGACCTTGTAGGGCATGTCGCTCAAACAACGCTGGCAGGTCATGCCCACTTCGCCGCTGACCTTCACCTGCAGGGACAGACTTCCCCGCGTGTTGACTCGTCCAATCACTCGACAGAACAAGGTGCCTTGCGTAAATTCACTGGCGAGGCGGGGAAACGCAGCTACCTCGGAGCGGATTTCCCACGACTGACCATCCTTGCAAAAGCGCCATGGATCCACCTCGGTTGGCGAAAGCTTGAGGGATTCATTCATGGCGCACCCGGTAGACATAGCCAGCAACATTAGCCCGCAATGATATGATTTCGCGTTCTTTTTGTCAAAGAATCCCCAGCAACCACACCAAAATCGCCCATGCTCAAAAAAATACTGGTCGCCAACCGGGGCGAGATCGCTGTCCGCATCGTTCGTGCCTGCGCCGAACTCGGGATCAAATCGGTCGCGATTTACACTGATGCTGACCGTCATGCCCTGCATGTGAAGAAGGCTGATGAGGCTTACCACATCGGCAAGGATCCGATTCTGGGCTATCTGAACGCGCACACGCTGGTCAACCTGGCGGCGGCCTCGGGTTGCGACGCTCTACACCCAGGCTATGGCTTCCTCTCCGAAAATCCCGAACTGGCGACCATCTGCGCGCGCCGCGGCATCCGCTTCATCGGCCCCTCGCCGGAGGTGATCCGCAAGATGGGCGACAAGATCCAGGCCCGCAACGCGATGATTGCAGCGGGCATCCCGGTGACGCCCGGCTCGGATCACAACCTGGAAAACGTCGAAGAGGCCCGTGCGCTGGCCAACAAGATCGGCTACCCGGTGATGTTGAAGGCCACCAACGGCGGCGGCGGGCGTGGCATTCGGCGCTGCGACAGCGAAGCTGAACTGCTGAAAAACTACGACCGCGTGGTGTCGGAGGCCAGCAAGGCCTTCGGCAAGCCCGAAGTTTTCGTCGAAAAGTGCGTGGTACGGCCCAAACACATCGAGGTGCAGATTCTGGGCGACACCCAGGGCAACGTGATTCACCTGTTCGAGCGTGACTGCTCGATCCAGCGGCGCAACCAGAAGCTGATCGAAATCGCGCCCTCGCCTCAACTCACCGAGGCGCAACGCCAATATATCGGCAAACTGGCGGTGCGCGCCGCCAAGTCGGTCGGCTACGTTAATGCCGGCACGGTGGAGTTCCTGCTCGACCAGGACAACCAGTTCTATTTCATGGAAATGAACACCCGCCTGCAGGTCGAGCACCCCATCACCGAAACCATCACCGGCGTAGATATCGTGCAGGAGCAGATCCGCATCGCCTCCGGCCTGCCGTTGCAATACAAGCAGGAAGAAATCAGCCACCGCGGCTTTGCCATCGAATTCCGCATCAACGCCGAAGACCCCAAAAACGAATTTCTTCCGAGCCTCGGCCGCATCACGCGCTACTACTCGCCAGGCGGCCCCGGCGTGCGGGTGGACGCCGCGATCTACACCGATTATGTGATCCCGCCCTATTTCGATTCGATGTGCGCCAAGCTCACGGTGTGGAACCTGACTTGGGAATCGACCATCGCGCGCGGCAGCCGCGCACTGTCCGACATGCTGGTGTATGGCGTGAAAACAACCATTCCGTACTACAAGGAAATTTTGAAGAATCCCGAGTTCAAGAGCGGTCGCTTCAACACCAGTTTTGTCGACGACCACCCGGAACTCACGCAATACACCGAAAAGAAACCACCGGAAGTGATGGCCGCCGCCATCGCCGCCGCCATCGCTGCTCATCAGGGCTTGTAAACCATGGCAAAAGTACACATCACCGATCTGGTTCTACGCGACGGCCACCAGTCGCTCATCGCCACCCGCATGCGCACCGAAGACATGCTGCCGATCTGCAGCAAGCTCGACCAGATCGGCTTCTGGTCGCTGGAAGCCTGGGGCGGCGCCACCTTCGACGCCTGCGTGCGTTTTCTGCGCGAAGACCCCTGGGAGCGTTTGCGCAAATTGCGGCGCGCGCTGCCCAACACACGCATCCAGATGCTGTTGCGCGGGCAAAACCTGCTCGGATACCGCAATTATTCCGACGACGTGGTGCGCGCCTTCGTGCAAAAATCGGCTGACAACGGCGTCGACGTATTCCGCATTTTCGATGCGATGAACGACCTGCGTAATCTTCAGGTTTCAATCAAAGCGGTCAAGGACGCAGGCAAGCATGCCGAGGGCACCGTCTGCTACACCACCAGCCCGGTACACGACATCCCGCATTTCGTCGAACTCGCCCAAGGCCTGGCCGGGATGGGCTGCGACACCATCGCGATCAAGGACATGGCGGGCCTGCTCACGCCCTATACCGCGTTCGAACTGGTTGGCGCCATACGTGCCGCGACGAATCTGCCCATCCACACCCACAGCCACGCCACCTCGGGCCTTGCGCACATGACGCACCTGAAGGCAGTGGAAGCCGGGGCCACCATCATCGACACCTGCGTCGGCGCGTTTGCCGAAGGCGCCAGCCATCCCACCACGCAGAGCCTGGTCGCTGCCTTGGCTGGCACCGAATACGACACCGGCCTTTCACTGCCGCTGATCGAGGAAATCTCGGCCTACTTCAAGGAAACGCGCAAGAAGTATTGGCAATATGAATCGGCCTTCACCGGCACCGACACCCGCGTGCTGATCAACCAGGTGCCGGGTGGCATGATTTCCAACCTGGCCAACCAGCTCAAGGAACAGGGCGCGCTTGACCAGATGGACGCCGTGCTCGAGGAAATTCCGCGTGTGCGCGAAGACCTCGGCTATCCGCCGCTGGTCACCCCCACCTCGCAGATCGTCGGCACCCAGGCCGCGCTCAACGTCATGACCGGCACGCGCTACAAATCGGTGACCAACGAAGTGAAGCTTTACCTGCAGGGTCGCTACGGCCGCGCGCCGGGACACGTCAACGAAGAAGTGCGCAAGATGGCCATCGGCGACCTGGAAGTCACCACCTGCCGCCCCGCCGACCTGCTGGGCGACGAACTAGACAAGCTGCGTCTCGAAATCGAGGGTCTCGCCAAGTCCGACGAAGACGTGCTGACCTACGCCATGTTTCCCGAAATCGGCAAAACCTGGCTGCAGGAGCGCGCCGCCGGCAGCCTCAAGCCCGAGCCACTGCTGCCACAGCCGAGCGAAGTCACGCAGGACAACGCGCCACGCTACGCCGCCGACGAATTCAAGATCACCCTGCACGGCGAGACCTACCACATCAAACTGTCGGGCAGCGGCCGCTCGGACGCCACCCAGCGCCCCTACTTCGTGGCGATCGACGGCGTCACCGAAGAAGTGCTGGTCGAACCGCTGAACGAAGTCGCGGTATCCGGCGGCAGCGAAAAGTCCACGCGCAAAGCCAGCGCCGCCGCCCCCGCACCTGGCCAGAAGCCCCGCCCCAGCCACCCCGGCCACGTCACCGCCGCAATGCCGGGTTCCATCGTCGACGTGCTGGTCAGCATCGGCCAGACGGTCAAGGCCGGCGACGGCGTGCTGGTGATCGAGGCGATGAAAATGGAGAACGAAGTGCAGGCGCCGATCGCCGGCGTCGTCATCAGCATCTTTGCCAAGAAGGGCGACGCGGTGACACCCGATATGGCGCTGGTGGAAATTCAACCGGAATGAAACTCGTCCTGGCTTCCACCTCGCGCTACCGGCGCGAACTGCTATCGCGTCTCGGCATGCCGTTCGATGTACTGTCGCCCGATGTCGACGAAACTCCACTGCCGGACGAAACGCCTTCGAGCACCGCGCTGCGGCTGTCGGTGCTGAAGGCGCAGGCCGCCGCGTCGACCCATCCCGACGCGCTCATCATCGGTTCCGACCAGGTGTTGATGCTCGATTCAGAACAACTCGGCAAGCCGGGGAACTTCGCCAACGCCTTCGCCCAGCTGAAGAAAATGCAGGGCCGCGCCATGGTGTTCCACACCGCGCTGACCCTGCTCAACAGCCAAACCGGCCATACCCAGACGCGCGATGTGCCGACCGTGGTGCACCTCCGCCCGCTCTCCGACGCGCAAATCACCGCTTATCTCAACAAGGAAACGCCCTACGATTGCGCCGGTTCGGCCAAGAGCGAATCGCTCGGCATCGCCCTGATGGAACGCATGGACAGTCCCGACCCCACCGCGCTGATCGGCCTGCCGCTGATGGCGCTGACCGAGATGCTCGCCAACGAAGGCGTCGATGTGCTGACCTGGAACGCTGCGCCCTGAGATGGCCAGCCTCTACCTGATTCCGGTGCCGCTGGGGCCGGTCGATCCGCATAGTTGCCTGCCGCCGGACACGCTCGCTGTCGCCCGCCGCCTCGATTACTTCGTCGTCGAGCGCGCCAAGACCGCCCGCGCCCACCTCAAGGCCATGGGCCACCCGCAACCGATCCAGATGCTGCAACTTTCAGAGCTCAACGAGCACACGCCAGTCGCCACGATTCCATCGCTGCTGGCGCCGATCAAGGCCGGACACGACCTCGGCCTGCTGTCCGAAGCCGGCTGCCCTGCCGTCGCCGACCCGGGCGCTGCGCTCGTGCTTGCGGCGCATCGCGAAGGCATTCCGGTCATTCCATTGATCGGCCCGTCGTCGATCCTGCTGGCGCTGATGGCCTCGGGACTGGGCGGACAACGCTTCGCCTTTCACGGCTACCTGCCGGCCAAGGAACCCGAACGCAGCCAGGCCATCCGCAGCCTCGAACAGACTGCCCGGCGCGACCGCGCGACCCAGTTATTCATCGAAACACCCTACCGCAGCGCAGCCCTGCTGGATGCCCTGGCGCAAACGCTCGCGCCCACTACCCTCATCAGCGTGGGCGCGGATCTCAGCCTGCCCAGCCAGTGGATCCAGACCCGCAGCGCAAAAAACTGGCGCGGGCAAACCGACGCGGCAAAAGACCGTCTGGCGGTGTTCGGCATCGGCATTTAAAGCGGAAGATTGAACTGCGCCGGATCGTGATGGTCATTGAGCAAACCCATCGCATTTTGATACCGTGCACCCCCCAGTCTGATAGGACGCAACATGAACTTTTGCAGTGAATGCGGCAGCACCGTCTTGTTGCGCGTGCCCGATGGCGACCACCTGCCGCGCCATATCTGTCCCGGCTGCGGCACGATCCATTACCAGAATCCGAAAATGGTCGTCGGCTGCATCCCGGAATGGGAGGACAAGGTATTGTTGTGCCGCCGCGCCATCGAACCCAAATACGGCTGGTGGACGCTCCCCGCCGGGTTCATGGAAAACGGCGAAACCACGCTCGAAGGGGCCGCACGCGAAACCTGGGAAGAGGCCGGCGCGAACATCGAGGTCGGCAGTTTGTATACCTTGTACAACCTGCCGCACATCAATCAGGTGTATCTCATGTTTCGCGCCCGGCTGCTCGACCTCGACTTCAAGCCCGGCATCGAATCACTGGAAACCCGACTGTTTACCGAAGCCGAAATCCCCTGGGATGACATCGCGTTCCGCACCGTGCGCGCCACACTGGAACAATATTTCGACGACCGCCGCAACGGCACATTCAGCTTTCACTTCGGCGACATCCGCACGCGCTGATCCAGCGAAAAGCCGGATGTCGGAAAGCATTCAGGCCGCTACCGCAAGCTCCTGTTCGCGTCCCACCACATCCATGCTCACGCGCAGCCATTCTTCATGGCTTTCCTGCACCTCCCCCAAGCGCAGGCGATAGATCGCATCGTCCTCGCGCAGCATCAGCGACGCACCCAGCTTGTAATGGCTCTGCGGAATCAGCAGATTGCTCACGCTCTGTTCGGTATGCGTCATTGGCAAATACACCGCCCAGACCTTTTCCCCAACCCCATCGGCGCCCGGCTCATCCGAATAAACTTCCACCCGCTTGGGATGGCGCGACAGCCGCTGCGTGCCCACCAGATTCTGGCCGTCTTCTTCCCGGTTCCAGCGCGTCGCCAGCAACTGCCAGACATTTTCAGAAGGATCCCAGCTCACTGCCACCAGGCGTCCATGCGGCAACACCTGATCTTCGGGCAGCGCAAACCCCAAACCATCCGTGCTTTCGTCACGCAGCATCCAGGGTTCGAGCACCGGGTGGCTTTTGGCCGCAGCGGGGCCCAGCAACGCCGCCAGAATATTGGCCATTCCCGCCGCCACCCAGACGCGGCCAAAACGATGCGTACGCTGACGATTGCGACGAATGCCGCCACGCTCGATCAAACTGGCGATCTGACGCGTGAAAAATTGATCGGACTCGGCGTCCGGGCTGGAATCGAGCGTCTTCAAATGCTCAATCAAGGGGCGCAAGGCAAAGTAGCGCAAGCGACGTCCCTGTTCCCGCCCGATTTCCACCACATAGGCGCTTTCATCCTGCGACAGATCGACCATGTGGGTATGCACGCCCTCCAGCGGCACCTTTTCCGGCAAAGCCAGCGCCGCATAGCCTTCAAAAATCTGCGCAATCGCTTCGATTTCCTGCGCGCGGTAGCCAACCGGCTGCACCAGCCCCATGAGCATGGCCAGCGAATACTCGCGCGCGCAATGCGTGGCGCGTGAATTGAACACCACCTCGTTCTGCGCCAAGCCATCGCGCTCGACCAGGCGATAGACCTTGTGCAAACGGCACCAGCCCGACGCCGCCGGATTGCGCGCCTGGTGGTAGTCCCAGCGCATCACCAGCCCCGCGTAGCGCAACGCGCGCACCGCCATATCGGCCACAAACGGCTTCAGTTCATCACTGTGCGGACCCCGATAGGCCTGCTTCAACATGCCCAGCCAGGCGTCTGCCTGCAGCGACCAGAATACCCAGGTCTCGCGCCACAAGGCCTGCCGCGCCAGGCGAAACGTCGCCTGGTTCCGCACATACTGGTCGACGACGCGATACTGCAACGGCAAGCCAACCGCTTCCAGTTTCAACAAGGCCTGCATGCGCCCCAGCGTAGCCACCTCGTTCTCGGCATTGAAACGCTCCATCCCCTCGACCAGCGCATGGTGCGCGTCGTAATCCGAATCCGATGGCAGCGATTTCAGCCATTTTTCGACCGCCTTCACCGAGGCAAAAGGCGATCCCGTTTCCACCTTTCTGCGGCGGGCAATGTTGCCAAGCATTTCAAAGAAGTCAGTCATGTCGCATATCGGCTTGGGGTAGATGCGTATTGACCAGCACCATCCATGCCATCGACCCAGCTCCGGCGCCCGATCGCAAGACCTTGGTTTAATTAATTTTTAAGAAAGCATCCCAAACCGCGCAGCGACGCAGCAACGAAAAATCGACAGCGCCTGTTGAAACCACATCAACCAGAACGCGGCTCAGGATTCGCACGCCGGCCCCGGCACAAAACCGGGCGAACCCGCTACAATGCGCGCCTACGGAAGTGTGGCCGAGCGGTTTAAGGCACCGGTCTTGAAAACCGGCGAGGATGCGAGTCCTCCGTGAGTTCGAATCTCACCGCTTCCGCCAATTCAATCAAACGACCTCGCGGGTCGTTTTTTTATGTCTGTGCGGCGATGTGCTCGAGAGCCGCCGGACCCGTCTTCGCAGTCCCCGATGAGCGGCAACTCGGGCCAGCCAGCCCTGCGGTATGCTTGAGACTGTTTTTCACCCGCCAGTTGATCGCCATGACCCTCCAGACAACCCCCCTCAGCCTGCTTGCCGCGTTGCTGTTCACCTTGCCCGCCCACGCGTGGGAAATAGGCGAATTCAAAAACGGCATGCCGCGCAGCGAAGTCGAGCAGGCGCTTAAAACCTGGAATTTCGACAAGACTCTGACGGTAGGAAATGACGGCCTGTTTGCCTACGACCTGCCCAACAATCCGGCCGGCCGTCGATATCTGTTCACGTTTTGCAACGACAAACTGGTCGCATTCGATCAGGAAATCGAGCCTGCATTCCGCTCGTTCATTGTCATCGCATCGAACTATGCCAACCTCTACGGCAATCCGCTCAAGGTGATTCCGTATTCCGGGGTGGTCGCCAATGGCGAAAAAAACCTGCTGGCGATGTTCTGGCGCAAGGGCTCCGATTTCATCGGCGTCAAATACGCGCTCTACCCCATCAGCGAGCAGCTCTCGATGACCTGGCAGGTCAACAACAATTGCTGGCAGGCACCGCGCTGAACCGTTGTTCAGCCTGCTGGCTGTCAGGATCGGCTGTATAGCCAGCCACGCCGCACCAGCCATTTCTCGATTTCCACCGCAAAAAATACGATGGAAGACATGGCCAGACAAAAAGCCATCTCCTCCACGCCGAGCGGCTCGGTCTTGAAGACGGGGTTGAGAAAAGGCACATAGAGCACGGCCATTTGCAGGACGAAGGTCAGTAGAACCGCGCCGATCAGGGCCGGATTGGAAAACACGCTGCGGCTGAAAAACGATACACGTTCGTAGCGAACCGCCAGCACATGTCCCAGTTGCGATAGCGTAAGCACGGTAAACACCATGCTCTGCCAGTGCGCGGAGCCGACATGAATCGCCCACGCCTGCGTCAACAGCGAGACCCCGCCCATCAAACAGCCGACCCAAAGCATGTGCTGCCACATGCCGTGCGCGAAGATGCTTTCCTGCGGCGGCCGCGGTGGCCGCCGCATCACCTCGCGCTCGGCGCGTTCGTTCGCCAGTGCCAGGCCCGGCAGGCCGTCGGTCACCAGGTTGATCCACAGAATATGGATCGGCAGCAAAGGGATCGGCAGGCCGAGAAAAGGCGCGAGGAAGATGGTCCAGATTTCGCCGGAATTGCTCGTCATCGTGTATTTGACGAACTTGCGGATGTTGTCGAAGATGCGGCGGCCTTCGCGCACCGTCGAAACGATGGTGGCGAAACTGTCGTCGAGCAGCGTCATGTGCGCCGCCTCGCGCGCCACGTCGGTGCCGCCGCGTCCCATGGCGATGCCGATGTCCGCCATTTTCAGCGCCGGGGCATCGTTGACGCCATCGCCCGTCATCGCGACAAACTCGCCCTTGTCCTGCAGCGCCTGAACGATCTTGATTTTCTGCTCCGGGTTGATGCGGGCATAGACCCGCACCGAATCCACCTCGCGCTCGAAGGCTTCCAGCGACAGCGCTGCCAGCTCACTGCCGGTCAGCACCTTGCCGCCATCGTCGACGATGCCCAGGCGGACCGCGATGGCGCGCGCAGTGGCGGGATGGTCGCCGGTGATCATGACCGGGATGATGCCGGCGGCCTTGCACGCCGCAACCGCCTCGGCCGCCTCAGGGCGCGGCGGATCGATGAGGCCGGCCAGACCGATGAAGGTCAGCCCGGTTTCTACCGTGACCGCGTCAGGCGCATCGGGTAATTGCGGCAGACGCCGCAGCGCAAAGGCCAGCACGCGCAAGCCCTGTTGCGCCAGCGTTTCGGCTTGGTCATGCAGCGCGGCCTGGTCGATCGACCCTGCGCCGTTGGCAAACAGTTGATCGACGCACAACGGCAACACGCTCTCGGGAGCGCCCTTCACCAGCACCAAAACGGCATCGCCTTCGCCGTGCAGCGTGCTCATGCGGGCGCGATCGGAGTCGAACGGGACTTCCGCCATGCGGGGCAATTCCTGGCGCAGCGCAGACTGGGTTAACCCCGCTTTCTGGGCGGCGACAAGCAGTGCGGTTTCAGTCGGGTCGCCGGTCAGGTTGCCGGACGCATCGATCCCGGCGTCGTTGCACAGCGCCATGGCCCAACCCAGCTCGCGCCAGGGCATGCCCTCAACCCCCTGCAATACGGGGCGGTTGGCGCCATCGGCCAGCACGCAATCGACCTGCATCTGGTTCAGCGTAAGCGTGCCGGTTTTGTCGGAGCAGATATAGGTGACCGAACCCAGCGTTTCCACCGCTGGCAGGCTGCGGATCAGCGCGTTCTGCTTGACCATGCGCGCCGCGCCCAGGGCGAGCGAAATGGTGACCACAGCGGGCAGCGCCTCGGGGATCGCGGCGACGGCCAGGCTGATCGCGGTCAGCAGCATCACCAGCGGCGGCTCGCCGCGCAGCCAGCCGGCGACAAAAATAATGATGCAGATGGCGAGCACCACCAGCGCCAGATTCTGGCCAAACCGCGCCAGGCGTTTTTGCAGCGGCGTCTTGCCGGTTTCTCCGGACAACAGCGCGGCTATCTTGCCCAGTTCGGTCTGCATGCCGGTTCCCACCACCAGGCCGAGCGCACGGCCATAGGTGACGACCGTTCCCTTGAAGGCCAGATTGAGGCGGTCGCCCAGCGGCAGGTCGGCCTGGTGCAGCTGCGCCACCCGTTTCTCGACCGCCTGCGATTCACCGGTCAGCGCAGACTCGTTCACCTTGAGCGAAGCCAGTTCAAGCAGCCGCAGGTCAGCTGGCACGATGTTGCCGGCTTCCAGCTTGACGATATCGCCCGGCACCAGATCGGGTGCGGGAATCAAGTAGATGTTGCCTTCGCGGACGACGCTCGCCATCGGGGCGGCCATCTGTTTCAGCGCAGCCATTGCGCGCTCGGCACGATATTCCTGGACAAAACCCAACAGGCCGTTGAGCAGCACGATCACCACGATGGCGATGCTGTCCTGTGGATCCCCCACCACGCCGGCAATAACGGCCGCCGCGATCAACACCAGGATCATGAAGTCGGAGAACTGCGCAGCCAGCAGAATGAGCGGCGAGCGGCGGCGGGTTTCCATCAGGATATTGGGACCGTGCCGTGTCAGCCCGGCGGACGCCGCCTCGATGGTCAGCCCCTGCTGCGGGTGGCTGTCCAGATGGGCAACCGCCTCCTCGCTGCTCAGACAGTGCCAGTCGACTTGCGATTTTGCGGTGTGTTTAGCCATGTAGATACAGGAGCCAGGTGTTGAGCAAATAAATGACCAGCAGCAGCAGGCTGATCCAGCTCACCGTGCGGAAAATACGCGACGTGGGCCGCAGAACCAGCCCCACTACGGCCAGCCCGCTCATCATCATGGTGGAAAAAGCAGAGATCGCGTGAAGCAGCGACACGTCAGCCAGCAACGGGCCCGGCAGGTAGAACAGATCGTCGATGGCCAGAATGGCGATATTGAACAGGTTGCTGCCAAACAGGTTACCGATGGCCAGATCGACCGCGCCCAGACGCAGCGCAGCCAGCGTGACCACGACTTCGGGTGCGGAGGTGACCGCCGCAACCAGCAGCGTACCGACGAAGCTTTGCTCCCATGCCATCGCCAGCGCCAGATCACGGGCGATGAACGGCAGCCAGATGCCGGCCGCCACCACTGCAAGCGCAGCCAGACCATAGCCCTTTAGCGCCTGCTTCAGGCTCATGTCTGGATGGCGCTCGACACGCCGATGACGGCAAGACTGGCAAACAGCGACAAACAGACGAGGACAGGGTTTTGCATACTGGACTGGAAACGCTCTCCAATTGAACGGACTTCCGAACGAGCCCCCCGGAAAGCGAACATGTTATTGGATGGTAAAAGCGCAGGTCAAAAAGCGCCGCGTCTGTTTTACCGCAGGATGGTTACCGAGCGCATGCGTTGCACCCTTTAGCTACAGGATACGGAGTGTTACCCGGAAATCAGGCTGACAAGCGAGGTGCGTACAAAAGACCGGTACCGGCAACTGCCAAACCATTTAGCCCGCCCCATGCCGATCGCGCGCGCCGGGTGATAGTGCCCAGCACCGACTAGGCGTTTTGCGGCGAGCAGTCAGCCGCCTGGGGCGTGGCGAGGTCGAGCGATGTCAGCCAGCTTGTCGCAACGGCAACCGCCGCGGGCTTGCTGTACAGATAGCCCTGCGCGTCGTTGCAACCGAGTACGCGCAGCGCGACATCCTGGGCCTGCTCTTCCACGCCTTCGGCTACCGTGCGCAACCCCATGCTGTTGGCCATGGTGATCACGGCCTCGACGATGGCGATGTCCTGGTGGTTCGAGGCCAGTTCAGACACAAAGCTGCGATCGATTTTCAGGGTAGTAATCGGCAGCCGGCGCAGCAAGGCGAGCGAAGAGTAGCCCACGCCAAAGTCGTCGACGGCAATGGCCACCCCCATGTCGCGCAGCGACTGCAACAGCCCCAGCACGGCAGGGCCGTCCGACGTCAGCGCGCTTTCGGTCAGTTCGAGTTCGAGCATGGCGGCGGGCACGTCATGCTTGCGCAGCGTCGCCACCACGGCATCGAGCAGGCCATCGCGCAACTGCGCGGGCGACACATTGACCGCCACGCGCGGCACCTGCAGACCTTGCCGCATCCACTCCGCAATCTGCGCGACGGCCTGATCCAGCACTTCGAGGCCGAGTGCCCAGATCAGTCCGCTGTCCTCGGCCAGCGGAATGAAGCGGTCCGGCGGCAGAAAGCCCAGGCGTGGATGATTCCAGCGCACCAACGCTTCAAGCCCGGTCAACTCCTGATCGACCAGCCTCACCTGGGGCTGGTAATACATTTCAAGCTGGCCACTTTCGATGGCGAGACGCAGATCCGTTTCCAGTGTCATGCGTTCGAGCGCGCGAACATTCATCTCATCGGAAAACACCTGGTACTGGTTACCCCCCAGTTCCTTGGCGTGGTACATCGACAGGTCGGCATGCCGCAACAACGTATCTTCCGTCTCGCCCTGCAATGGATAGACGGCCACCCCTGCGCTGCAGCCGACCTGCACGCTGTGTCCCTTCAGGTTCATCGGCTGCGCGATGGCGTTGATGATTTTTTGCGCAACCTGCACCGCTTCGTCCGCATGGTGCAGCGCGGGCAGCAGAATCGCGAACTCGTCGCCGCCAAGGCGCGCCACGGTATCGGACTCCCGCAGCAGGGCAGTCAGGCGTTCCGCTATGACCTGCAGCAATGCATCGCCGACATCGTGTCCCAGCGTGTCGTTGGTCCACTTGAAGCGGTCGAGATCAAGGAACAGCACGCCCAGTTGCGTCTGGTCGCGTTTCGCCGACTTGAGGCCGTGCTGCAGGCGATCCATCAATGCAGCGCGATTGGGCAAGCCGGTCAGGGGGTCGCGCGTGGCCAGATGCATGATGCGGATTTCCGCCTCGTGGCGCAGCGCCACCTCGGTTTCGAGGACGCGGATACGGTCGCGCAATTCCAGTTCCGTAACCACATTGCGGGCCAGCACCTCAAGCGTCATGCGTTGTGTGGCATTGAGCTTGCGCGGTACCCGGTCCACCACGCACAGCGTGCCGACCACTTCGCCACCTGGCAGCACCAGCGGCATGCCCGCATAAAAGCGGATACCCGCTTCGCCGCGCACCACCGGGTTGTCGGCAAACCGCTCGTCCAGGCTGGCGTCTTCGATCTCGAGCAATTCGCCATTAACGAGGGCGTGCGCGCAAAAAGAAACCGTGCGCGACGTCTCGCGAATGTCGAGGCCGACCCGGGCCTTGAACCACTGTCGCTCGGCATCGACCAGGCTGATCAGCGCAATCGGCGCCTCGACCACCGCCGCTGCCAGCCGGGTAATCGCACTGAACACGGCTTCATCCGGCGTATCCAGAATATCCAGCCGGTTTAGCGCACGCAGCCGCAACTTTTCGTTGATCGGCAAGGGCGGCATCCATTGGGCCAGACGCAGCAACAAATCGTTGAGATCGCCGCTTTTCTCGAAGTAGGCGTCTGCGCCGGCTTCAAGACATAATTTCTGGTAAGGGTCGGCAGGCTGGTTGGTAAAAACCAGCACCCGGGTGGGCAGGCCTGCTGCGCGGATCCGCTTCAGCAGCTTGATGCCGCTGCCGGGAGACAGTTCCAGATCGAGCAATACGACATCCGGCGTGCTGCTGAGAATCAATGCGTAGGCTTCATCTTCGCCGCGCGCGTGGCCGATGACGGACAACCCGGGGTAGCTCGACAAAATTTCGATCAGGTTGTCCAGTACCAGGCTGGAATCTTCCACCACGACGATTTTCATGAGCGCACTCCAAGTGCATTGGATACGCTTCATGATGGATACAAGCGACCTCGCCGACTATCGGGTGCCCGCGCATTCGGCTGCGCAGCGGAACCTGATACCGGCATAGGGAAATGCCCTACAAAAAACGCGTCAACCTGATCCGACCAGTCCCTGTTTCATGCAGTAACGGGCGATTTCTGCCGTGTTACCGAGGCCGGTTTTTTCGAGAATGCGCGCGCGGTAGGTGCCGACGGTCTTGACGGACAGGTTCATGGATTCGGCGATATCGCTGGCGGCCTTGCCTTCGGCGATCAGCAGCATGACCCGGTACTCCTGCGCGGACAGCGTGTCATGCGGCAGACCCGGTGCGCCCTGCCCCGACAACACATCGGCCAGCCGCTCGGCCAGGCTGTTGCTGATGTAGCGCCCGCCGCTGCGCACCCGGTCGATCGCGCTCACCAGCTCGGCGGTTGCGTGTTCCTTGGTGAGGTAGCCCGACGCGCCCTGCTGCAGCGCGCGGCTGGCATAGGCTGTTTCGTCGTGCATGCTGAGCACCAGGATGGGCAAGCCAGGCAAGGCCCGGCGCAGATGTGTCAAGCCTTCCAGACCGCTGGCATCCGGCAATGACAGGTCGAGAACGGCCACGTCCCAGTTGTCTGACCGGGCCAGCTTGAGTCCCTGTTCGAGCGTGTCAGCCTCGCCGATTTCGGTTTCCGGCCAGCGTTGTTCGATCAACTGCCGCACGCCAAAACGCATCACCGGGTGATCGTCAATGATCAGAATCCGCATCCGCCTTCTCCTGACTGGGTTTGAGGGGCAATCGTACCTGCACGCGCAAGCCGCCCGACCGGCCCGGCCCGAGTTCGAGCGTGCCGCCCATCAGGGCTGCGCGTTCGCGCAAGCTAAGCAAGCCAAGAGAACTTGCGACGACGCCCGAAATGCCGCACCCATTGTCCTCGATCGCCAGCCCGTACTGATCATCGCGGGCGCTCCCTTCAATCCAGACCTGACTGGCATCGGCATGACGGGCAACATTGGTCAACGCTTCCTGAACAATACGATAAAGCTGGGTCGCCTGTTCAGGCGACAGGCGCTCATCGTGCTCGATGATGGCCGCGCACGGCACGCGCGTGTCCTCCGAAAACCGCTGCGCCTTGTGCGTCAGCGCGGCGCCCAGTCCCAGATCATCGAGCAAGGGTGGCCGCAACTCGCCCGCGATGCGGCGCGCGGTCGCGACCCCGTCTCCCAGCAGACGGTTCATCCGCTCGATAGGCTCGGCCATGTCCGGCACGTTTTTGAAATGGTGATTCAGGCTCATTTTCAGCGCGGTAAAGATCTGCCCCAGCTGGTCGTGAACCTCGCGCGCGAGGCGGCGGCGCTCCACCTCGATTCCATTGTCCAGGCGCTGGGCAAAAGCCGCGATCTCGCCGCGCGCTTTTTCAAGCTCGGCGGTGCGATGGACGACCTCGGATTCCAGATGCGCATTTGCGTATTGCAAGGCGTGTTCGGCGCGGATGCGGCGCTTCTGCTCGCGTAGCAGCAAAACATAGGCGCCGGTGATCAAAACGATGCCCAGTAACGTCAAGCCGCCTTCTGACCAGAATGCACGCTGTTTCAGCGTGGCGACTTTCTGGTTACGCGCGTCGATTTCCTGGCGCAGCACACGATCGAGCCGGGCGAAGTCCGCACGGATGGCTTCCATCGTCACGCGACCGCCATTAGCCTGAATCGCTTTCAGCGCTTCATCGAAGCCCTGCAACCGGCGAGTCTCGACGCCCTGCCGTGCAAGTTCGATTCGATGATCGATCAGTTTATTGAGGTTTTGCCGGACCCCGTGCGTAAGCGGCAGATGCGCAAGCTGCTGTGACAGCTGGTCAAATGCCGGGCCGATTTGCGCCAGCCCGGTCTGGTAGGGGCCAAGATAGTCCGGGTCGCCGGTCAGAATGTAACCGCGTTGACCCGTTTCCAGATCCTTGAGCAACGACAGCACCTTGCCGCTGCTCACCACGCCTTCGCGTGCCTGGGCGCGCAAGTTGGTGGTTTCCTCCATCACGAGCAAGTTCTGGTAACTATTGAGCGCAACCAGAATAAACAAGACCAGCCCCACCAGCACGAGCAGGGCAATGTTGAAATCAATCCGAGGCGCGTAAGCAGTTTTTGCCAATCTTCGAGCGGTCCAGCAAGGTGCAACAGTCAAACCATAACCGAATTTCATTTCGCCGGCACACGCGGCGCCAGATGGCCGCCAGGCGAACGGCCCGTCATGCCGACAGCCCGCCGGGGAGATCGCCTCCCTGGTGACCCGCAAGCAGCAAGTGTTCGCGCCGCCGGGCCCAGTCCAAGCCGGAGCTACTAAAGGTGTGGCGCAAGCTCGCGCCGCAGAAAGGCATGAAAATGCATCATCCCGTCTTCGAGCGGCGACTGATACGGCCCGGTTTCGTTCAGGCCCTGCTGATACAGCGCGCGCCGCCCGCGCTGCATCCGCGTGCAGATGACGTCGTCTTCGATCGCTGTTTCCTGGTAAGCCGCCTGCTGGGCTTCGATGAAGGCGCGCTCGAACAGCACGATATCTTCGGGGTAATAAAACTCGACGACGTTGCGGCAGGATTCGATGCCGGTGGGGATGATCGACGACACCACCAGCACATGCGGATACCACTCGACCATCAGGCCGGGGTAGTAGGTCAGCCAGATGGAGCCGTGCGCCGGCACCTTGCCGCGCTGGTAGGCCATCACCTGCTCGTGCCAGCGCTGGTAAACCGGCGACCCGGCCTTGGCCAGCCCGCGATTGACGCCCACGGTCTGTACCGACCACCAGTCGCCGTATTCCCACTTCAGGTCGTCGCAGGTCACGAATTGGCCAAGGCCGGGATGCGCAGGGCCGACGTGGTAATCCTCCAGGTACACCTCGATAAAGGTTTTCCAGTTGCAGGCGTAATCGGTCACCTGCACCGAGTCGAGCCTGAAGCCGGAAAAGTTGAGGTCGCGCACCGCCTGCATGCCGGCCAGATCGGCGTTGACGTCGCGTTCGCCGGCGAACAGCAGGCCCTGCCAGGTTTGCAGGCCGCTGCGCTTGAGGTTCATGCAGGGATTGCCCGGGAATTCTGGCGCGCCCAGCAACGTGCCCTGGCTGTCGTAGGTCCAGCGATGAATCGGGCAGACGATGTTGCCGGACGGCAGCGTGCCGCGTCCCTCCAGCATGATGGCCTGGCGATGACGGCACACGTTGGACAGCAACTCGGTGCCGGCGCTGCTGTTGACCAGCAGCTTCGCGCCGTCGAACACTTCCAGCGCGTGATAATCGCCCGGCTCGGGCACCATCAATTGATGCCCGACATAGCCGGAACCCTGCTTGAATAAATATTCGCGTTCCAGCGCGTACACAGCGGGATCGAAATACCAGGACACAGGCAATTGAGGCGAAGTAAGCGACAAGGCGCTGGATTCGGCGAGATCGCTCATGGCGCACCCTACAAAATCAGCCCCCTTCCGGTATGCACCAGAAGCGGCAGGCGTGACCGAAACGGCCACCATTAATAAAGTATCGGCGAAAAAAATGGAGCAGAAACAAGGACGCGACCGCCCCGAAGCCCACCGATTCAACCCATGACTCCCTGACGGCACCCGCATGAGCCTTTGGGGAGGGGCGGGGATTCTAGCACAGCCCGCCCGTTCCCTGCCCGGCCGAATTGACCCACAACGGGTACGGTCTTGTTCTGCCCGTCCCGGCTAAAATGGCGTTTTAATTAGATCAGGAACCCTCCATGTCCGACCCCGTTGTGTATGACCGCGCCCCCGCCGAACTCGAACTCGAACCGGGCGAATACTGGTGGTGTACTTGCGGCCGCTCGATGACTCAGCCGTTTTGCGACGGTTCGCACGAAGGCACCGAATTTGAGCCCCAGTCGTTTGTCATCGCGGAAAAGTCCACGGTCTGGCTGTGCAACTGCAAGCACAGCAAAGACAAACCGTTCTGCGATGGCAGCCATAACGATTTGCCCGACGATATTTTTTAAGCCGGTTTTCGACGCCGTCGTTCTGACATGAGCCAGGCAGCCAGTCCGGAAGCCGTACTCGACTTCTGGTTTGGCCAGCCCGGCCCCGCGGCCGAGGTCGCCGCGCGACAACGCCCCCTCTGGTTCGGCAAGTCGGCGGCCAACGACCAGCAGGTCACCGATCGCTTCGCCGACACGCTCACCGCGGCCGGCGCAGGCCAACTCGACCACTGGGTACGCACTCCACGCGACCAGCTTGCGCTTATTGTCGTGCTCGACCAGTTCCCCCACCATATCCACCGCGATCAAGGGCTATCGTTCGCCTACGATGCGCAGTCGCTGGCGCTCGCGCTGGACATGATCCAGAGCGGCAACGCTGCCTGCGTCGCGCCGATCGAGCGAGTGTTTGTCTACCTGCCGCTGGAGCACGCCGAATCGCTGGAGCTGCAAGACCAATCCGTCGCGTTGTACGCGCAGCTTGCCACCGAGGCCCATGCCGCCGAGCGGCCGCTGTTCGATGGCTTCCTCGATTACGCAGTCAAACACCGCGATGTCGTCGCGCGTTTCGGCCGCTTCCCGCACCGCAACGAATTGCTGGGCCGCCCCAGCAGCAGCGAAGAAATCGCCTTTCTCCAGCAGCCCGGCTCACGCTTCTAGCCGTTATTTGGCCCCACTGCGTAAAATGGCGGACTTTGCCCTTTGGGCAACCGTCCAGCCGGATTTTCATTCAGACCAGCCATGTCCCGCCAAATTCTCGTCACCTCCGCCCTGCCCTACGCCAACGGCAGCATTCACTTAGGCCATCTGGTCGAATACATCCAGACCGACATCTGGGTGCGCTTCCAGAAAATGCGCGGCCACGCGTGCCACTACGTGTGTGCCGACGACACCCACGGCACTGCCATCATGCTGCGCGCAGAGAAGGAAGGCATCACCCCGGAAACGCTGATTGGTCGCGTATGGGACGAGCACACGCGCGACTTCGCCGGCTTCCACATCGGCTTCGACCATTACTACTCGACGCATTCGGACGAAAACCGCGCGCTGGCCTCGAAGATTTATCTGAGCTTGAAGGACGCCGGGCTGATCGACGTCAAGACCATCGCGCAGCTCTTCGATCCGGTTAAAAACCTGTTCCTGCCCGATCGTTTCATCAAGGGCGAATGCCCCAAGTGCGGCGCGGCGGACCAGTACGGCGACAACTGCGAAGTGTGCGGCGCGACCTACAGCCCGACCGAGTTGAAAAACCCGGTATCGGCGGTGTCGGGCGCGACGCCGGTGCACAAGGATTCCGAGCACTACTTTTTCAAACTCGGCGCGTGCGAGACCTTCCTGCGCGAGTGGACGACCTCTGGCGCGCTGCAAAGTGAAGCCGCCAACAAGATGCAGGAATGGTTCGCCTCGGGCCTCAACAACTGGGACATCAGCCGCGACGCGCCCTACTTCGGCTTCGAAATTCCCGACGCACCGGGCAAGTATTTCTACGTCTGGCTCGACGCGCCGGTCGGTTACATGGCGAGTTTCGCCAACTATGCAGCGAACAACGGACTCGATTTCAATGCCTGGTGGGGCGCCGATTCCACAACCGAACTGGTGCATTTCATCGGTAAGGACATCCTGTATTTCCACGCCCTGTTCTGGCCGGCGATGCTGAAATATTCCGGCCACCGCCTGCCGACCGCGGTCTACGCGCACGGCTTCCTGACGGTGAACGGGCAGAAGATGTCGAAATCACGCGGTACGTTCATCACCGCTGAAAGTTATCTGGATTCGGGTCTGAATCCGGAATGGCTGCGCTATTACTTCGCGGCCAAACTGAACGGTTCGATGGAAGATCTCGACCTCAACCTGGACGACTTCACCGCACGGGTGAACTCGGATCTGGTCGGTAAATTCATCAACATCGCCAGCCGCACGGCCGGTTTCATCCACAAGATCTTCGAGGGCACACTCGCCGACGGCGTGGCGAATATCGAACTCATCGGCGCATTCCAGGCAGCCGCCAGCGACATCGCCGCGCACTACGTAGCGCGCGACTACGGCCGCGCGCTACGCGAAATCATGGCGCTGGCCGACCGCGCCAACCAGTATGTCGCTGACGAAAAACCCTGGGAATTGGCAAAACAACCCGAAGCCGTCTATCGCCTGCATGAAGTCTGCACGGTGGCGGTCAATTGCTTCCGCCTGCTGACGCTGTACCTGAAGCCGGTGCTGCCGAAACTCGCCGAGCAGGTCGAAGCCTTCCTCAATATTGACCCACTGACCTGGGACGACGCGCAAACCCTGTTCATCCGTCACCGCATCAACGCATACACCCACCTGATGACCCGAATCGACCCCAAATCCATCGAAACCATGATGGACGCCAACAAGCAGAACCTTGAAGCCACGCCGGCCCCCGCACCAACACGCCATGCCGAAGCGCAGGCGCACGCCGCCCAACCGGTAGCCGCTGCGCCGGTTGCCGAAACGATCAGCATCGACGATTTCGCCAAGATCGACCTGCGCATCGCCCGTATCGCCAACGCCGAACACGTCGAAGGCGCGGACAAACTGCTGCGCCTGACGCTCGATCTGGGTGATTTGGGCACGCGTCAGGTATTCGCCGGCATCAAGTCGGCCTACGCGCCGGAATCGCTGGTCGGCCGCTTCACCGTGATGGTCGCCAACCTCGCCCCGCGCAAGATGAAGTTCGGCATGAGCGAAGGCATGGTGCTGGCCGCCTCGGGCGACACGCCGGGCCTGTTCATCCTGTCGCCCGATTCCGGCGCGCAGCCCGGCATGAAGGTGAAATGAGCGGGCAGACCCTGCGCCTGGTCATTCATGGCCGGGTGCAAGGCGTGTTTTACCGTGAGTCCCTGCGGCAGCAGGCACTCCGACTCAATGTCACGGGCTGGGCGCGCAACCGCGCTGATGGCACGGTAGAAGCAATCATCCAGGGCAGCGCCGATTCAGTCAGCAAGCTGCTGGAATGGGCGCATCGCGGGCCGCCGCTGGCGAAGGTGACCCATATCGATGTGGAAACCGCCCGTGGTGAGTCGTCGGCCTTCGAGATTCAGGCGTCAAGCGACTGAATCCCATTGCATAAAACCCGGACAAAAAAATGCCCAGCTCCTGAGAGCCGGGCAGAGAATCCAACTTATGAGGAAGGATTGGAGGAGACAACACTGAGAGCAATTGCTGCGTCATCAGCGTTATAAGTATCTTCTAATATTCTTGTATGCCTGTCAACACTTATTTGCCGTCCAATGCTGAATCGGTAGGTTTATACCGCCTCGATCGAAGCAATCAGTAAACCACGTTGACCGCTTCGGGCTTGAGCCAGCCCCTGAGCGACTCCAGCAGGCGGTCGTCCAGCCGTACCCGCCAGCCTTCTCCCAGCCGCACCCGGCAACGGGCATGGGTGTTTTGATACTCCACCCAGACCGGGCATCCACCTTCCTGCGCCTTGTAGGCATCGAGCAGTTCGGCCAGCTTGCGGCCATTGCCTGGTTGCGCACTGACCTGTCCATTGCAAACCAGGCGCAGCCCCTGCGCAAAACGGGTGCGAGCGCCGGCCAGATCGTAAATCTTCTCGGCCGTTACCCGCATTCCGCCCGAATACTCGTCGCGGTTGATTTTGCCTTCGATCACCAGCAGGGCATCGTCTTTCAAGAAATGTCGGTTCTGCTCGTACAGCTCGTTGAAAATCACCACTTCGATCTGCGCAGTGGCGTCGTCCAGCAGCAGGATCAGCATCTTGCCGCGCCGCGTCATCTGGGTACGCAGCGAGACGACAATGCCGGCCAGCATCACCGGATCGCGCGACGGTTCCAGGCTGTTGAGCTGGCGCTTGGCAAAGCCGGATACCTCGCTCAGATACGAGGTAAAGGGGTGGCCGCTGAAAAAATACCCGAGTGCGGACTTCTCCTGGATCAGCTTGTCCAGATCCGACCAGTACGGCACATCGACCAGATCTTCGCCGCCCTCGAGGGCTTCGCCGAACAGGCCGACCTGCCCGCCGCTCCGCGCCGCACGGTCGGCGGTTTCGAGCGCCGCACCGACCGAGGCCATCAGGCTGGCGCGATGATCGTTGATCGTGTCGAACGCGCCGGCTTTGACCAGCGCCTCGAGCACGCGACGGTTGAGGTAGCGCTTGTCCACCCGTCGCGTCAAATCGAACAGGCCCTGGTACGGGCCATTCGTTTCGCGCTCGGCCACGATCGCGCCGATGGCCGCTTCGCCGCTGCCCTTGATCGCACCGAGGCCATAGCGGATCGCAGTTTTCGACACCGGCTCGAAGCGATACAGCGACTGGTTGATGTCGGGCGGCAGCATGGTCAGGCCGTTGCTGCGGCAGTCTTCATAAAAAATCCGCACCTTGTCGGTATCGGACATCTCGGACGACATCGTCGCCGCCATGAACTCAGCCGGGTAATAGGCCTTGAGCCAGGCGGTGTGATACGCGATCAGCGCATAGGCGGCCGAGTGCGACTTGTTGAAGCCGTATTCAGCGAACTTCTCCATCAGGTCGAACAGCCGCCCGGCGATCTTGTCCTCGACGCCGCGCTTGGCCGCGCCGTCGAGGAAAATCGTGCGCTGCACGGCCATTTCCTCGGGTTTCTTTTTACCCATGGCGCGCCGCAGCATGTCTGCGGCACCGAGGCTGTAGCCCGCCAGAATCTGCGCCACCAGCATCACCTGTTCCTGGTAGACGATGATGCCGTAGGTCGACTTCAGCACCGGTTCGAGGTCCGGATGGAAATACTCCGGCTTCTGCTTGCCCTGCTTGCGCGCGATGAAGTCGTCCACCATGCCGGAGCCGAGCGGACCCGGGCGGTTCAGCGCCATCAGCGCGATGATGTCTTCGAAGCAGTCGCCCCTGAGCTTCTTTTCCAGATCCTTGGCCGAGCGCGATTCGGATTGGAACACCGCCGTGGTGTTGCCGTCGGCGAACAGCTTGTACACCGCGCGGTCGTCCAGCGGCAGGTCTTCCAGGCGGAAGTCCTTGCGGTCTTCATGGCGCTGCACGAAGCGCACCGCCTCGGCCAGGATAGTCAGCGTGCGCAGGCCGAGAAAGTCGAACTTGACCAGACCGATCGCCTCGACGTCGTCCTTGTCGAACTGCGACACCGCCGAGCCCGAGCCTTCGGCCTGGTACAGCGGGCAAAAGTCGGTCAGCTTGCCCGGCGCGATCAGCACGCCGCCGGCGTGCATGCCGACGTTGCGGGTGATGCCTTCGAGTTTTTCGGCCAGCGGCAGCAGCTCGGCGAGTTCTTCTTCGGCGGCGGCGCGCTCGTCGATCTGCGGTTCCTTCTCGCGCGCCTCGGCGAGCGAAATCCCCAGCTCGTTGGGCACCAGCTTGACGAACTTGTCGACGAACAGATATGGCAGGTCGAGCACGCGACCGACGTCGCGCAGCACCGCCTTGGCCGCCATGGTGCCAAACGTGGCGATCTGCGACACCGAGTCCGCACCGTAGCGGCGCTTGACGTAATCGATGACGCGATCGCGCCCGTCCTGGCAAAAGTCGATATCGAAGTCGGGCATCGACACCCGCTCGGGATTCAGAAAGCGCTCGAACAGCAGGTCGTAGGCCAGCGGGTCGAGATCGGTAATGCTGAGGCAATAGGCCACCAGCGAGCCTGCCCCCGAGCCGCGACCCGGGCCGACCGGCACGCCGTTGTGCTTGGCCCAGTTGATGAAGTCGGACACGATCAGGAAGTAGCCGGGAAAGCCCATTTGAATGATCGTGCCGAGCTCGAACTCCAGCCGCGCGACATATTCCGGCATTTTTGCGGCGCGCACCGCTTCATCCGGATAGAGATGGGCCATGCGTGCCTGCAGACCTTCGTGCGAACGCTGCCGCATGTAGTCGTCGAGACTCATGCCGTCCGGCGTCGGGAAATCGGGCAGGCGGCTCTTGCCGAGTTCCAGCGTGAGATTGCAGCGCTTGGCGATTTCGACGCTGTTGGCAAGGGCCTCCGGCAAGTCGGCGAACAGTTCCGCCATTTCTTCCTGCGACTTGAGACAGGAACTGGATCGGGTGGGTGGCCACCGCCGGCAGATTGAGCGCGGCGCCAATGTCCAGCAGGCCGTCGATCAGGCGTTCGCTGTGCGGCTGGCCAAAGCGTTGCAGTTCCAGGTAATAGCGCCCGGGAAACAGGCTCGCCCACGCCGCGGCGGCCGCACGTGCGGCATCGGTTTTGTCGTCGAGCAGCGCTTGCGCCACATTGCCGCCGTCGCCGCCCGACAAGGCCAGCAAACCCTCGCTGTTTTCGGCCAGCCAGGCAGGGTCGATCTCGGCACGGCCGCGGTGGATGTTGTGCTGGTACGCCCGCGAGAGCAGTTCGCACAGGCGGCGATAGCCTTCGCGGTGCTGCACCAGCAGCAGCAGCCGCGAGGGCCGGTTGCGGTCGGCGGCATTGCTGATCCACACGTCGCAGCCGAATACGGGCTTGATTCCCGCGCTGCGCGCTGCGCGGTAAAACTTGACCCAGCCGAAGGTGTTCGACAGATCGGACAGACCCAGCGCCGGCATCGCGGTGTCGCGCGCGCGCTTGACCGCGCCGTC
Organism: Hydrogenophilales bacterium 12-61-10; assembly: GCA_002279795.1. Classification (GTDB taxonomy): domain Bacteria; phylum Pseudomonadota; class Gammaproteobacteria; order Burkholderiales; family Thiobacillaceae; genus Thiobacillus. The sequence goes on from NCCT01000015.1 coordinate 45,943, forward strand.
CACCCGCACCAGGCCATCGGCGACGGAATATTCGGTGTGCAGGCGGAGATGGACAAAACGCGGGTCGGTCATAGGAAAACAGCAGACAGGCGGGGCAGTATTTTAACGCCGGGGCGCACGCCCAAGGCGCTCAAAAACAAAAAGGCAGCCGCAGCTGCCTTTGTGCGTAAAACCAGCGTCGCTCAGTTGGCGCGGCGCTTGAATTCGTTGGTACGGGTATCGATCTCAATCATGTCGCCGATATCCACAAAAGCTGCGACCGGCAGTTCATACCCGGTGGGCTTGATGCGGGCGGGCTTCATCACCTTGCCGGAGGTATCACCGCGCACGGCGGGCTCGGTGTATTCGACTTCGCGGATGACGGTGGTGGGCATTTCAACCGAGATGGCCTTGCCTTCGTAAAACACCACTTCGAGCGGCATGCCATCGTCCAGATAATTCAGCGCGTCGCCCAGGTTGTCGGCTTCGATTTCATACTGGTTGTATTCAGTATCCATGAACACATACAGCGGATCGGCGAAATAAGAATAGGTGCAATCCTTGCGATCCAGCGACACCTGCTCGAACTTGTCGTCGGCACGGTAAACCGTCTCTGTGCCGGAACCGTTCAACAGATTTTTAAGCTTCATCTTGACGACGGATGAGTTGCGGCCGGATTTCGAGAATTCGGCTCTCACCACGACCATCGGGTCTTGGCCGATCATCACGACGTTGCCGACGCGGAGTTCCTGGGCGGTTTTCATGGGTATCTTGTCCTGCGACTAATGGCGCTGCGAGCGACGCAGCATGCCAAGGGGTTGGGAAAACGCGGCATTTTATTGATTCGTCAAGATAAAGTCCAGAAAAACGAGCGTGCTCAAGCCGCCTCAAGCCAGGCGCTCAAACCGCGTCTGGCCGCTTGTTTTCGACAAATTCCGCAAGCGTTTCGGTCAGCTCCGGCTGGGCAGCCAGCCGCGCCTGCCAGTCCGCCGCGTGGGTGCTCAAGCCGTTGCGATGCGTCCGCCAGCCCGCCCAGCACGCCGCCATGTCCGGGGCGCCTGGCACCCCGTTCCAGCGCCGCCAGGCATCCCGCACCGTCTGGGCTGCAAGCGGATCCAGGCCGTCGGTATAGATAGCCAGCAAGGCTTCAAGCTTGTCATGATGGGCCTCTTCCGCCTGTGGATACGCCTGCCACACCAGCGGCCGCGCCGCCCACTGTGCCCGCACGCAGGAATCCTCGCCGCGCACGAAATTGAGGTCGCACGCCCACAGTAGGCGGTCGTAGTCGTCCTGGCTGGCAAACGGCAACACCTGCACCTGCAATGCCTCGCGCCGGATGGCATCGCCCGCCTGCAGCGCATTCAAACCCAGCCATTTCGCCAGTTGCGGCAGGATACGGCCCTCCGGAACCAGCAGCGTGACCAGATCAGGGCCGGTAGACCAGGCATCGAGCAATTCCGCCAGAGCCGGGTTTTCATAGGCAAACAGGGAAATCCGCCACTCGCCCGGGACAGGTGCCGCCACGCCCAGCGATTGCCAGTAGCCCACGATGTCGTGCTGCAGAAACGCCGCGCGGCGCGCGAGCAGGTTGCGCTCGCGCAGCAGCCCGCCGGTTTGGCGCGTATAGCCGGGAAAAAAGAAATACTTGGTCAGCGGCCACTGCGGGTGCGGCGAGGGCAAGCCGTGATGTGCCGCCACCCAGGGTTCTGCGCTCAGGTATTCCAGGTTGATCCATACCGGCGGCGCGGCGCGCGCGGCCATGGCCGCCACATAGGTCCCGGGCAGGCTGCAGCCGAAGGCCTCGACCACGACTTCGGCGGGCGGCCCGAAGACCGCGTCCTGGCGCCAGGCGCAGACCGTCACTCCATCGCACACCTGCTGCGCCTGATCCGGCTGAATCTCGGGGCGTATGCGCTGGAACGCCACCAGATCGTCGACCCACAGGCGGACTTTGGCGCCCTGCTCGTGCGCCAGGCTGCGTGCCAGCCGCCAGCTCACGCCGATATCGCCGTAGTTGTCGATGACGCTGCAGAAAATATCCCAGGTGCGCATGCCCGCATCGTACCGCAATGAAAAAGGCTCCCGCGGGAGCCTTTTGATTTGAAGCAGTCCGGAAGATGACTGCCTGATGATGGGTTCATCAGGCAGGTCAAGCAGCCTGCATCTGCGCAACCATCACCTCGGCAAACTTTGAACACTTCACCTCGGTCGCGCCTTCCATCAGGCGGGCGAAGTCGTAGGTGACATGCTTCGCCGCGATGGCTTTTTCCATGCTGGAAACAATCAGGTCGGCAGCTTCGATCCAGCCGAGGTGGCGCAGCATCATTTCGGCCGAGAGGATCAGCGAACCCGGATTGACGTAATCCTTGCCCGCGTATTTGGGGGCGGTGCCGTGGGTGGCCTCGAACATCGCCACCGTGTCCGACAGATTCGCGCCGGGGGCGATGCCGATGCCGCCGACTTCCGCCGCCAGCCCGCCAGCGCATCGGAAATGTAGTCGCCGTTGAGGTTGAGCGTGGCGACAACGTCGTACTCTTCCGGACGCAGCAGGATCTGCTGCAGGAAGGCGTCGGCGATGACATCTTTAATCACGATACCGTTCGGTAATTCCATCCACGGGCCTTCGCCGATGAGTTTGGCGCCAAATTCGCGCGCGGCAAGCTCGTAGCCCCATTTCTTGAAGCCGCCTTCGGTGAATTTCATGATGTTGCCCTTGTGCACCAGGGTCACGGAACGCCGGTTGTTGTCGATCGCGTACTGGTTCGCCTTGCGGATCAGGCGTTCCGAACCTTCGACCGACACCGGCTTGATGCCGATGGCCGACGTTCCAGGGAAGCGGATCTTCTTCACGCCCATCTGCCGTTGCAGGTATTTGATGACGCGCTTCGCCTCGTCGGAGCCGGCCTCCCACTCGATGCCGGCGTAGATATCCTCGGTATTCTCGCGAAAAATCACCATGTCGACTTTTTCCGGTGCCTTCACCGGGCTGGGCACGCCGGTGTAGTAGCGCACCGGGCGCAGGCACACATACAGATCGAGCATCTGGCGCAATGCCACGTTGAGCGAGCGGATGCCGCCCGACGTCGGCGTGGTCAGCGGCCCCTTGATCGAAATCACGTAATCCTTCACCGCCTGCACCGTTTCTTCCGGCAGCCACTGATCCGCACCGTAGACCTTGAGCGATTTTTCACCGGCATACACCTCCATCCAGGCGATTTGTTTCTTGCCGCCGTAAGCCTTGGCGACGGCGGCATCGACCACGCGGCGCATCGCCGGGGTGATATCGACGCCGGTGCCGTCGCCTTCGATGAAAGGAATGATGGGCATGTCCGGCACGTTCAGGCTGTTGTCCGGGTTGATGGTGATTTTCTGGCCGTGGGCGGGAATCTGGATGTGTGTGCTCATGAGGGTCTCGAAACGTTGTGCTCTTAAATGGGTAAAATCGGGACTTTGCCCCCACCGAAGTGTCGCGTCTTATTGTGTTCAACAAACCCTACGGCGTTTTGAGCCAGTTCACCGCCGAAGGCCGCTGGCAGGGTTTGTCCGATTACCTCTCGCTGCCGGGTGTGTACGCAGCCGGACGCCTCGATGCGGACAGCGAAGGCCTGCTGATTTTAACCGATGACGGCATGCTGCAAAGCCGCATCGCCGACCCCAGGCACAAGCTGCCCAAAACCTATTGGGCGCAGGTCGAAGGCACGCCCGACGACGCCGCGCTGGAGGCGCTGCGTCACGGCGTCGATCTCGGTGACTTCATCACCCGTCCGGCCACCGCACGCCTGATCGACGAACCCGCCGGCCTGTGGCCGCGCAATCCGCCGATTCGCCATCGTGCGGCCATCCCCACCCACTGGATCGAACTGGTGATCCATGAAGGCAAAAACCGCCAGGTGCGCCGGATGACCGCCAAGGTGGGGCTGCCCACGCTGCGCCTGGTCCGCGCCGCCATCGGCGAATGGACGCTGGGCGCATTGCAGCCCGGAGAATGGAAAGAACTGCATGTCTGAGCCAACGCCAAATACCCCGTGGTTACCCCACGTCGTCGTTGCCGCGATCGTTGAGCGCGACGGCAGGTTTTTGCTGGTGGAAGAAGAAACCGCCGAAGGCCTGCGCCTCAACCAGCCGGCCGGCCACTGGGAGCGCGACGAAACCCTGCTCGAGGCCGTGCGCCGCGAAACCCTGGAAGAAACCGCGCATCACGTCGAGCCGCAAGAACTGCTCGGCTGTTACACCACCTACTACCCACGTCGCGACATTACCTATCTGCGCTTCGCCTATGTCTGCAGCGTGACGGGGTTTGACGCCGAACGCACACTGGACACCGGCATCGTGCGCGCTCTCTGGCTGACCGCGGACGAACTCGCAGGCCATGCCACCCCGCACCGTAGCCCGCTGGTGATGCGCTGCCTGCAGGACTATCTGGCCGGGCGGCGCTTCCCGCTCGACTTCGTGAACCACGCATGAGCACGAAGGTCGTCGTTGGCCTGTCGGGCGGGGTCGATTCCGCCGTCGCCGCCTATCTATTGAAGCAGCAGGGCTACGACGTGCTCGGCGTCTTCATGAAAAACTGGGACGACGACGACAACACCGAGCACTGCACCGCGCGCCAGGATTTTCTCGACGTGCTGGCGGTCGCTGACGTGCTTGGCATCGAGGTCGAGGCGGTCAACTTCGCCGCCGAATACAAGGAACGCGTGTTCAGCTATTTCCTCGCCGAGTACCAGGCCGGCCGCACCCCCAATCCCGACGTGCTGTGCAACGCCGAGATCAAGTTCAAGGCCTTCCTCGACGACGCCATCGCGCGTGGCGCCGAGTTCATCGCCACAGGGCATTACGTCGGCAAGGGCCAGGACGCCGCCGGCCGCGCGACCCTGCTGCGCGCAGCGGACAGCAACAAGGATCAAAGCTATTTTCTTTACCGCTTGAGCCAGGCACAGGTGCAACCTGCGCTGTTCCCGCTCGCCCATCTGCCCAAACCCGAGGTGCGCAAAATTGCCACCCAGATCGGCCTGCCCAACGCGGCCAAAAAAGACAGCACCGGCATCTGCTTCATCGGCGAGCGCAACTTCCGCGAATTCCTCGAGCGCTACCTGCCGCGCGATCCCGGCGAGATGCGCACCCCCGAAGGCAAGTGTGTAGGCCAGCATCAGGGCCTGATGTATTACACCCTGGGCCAGCGCCAAGGCCTGGGCATCGGCGGGCAGAAAGACGGCAATGACGACCCCTGGTTCGTCGCCGCCAAGGACATGGATTCGAACACCCTGATCGTGGTGCAGGGGCACGAACACCCGCTGCTCAAGCGCAGCAGCCTCGGTGCCGCCCAGCTCAACTGGATCAGCGGCGTCGCCCCCGATCCCGAACGTGCCTACACCGCCAAGACCCGCTACCGCCAGACTGACGCCGCCTGCCACATCACCACGCTGGCCGACGACACCCTGGAACTGGCATTCGACACGCCGCAATGGGCAGTCACGCCCGGGCAGTCCGTCGTGCTGTATGAGGGCGAGGTCTGTCTCGGCGGCGGCATCATCGCCTGACTCGCTCAATCACCAACAAGATCAAGGGGAATTATGTATGGGCATTGCTGGTGTAATCGTTCTTTATATAGCGCTTAAGTTCTTGGCAATCTGGTCTGTCTTTTCAGGTTTGGCGCTGGGGGCAAGTGTTCTTATAGCTACACGATTTTCTGGGCGTTCTGGAAATGCCTTGCCCCCGCCGCATGGGGTTGCTTCCGCTGCTTTTATATTCGCACTTCAGGTTTTTGGTTCTGGGGTCACGACTCTTGTACTGGGTTCCATGCTGTCCGGGCATATTGACGATGGAAAAGGACTCAACGCACTGACAGGTGGATTCTTCCTCTTGGTTTGCAGCCTTTTAGCACAACGCCAAGTCTGCAAAGTATTCAGATTATCGTTCTGGCAACCTCGCCTCTTGAAAGTGCCATTAGGCGTTGCAAGCCAGATTTTGCTGATCATGCTTTTCTTTGCGGGCAGTTGGTTGAGCGCTCAAGTATGGCCGGAACGGTATGAGCATCAACGTACAATTCGGCCAGAGAATCCATTCTCAAAGCAAATGCAGGATATCCAACTTCGGCCCAGTAACGTTCGGCTATCCATACCCTCTAATCACATCAGCTCAGTGCGGGAAGACTATTTGCCAAGGTATCTGCAAACATTTTCCAGCCGCATGCAAACCGAAGTTACAGTGGAATTTCTATTTCCAAACTACGCCATTCGAACTCAAGGAAATGACTCGGTATTCAGAAATTACGCCAACCGTGACCGGCTCAGCATCAGAATCAAGCCATCCGCTGTACGCCAAGGGCTAAGTCTTAAAAAGGAATGGGAAATCCAGACTGGGCTGGATACCAATTCATCGCCTGCAGTCGAAGCAGGACAAAGCGCGGTGGAAGCTGGCGGTAGTAGGCATAACGTCCTCATCACACATGATGAGGCCACACAGCTAACCCTGTACTCTGCCGAAGGCCGTATCTGGAAATGGTACGCCTCCGGCGAACACGTCATACGTTGCCTGGCTCACGCCTCATCCGTTCCACTTATTGGCCAGCCGTGTGACGTGGAACACCACCTGCCCAATGGCGTAGACCTGGTTTACTCGTTTCCACTTTCTAGGCTTGCCCAATGGCAAGAGATCGACAGTTTTACGCGGAGCACTTTTGCCGGTTATGCCAAGACAAGCCAAATACCTTGAGGACATTGCCGCACAACCGATAAAAGACTATATTCAGTCCCATCTAACATGGAGAATGTCATGCGCTACTCGACTCAAGTCAAACCCATCAGCTACCTAAAAGCCAACGCCGCCGAAGTGCTGCTGCAATTGAACGAGCAGCGCCAACCGATGGTCATCACCCAGAATGGCGAGGCCAAAGCCGTACTTCAGGATGTGGCGAGCTATGAAGAGACGCAGGAAACGCTTGCATTGCTGAAGATGCTGGCACTGGGCAATCAGGACATTGAAGCGGGTAGAACGCGCCCGCTTGCGGATGTCGCCCAACGTTTGCGAAGCAAGTAAGACGATCCATGCAATTTGAGGTTCACCTGACCGCAGGTGCCGAGCGCGATCTGGAATCGATCTACGATTACATCGCCGAGTTTGATTCGCGCGCCAGCGCGGATCATGTGCTGGACAGACTGCTGAAAGCCGCTGAAGGTTTGGTGAGCTTTCCGGAGCGTGGCACTCACCCCCGGGAATTGCAGGCTTTGGGGGTTCGTGAATACCGCCAGGTCTTTTTCAAACCCTGGCGGCTGGTTTACCGGATAATCGGGCAGCAGATTTTTATCGTCCTGATCGCTGACGGTCGCCGCGACATGCAAGCGCTGCTGGCGCGGCGACTGCTTGGCGAATAGTTCACTTTACGTTTTTCTACCGCTTACACAGACTGCACTCTCAATGAGCAACACATCCCCACCCTCCCCCGCCGCCAACTTCATCCGCAATATCATCGACGAGCAGAACACCGCCGGGAAATGGGGTGGCCGCGTCGAAACACGTTTTCCGCCCGAGCCCAACGGCTATCTGCATCTCGGCCATGCCAAGTCGATCTTCCTCAACTTTGGCCTGGCGCGCGACTACGGCGGCGTCTGCCACCTGCGCTTCGACGACACCAATCCGGAAAAGGAAAGCCAGGAATACGTCGATGCCATCACCGAATCGGTGCAATGGCTGGGCTTCGACTGGGGTCAGCATCTGTACTTCGCGTCGAACTATTTCGACACCATGTACGCCTGCGCCGAATCGCTGATTCAGTCCGGCCACGCCTATGTCGATTCGCTCAGTGCCGACGACATGCGCACCTATCGCGGCACGCTCACCGAGCCGGGCAAGGACAGCCCCTACCGCAGCCGCAGCATCGCGGAAAACCTCGACCTGTTCCGCAAGATGCGCGCCGGCGAATTCCCCGACGGCGCACACGTGCTGCGCGCCAAAATCGACATGGCCTCGCCCAACATCAATCTGCGCGACCCGGCGATTTACCGCATCAAGCGCGCGCATCACCACAACACCGGCGACGCCTGGTGCATCTACCCGATGTACACCTACGCGCACCCGATCGAGGACGCGATCGAGCACATCACGCATTCGATCTGCACCCTGGAATTCGAGGATCAGCGGCCGTTCTACGACTGGCTACTGGACAAGCTGGCTGACGGCGGTTTCTTCCCGCGCCCGTTGCCACAGCAGATCGAATTTGCGCGGCTCAACCTCACCTACGTCGTGCTGTCGAAACGCAAACTGATTCAACTGGTGGAAGACAAGCACGTCAGCGGCTGGGACGACCCGCGCCTGCCGACGCTGGCCGGTGCGCGCCGTCGCGGCTACACGGCGGAAGGCCTCAAGCGTTTCACCGACCAGATCGGCGTCTCCAAATCCGACGGCTGGATCGACTACAGCCTGCTCGAAGCCTGCCAGCGCGACGGGCTGAACGACAGCGCGCTGCGCCGCATCGCCGTGCTCGACCCGGTCAAGCTCATCATCGACAACTACCCCGAGGGCCTGTCGGAAGACTGCTTCGCCCCCAACCATCCGCAGCAGCCTGATCTGGGCAAACGCACCGTGCCGTTTTCACGCGAACTGTGGATCGAGCGCGAGGATTTCATGGAAACCCCGGCCAAGGGCTATTTCCGGCTTTTCCCGGGCAATTCAGTGCGGTTGCGCTACGGCTATGTCGTCACCTGCACCAGCTGCGACAAGGACGCCGACGGCAACATCACCGCCGTGCATTGCGAGTACCTGCCCGACACCAAGTCCGGCACGCCGGGTGCCGACTCGGTCAAGGTCAAGGGCAATATCCACTGGGTGTCAGCCACGCATGCGTATGCGGCCGAAGTGCGACTGTACGACCGCCTGTTCACCACCGCGCAGCCGGGCGCCGACAGTGGCGATTTTTTGCACGATCTGAATGCCGACTCGGTGCGCGTCATCCGCGCACAGCTCGAATCGGGTCTGCGCGACGCAGCGGCGGAAGACCGCTTCCAGTTCGAGCGTCACGGTTATTTTGTGGCTGACCGCATTGACTCGAAACCGGGCGCGCCGGTATTCAACCGGACCGTCACGCTGAAAGATTCGTGGGCAAAGGCCGAAAAGTAATCCGGGCTAATCCTTGAGGCGCGCGGCGTATTTTGCGCGCGCTTTTGCCACTTTCGGCGCCACCACGAACTGGCAGTAAGGCTGGTTGGGGTTCTGCTCAAAGTAACCCTGGTGATAGCCCTCGGCGGGATAGAACGTCGTCGCTTCGCTCAACTCGGTGACAATCGGCGCGCCGAACTGTCCGGCTGCGGCCAGCTCGGCGATCACGGCTTCGGCTTCGGCTTTCTGTTCGAGGGTATGCCAGAAAATCGCCGAGCGGTATTGCGTGCCGACATCATTGCCCTGGCGATTAAGCTGGTTAGGGTCGTGCAGGGTAAAAAAGACATCCAGCAGTTCCCGAAAAGAAATCACATCCGGGTCGAAGTTGACCCGCACCACTTCCGCATGGCCCGTGTCGCCGTTGCAGATGTCCTCGTAGGTGGGGTTCGCCGTATGTCCACCCATGTAGCCGGATACGGCTGACGACACGCCGCGCAAGCGGTTGAACACCGACTCGATGCACCAGAAGCATCCTCCTGCGAAGCTTGCTATTGCGTGTGACATGGTTTTCTCCAGAGTGTTTGGATTCAGCCCGCAGGCTCGACGACGCATCACACCGCGCCCGCTACAAATGCCTAGACGACGGGAACGGTATCCTTGAACGAGGCGCGTGCCATCAGCTTGTCCATCAATGTCGCCAGATTGGGATGTGCGCTGCGCCACTCGATTTCAGCAAAGCGCAATTCGAGATAACCCAGCATGCAGCCGCAGGCGATATCGGCCAGCGTCATGCTATTGCCGAGATACCAGGGCTTGTCGCCCAGCGCTTCCGACAGCGCTTCCAGCCCGCGAAACAGGGTTTTCTGCTGCAGGCTCAGCCAATCGCTGTTTTGCTGTTCGGGTGCGCGCTTTCTTTCCAGAAACACCGCCACGGCAGCATCGGTCACGCCGTCGGCCAGGGCCTCTATGCCGCGCACGACCATGCGGGTTTTCGGCTCGCCGGGGATGAGATGGGCCACCGGGCTGATGTGGTCGAGGTACTCGACAATGACGCGCGAATCGAATACGGACACGCCATCTTCGAGCACCAGCACGGGCACCTTGCCGAGCGGATTGATCGACGGCACCGGGCTGTCGGGCAGCCAGGGATTTTCAGCCTGCAACTGGAATGGGATTTTCTTTTCGAGTAGCACTACTCGGGCCTTGCGGCCGTAAGGGCTGGTGAGCGAGGTAACGAGTTTCATGCGGATTCCCTGAAGAACGACCCGATTGGCTTGATGGGACAGTGCCATTATGGCTTGCTGCAAACCGTGTTCCAATCCCTGACTAGCACATCGTGACGTGGCAAGCGCTGCAAATACCGGCAGCGCAGCGACACAACCACGCAGGTTTTCGCCCGCAGTCAGCCAACGGCTGAAGCAGGGTTAGCGGACGTGATCGACGATGAACTGCTTGACCGCATGGATATCGGCATCCATCACATGCTTGTTTTGCGGTTGGTCTTCCAGGTTGGCGAGGTCGGCCGGGCGCACCGGCTCGATGCCGAGCGCCTCGCGGATGGCGTCGTCGAACTTGGCGGGCTGCGCGGTTTCCATGCAGATCAGCGGCACGCCGGGTTCGCGGTGTTCCATGCCCACTTTCAGGCCGTCGGCGGTGTGCGGGTCGATCATCGTGCCGTAAACCTCGTACACAGTGCGGATGGTGTCGAGGCGGTTGGCATGATTGCTCGACCCCGAGACCATGCCGAAATCGGCGACGCGCTTGAACAGACCATCCACATTCAGATCGAAGCTACCGCCGGATTCGACCGTGCTCCACAGGCTGCGAATTTTGGCCGCGTCGCGCCCACTGAGGTCGAAGATGAAGCGCTCGAAGTTGGATGCCTTGGAGATGTCCATCGACGGGCTAGAGGTGTGTTTCGTCTCTGGGCGCGGACGGTAGACGCCGGTTTTGAAGAACTCGTCGAGCACGTCGTTTTCGTTGGTGGCGACGATCAGCTTCTTGATCGGCAAGCCCATCTGGCGCGCGATATGGCCGGCGCAGACATTGCCAAAGTTGCCCGACGGCACTGAGAACGAGACCTGCTGGTCGTTGGAATGCGTCGCCGCGAAATAGGCCTTGAAGTAATACACGCTCTGCGCCGCGACGCGCGCCCAGTTGATCGAGTTAACTGCGCCGATGTGATATTTCGTTTTGAAATCCAGATCATTGGATACGGCCTTGACGATGTCCTGGCACTGGTCGAACACGCCGCGGATCACCAGGTTGTGAATATTGGCGTCGGCAAGCGCATACATCTGTGCCTGCTGGAAACGCGTCATGCCGTGCTCCGGCGACAGCATGAAAACACGCACGCCGCGCTTTCCGCGCATCGCGTATTCGGCCGCCGAGCCGGTGTCGCCGGAGGTGGCGCCGAGGATGTTCAGTTCGCCCCCGGTTGCTTGTCCCGAAGGCGAGTGGGCCAGCGCGTATTCGAACAGGTTGCCCAAGAGCTGCATCGCCATGTCCTTGAACGCCAGCGTCGGGCCGTTCGACAGCGCCAGCACGTGAAGGCCTGGCTCCAGGGTTTTCAGCGGGGTAATGTCGGCGGCGTTTTCCTTGTCCGTGACGTAGCGGTACACATCAGCGGTGTAGGTCTTGTCGATCAGTGCGCGCAGGTCATCGTGCGGGATGTCGTCGATCAGGCGCGACAGCACGGCAAATGCCAGGTCCGCATAACTCATGCCGCGCATCGCCGCGAGTTCGTCGGTGCTGAAACGTGGGTACGCTTCCGGCACATAAAGGCCGCCATCGCTGGCCAGTCCGCCCAGCAGGATTTCGGAGAATCGGAGGTGCGGCGCCAGGCCGCGCGTGCTGAGGTAGTTCATGCTGATCCTAAATGACTTACTTGGCCGCGAGTTCTTCGAGGCGGATGCGCATGACCTTGCCCGCCACGGTATCAAGCGCCTCGATCTTGGCGATCGCGGCATTGATGTTTTTCTCCACCGTGATGTGGGTCAGCAGAATGATGTTGACCTCCACCTCGCCTTCGGCGGGTTCCTTCTGCACCATGGCGTCGATCGAGATGTTGCTGTCGGCGAGGATGCGGGTGATGTCGGCCAGCACGCCGGGACGGTCGAAGGCGCGCAGGCGCAGGTAATACGCGGTGCGAACTTCGTCAATCGGCAGGATCGGCGTGTCGGACAGCTGGTCGGGCTGGAACGCCAGATGCGGCACGCGGTGGTGCGGGTCGGCCGTGTGCAGGCGGGTGACGTCGACCAGGTCGGCCACTACGGCGGACGCAGTTGGCTCGGCGCCAGCGCCGGCGCCGTAATACAGCGTCGGGCCGACGGCGTCGCCCTTCACCAGCACGGCGTTCATCGCACCGTCGACGTTGGCGATCAGGCGGCGCTCGGGAATCAGCGTGGG